>CAZYDR010000140.1:0-8545 GCA_964645285.1 uncultured Alphaproteobacteria bacterium
TCGCGGGCGGCGTCGCCGTCGCGGGTGAAGATGGCGGCGCCGTTGCCGTACTCGTGGTCGCTGGCCATGGTCAGAGCGCTTTCGTAGTCGTCGGCCCGCACCACCGAGAGCACCGGACCGAAAATCTCTTCCTTGTAAATGCGCATGTCGGTGGTCACCCGGTCGAACAGCGAGCCGCCCATGAAATAGCCGCCCTCGTAGCCTTGCAGCGAAAGCCCGCGGCCGTCGACCACCAATTCGGCGCCTTCCTCGACGCCGAGATCGACGTAGCCCTTGACCTTGTCGTAGTGCTCCTGGATGACCAGCGGACCCATATCGGCGTCGGGATCGTCCCAGGGACCGATCTTGAGGCTGGCGATGCGGGGTGTCAGGCGCTCGACCAGGGCATCGCCCACGGTGTCGCCCACGGCCACCGCCACGGCCACCGCCATGCAGCGCTCGCCGGCCGAGCCGTAGCCGGCGCCCATGAGCGCATCGGCCGTCTGATCGAGGTCGGCGTCGGGCATGATGATCATATGGTTCTTGGCGCCGCACAGGGCCTGGACCCGCTTATTGTGCGCCGTGCCGGTGTGGTAGACGTACTCGCCGACGGCGGACGAGCCGACGAAGCTGATGGCGGCGACGTCCGGGTCGGCAAGTATGGCGTCGACCGCCTCCTTGTCGCCGTTGACCACGTTGAAGACGCCGGCCGGCGCCCCCGCCTCGAGCATCAACTCGGCGAGGCGCAGGCCGCAGGACGGGTCCTTCTCCGACGGCTTGAGCACGAAGGTGTTGCCGCAGGCCAGCGCCATGGGGAACATCCACATGGCCATCATGGCCGGGAAGTTGAACGGCGTGATGCCGGCGCAGACGCCGACCGGCTGGCGGGTCGAATAGGCGTCGACGCCGGTTCCTACATTGGCCGAGAACTCGCCCTTGAGCATTTGCGGAATGCCGCAGGCAAACTCGACAACATCGATGCCGCGCTGGACCGAGCCCTTGGCGTCATCCAGGGTCTTGCCGTGCTCCTTCGAGATCAGGGTGGCGAGTTCGTCCATATGGGCGTCGCACAGTTCCTTGAACTTGAACATCACCCGGGCACGGGCGATCGGCGTGGTCGCCGCCCAGCCGGGCAGCGCTGCGAGGGACGACTCGACCGCCTTGCGAACCTCGGCGGCCGAGGCCAGGGGCGCCTGGCTGGAAACCTCGCCGGTGGCGGGATTGAAGACATCGCCGAAGCGGCCGCTGGCGCCGGCGACGCGCTCGCCGCCGATGAAATGATGCAAATTTTCGGTCATTGTGGTCCTTTTACGGCGTCACTGCCGCGAACATGGTGATTGGTTGGCGCTAAATGCCCAATCGGCGGCGGTGACGCAAGAGAATTGTTCACCGTTGCCGCTAAGCTGCCGATTTGACAGCCGTTCACCGCACTCACTACAGTCGTGAAACGGTTGATTTCAAAGGGGCGGAGATTGAGTGGTTAGTTCTGGTACAGAGCGCAGGCTTGCGGCGATTTTGAGCGCCGATGTGGTCGGCTATTCGTGGCTCATGGGGGCCGACGAGGCCGGCATCCTGGCGCGCCTGCAGGCGCTACGGGCCGAGATATTCGACCCGGTCATCGCTGCTCATCACGGCCGTGTGGTCAAGCTCATGGGCGACGGCACCCTGGTTGAGTTCGCCAGTGCGGTCAATGCGGCCGAATGTGCCATCGAGGCTCAACGCGCTATCGCCGAAGCCAACGACGCGGTCGAGGCGGATCGACGCATCACCCTGCGCATCGGCATCCACCTCGGCGACATCATCGTCGCCGGTGACGATATCTATGGCGATGGCGTCAACATCGCGGCGCGCCTCCAGGAAGGTGCCGAGAACGGCGGCGTTTCCGTGTCGGAAGATGTTTGTCGCCAAATCGAAGGTAAGCTCGAAGCCGAGTTCGAAGATCTCAGCGTGCAGACCTTCAAGAACATTGCCAAGCCGATCCGGGTCTACCGGGTGCGGAGCGGCGAGGTCGCGCCGGCCGCGTCTCTGCCACTTCCCTCAAAGCCGTCGATTGCCGTGCTGCCCTTCACCAACATGTCGAACGACCCGGATCAGGAATATTTCTCCGACGGCATCACCGAGGACATCATTACCGCGCTCGCCCAGGTCCGCTGGCTGTTCGTGATTTCGAGCAACTCCAGCTTCACCTACAAGGGCGGCGCGACCGATCTCAAGAAGGTCGCGGACGAGCTGGGCGTGTGCTACATCCTCGAAGGCAGCGTGCGCCGGGCGGGAAACCGGGTGCGCATCACGGCTCAGCTTATCGAGGCGCGCCCCGATCACCACATCTGGGCCGAGCGCTTCGACCGCGACCTCGAGGATATCTTCGCCCTGCAGGACGAGATCACCGGGACCATCGTCACCACCATCGTGCCCGAGGTCGACGAGGCCGAAAGGGAGCGCGCCCAGCGCAAGCCGGTCGCCAGCCTCGATGCCTGGGATCTCTATCTGCGCGGCATCTGGCAGATGTACCAAGGTTTCGGTGGGGATCAGAGCGAGGCGTTGGCCTTGTTCCAAAAAGCCATCGAACTCGATCCGCGCTCGACTCAGGCTCACGCCGGCCGAGGCGATGAAGGAGGCGAGCGCGGCGGCGCGGCGTGCCACTGAACTCGACGACAGGGATGCCTATGCCCATGGCGTCCTGTCGCGGGTCTATTTGGCGTAGGGCAATTTCGACCGGGCCATAGCTGAAGGGCTGCGGGCAACGGAACTCAGCCCCAACGACCCGACCGCCCATTACTATTTTACCTGGGCTTTGATGTTCGGCGGTAGGCCGGGCGATGCCATCCCGCATTTCGAAGACGCCCTGCGCCTCAATCCGCGGGGCATGGAGACCTTTGGCTATCTGTTGGTCGGCGCTGGTGCTCTCGTCATGCTCAGCCGCAACAAAGACGCCGTCGATTGGGCTCAACGATCACTTCTCCATCCGGCCGGGAGGCAGAATTACTGGACTTACGCCCAACTCGCGTCGGCTTTCGGCCACCTCGGCCGTTTGGACGAAGCGCGGGACGCTCTCGCGGAGCTACTTGAGCACAGGCCGGAATTCTCCCGAAACTATCTCCGTAGTGTTGTAACTTGGGCCAACGACGATCATTTTGAAATCTACCTGGACGGTCTCCGCAAGACCGGACTCAAGGACTGAACCCTACTCGAACGCGGCGAAATCGTCGTCGAAAGCGGTGCTGTCAGGGGCAGCGCCGCGGCGCAGGTCAACGGCGCGGTCCTGGTAGTAGAGCGCTTGGATGCCGGCGTAATAGTCCACCGAATTGGCCTTGGTGTCGTCGAGCACCACGAACAGTTCCTCGCGCTTGACCAGGCCCTCGCTGGCGTCCAGCGCCAGGCCCTCGGGCCAGGTGTTGAGCATGTAGGTGAAGGGTTCGAACACTGTGTCGACAAGCCCGCCGGCGCCGTCGCGAAGCGTGGTTGGGCCCATAATCGGCACCATGACGTAGGGTCCGGCGCCGACACCATATGAATGCAGGGTCTGGCCGAAGTCGGATGGATGGTAAGGCAGGCCGATGTTCTCGGCGACATCGAACAGGCCGGCGATGCCGACCGAGGAATTGATCAGAAAGCGGGCGCCGGTTTCGCCGGCGTCCTCGATCTCCAACTGCAGCAGATCGTTGGCGAAGCGGGCCGGCGAGCCGAGATTGGTGAAGGCGCGGCGCACGGCGAGCCGCACGGGCTCCGGGGTGGCCCAGCCGTAGGCGAAGGCCAGGGGCCGCAGCAGGAAGGTGTCGATCTGGTCGTTGACAAAGAAGATGGCGCGATTGACCGGCTCGATGGGGTCGTAGACCGTGTCGGCCTCGCCACCGCCGCCGTCCATGGAATCGAAAGTCTCCATATCGCTGGCGTAGTCGGTCGTCGTCGTTGCGGTGTACACCGGCGCGTAGGCCGGGGCGGCATAATCATAGGTCGTGGCCGTGAACTGAACCGTCGGCGCCGCATAACCGCCGGCCAAGCCGGGGAAGGCGCGGGCTACGTCATAGGCGACCCGGTCGCGGTATTGCGGCGCCATGCCGTTGGCCACGGCGAGGATATCTTGGGCCTGGGCTGGGTTTTGAGCCACCAGTCCAACCACCGTGGCGCTGAACGAATCAGCGGCGCGGTCGGTGGCCCGCGAGATCATGATGGCGGCCAGTTCCGGATTATTGAGGTTGGCAGCCAGATTGCTGTCGGTCTGGACCAGGACGGCGACTTCGTAGGCGCTGCGCTCAAGTGCAGCCACCACATCGGGCGCCACGGCGGCGCGCGCCGGGGCGCCCGCGATCAGGATCACCGCCACCATGGTTAGGCCAAGGAAAAGTCTGGTCGCTCGTCTGCCGTGCCGCCTCATGGTTACCCCGCCCCCGTGTTTAGTGGATCATCCCCATTAGTTTAGTGGATCATCCCCACTAGTTCGTTATTTCGACACCGGTATCAGCGCGCGCTTCGGCGGCGGTGATGTCGGCCGCGCTCATGGTCGTGAGCATGTCGTCGCGCGCGGTCTGGGCCCGCTCAAGTCCCTGGCGCGCCGCCAGGGTCGTCCAGTACAGGGCCGCGACCATATCCTGCTCGACGCCCTGGCCCTGGGCGTATCGCTGACCAAGACCGGCCTGGGCCTTGGCGTAGCCCGCCTCGGCGGCGGCGCGGTACCAGCGGACCGATTCCTCGTAATTCATCTCGGTGCCATCGCCGTCGCGATACATCTTGGCGGCATTGTATTGGGCGCGATAGTCGCCGTTCGCGGCGGCCGAGACAATCCACCCGAACGCCTCGGCTTTGTCCTCTTCGACGCCGAGACCGTAGTGATACATCTTGCCCAGGGTATAGCTCGACCGGGCGAGCCCCTGGGCGGCGGCGCGTTTCAACCAGTCGATGGCGGCCGCGTAGTCCTGTTGAATACCGTCGCCGGCGATCAGGCTGCTGGCCAGATTGTGCTGAGCCGAGGCGAAGCCCTGCTCGGCGGCGTGACGCCACCAGCCGACCGCCGCTACATGATCGCGGTTGAGGCCCTTGCCCTGGTCGTACATGACGCCGATGTTGAACTGGGCCCGGGCGTCGCCGTTTTCGGCCAACGGCTTCCATTCAGCGAGGGCGGCGGCGAAGTCGCCTTTCTGGTAGGCCTCCCAGCCGGCATCGAACCCGGCCTGGGAGGGCAGCGTGGTGAGGGCAATCAGCGACGCCGTTGCCATAAACAGGGCCTTACGGGTCAACGGCTTGATAATGCCGCCAGGCTGCCTTGATCGACTCATTCAGTGTCTCCTCTTCGGTGATGCCGCATGGTCAGTTAAGCGACGCGGTCGCCGAAATCTTGGTGGTGCGGGCGCGGAGCAGGGCGAGTAGGCCGGGGATGCCGTTGCGCTTGACCACGGCGCCGAATTCCGAACGCTGGGTCACCGCCATGCTGATGCCTTCCACGGCGACGTCGATAATGCGGCATTGCCCATCCTTCACGCGAACTCGCCATTCCGCCAGGATCGGCGGCCCGCTGGGACGGTCGATCTGGGTCTCCACCACGATATCCTTTTCGCTCGCCTGGCGGGCGCCTGTCACGGTCAGGGTCTCGCCAGCGTAGCCGCCGAGTCGCGACGAATAGGTTTGCAACACGTATTCGCTGAACAGGGTGAGATAATCGCTTTTCTCGCCCGGCGACGCCTCGCGCCAATGTTTGCCGAGCACGAAGCGGCCGATAAACCGCAGATCGAAGCCCTGGGCAAGCAGGCCGCGGAACTGCGCCTCACGCTGGGCAAGGGTCAGGTTCGGGGCCTGCAATGCCCCGATCGCCTGGTTGCCGAGCGTGTGAATGAATTGCGCGGCCCCATTCACCGAGGCCAAGCCAGCGTCGCCAAACCCCAGTATGGCGACAAAAACGACAACTGCCAGATTCTTGCGAAGTTCCATGGTCACCTACCCTAACGCCGGAATAAATCGCGTCAACTCAGAGTGCAAGCGCTCCGGGGGCCACCATTTCCCATACCTGGGGTGTGAATCGGTCTTCCTGACCGACCTGCCTGTTGGCTCAGCACCAGAGTGTCTCACACAAAAGTTAATTTAGCGTAGTCGCGGCATCGAATTTCTGAGACCTGGATGATGTGGTCATGGGACGGCCCGTTCGGCCGGCGTGTGCGGCCTGGAACTCGGGTTGGGCGCCTGTCGCGACCAAATCGCCTACGTGACGTTACGTTCGCTGACAGGTTCGGCCGTGATGCCGAAAGCGCCAAATACGTACATGTTGGCGTTTTCGTAGCCCGAGCGAACCGGCATGAAGTTGCAGCGATAGCCGGCTTTGGTATCGGACGCGGTCCTAATCATGCCATCGAGGTAGATCGCGACGCCGCCACTTACTGACTCGGCACAGGCATCGCGGAACATGTTCCGCAGGGCCGGGTCCGTGACGCGGGACACCGACCTGCCGGTGCCACGCTCGCCCTCGGGTAAGGTGATATCGCTGCCAAAAACGATAAACACCGAATCGTGAGTATCGTCGAGTGCCTCGATCGTGTCTTCGAGGCGGTAGCGGTGATTGTAGCGGTATTGGAACGCCGCGAGGTATGGGGTTGCTGAAGTCTGGGATGCCGAGCTCTCTTGGAAATGTCGTAGGGAGAACATCGTATGGTTTTGAAATCCCGCACGTGGCAGCGCATTGAGAATGGGGGACTGACCTTCACGGAACTTGGTTTCGGCACCGCTCCATTGGGCAATCTATATCGGGCGATCGGCGACGACGAGGCGCAGGCCATCCTGGGCAAGGCCTGGAAGGGCGGTGTGCGCTACTATGATACCGCACCCGTCTACGGACTCGGCTTATCGGAGTCTCGCCTCAACCCCTTCCTTCGCGGCAGGAATCAGGCCGACTACGTTCTTTCCACAAAGGCCGGTCGACTGATGCAAGTCTGCAGTCCGCGGGACAGGACCGGCATTGGCAAATGGTTCGACGTGCCGACCCCCGAGAAGCGTACGATTACAGCTATGATGGGATCATGCGCTCGCTGGAGTTCTCGCTTGTCAGTGCTCCTTAGTATACGTCCACAGGCGGTGAGAATGTCATGCATTGCCGACTGCGCGCCATGGTGCTAGCCTCGCGAAACACAAGCGAATTGACAACGCTTAGGAGAAAGCCATGATTACTCGTGATCCTGTAGATATGTTGTTATCGGGCCGGATGGATCGACGCGCGTTTAATCGGACACTTACCTCGCTGGGGCTCGGTCTCGCGACCGTGCCGTTATTGGCGCGCCGAGCCCTTGCTGATGAGGAGGCCAGCTATTTCACCTGGGCGGGCTACGACCTGCCCGAGTTTCACCAGTCCTACATCGACAAATACGGCGTCCCGCCGACTATGGGGTACTTCGGCAGCGTGAACGAGGCCATGCAAAAGATTCGTGCGGGCTATCGCACCGACGTCTCCCATCCGTGTTCCGACAACGTCACCATGTGGTACGAGGCCGGCATCATCGCACCGATCGACACTGGCCGGCTGAAGCACTGGAACGACTATTTTGAGGCCTTCACGACCCTCGACGAAACCCTTACGCCCACAGGCGATAATCTGTTCATTCCATGGGAGTGGGGCAATTCGTCGATCCTCTATCGCACCGACCTCGTCGACATCGAGGAAGAATCCTGGGGCCTGCTGTTCGACGAGCGCTACAAGGGCAAGCTCGCGACCTACGACGCGCCATACCCCGGCGTACAAGTCGCCGCCATGGTGCTCGGCTTCAAGAACCTCGAGTCGCTGAGCGATGCGCAACTCGCCGAGGTCAGGACGCTGCTGGAGAAGCAGCGCACGTTGCTGCGCTTCTACTGGGACAGCCAGGCCGAGGCCGGCCAGGCGATGGCCGGGGGCGAACTCGTCGCCACCTACGCCTGGAACTCTCTCTACAAGACGATGACTGAAGAGGGTCTTTCGGTGAAATTCATGGTGCCTAAGGAAGGGGCGCGCACCTGGGTCTGCGGCTTCGTCCTCACCGGTCCTGATTACCGCGTCGGCAGCGACGAGCGCGTCTACGATTTCCTCGACGCCATGATGTCACCCGAATCCGGGGCCTATCTCATCGACGAGTACAGTTACGGCTCGGCCAACAGCAAGGCCTTCGACCTGGTTTCGCCCGAGCGCGTCGCCGAGGTCGGTCTGTCCGATCCCGAGAGTTTCCTGGCGACCGGTAACTTCCTGAAGCCGATACCGAAAGAGTACGACGAGAAATACGTCAAGCTCTGGGAAGAGGTTAGGCTCGGCATGTAAGCTGGTCATTGGCGCCCTGGGCGAGCAGCTATCGCAGATAAGCAAGGGCCGCGAGCCGCTCGATATGAATGATCCGAAGTTCTGGGCCAAGAGCGCCGCACAGGGTGGCGGTATCGGGCTGTTCGGCGACTTCTTGTTTGCCGACCAGAACCGCTATGGCGGGGGTATCGTGTCGAGCTTGGCCGAGCCGGTGATTGGTAGTCAGATACTCGAGGCCGTCAATCTCACCTTGGGCAACATCCAAGAACGGCATTGACACGTTAAGTCGATAGCCGGCGCGGGGAGGGACCGGTACGGTCTTGG
>CAZYDR010000141.1:0-949 GCA_964645285.1 uncultured Alphaproteobacteria bacterium
TCTGTATCGCTGATATCGTCATCTTCTGGATCAATCAATGAGTCCTGAGCCTAGTTTGATTGTTCGGCGGCTTCGGCAATGACCCAGTCAAAGAAATCGCGGCTGCTGGCGCTGAGGGTCGTCTCCGTGGGCACCACCAGATATACCGAATAGCCTTTACTGAGGGCGTGGTCGAGAGGCCTGATCAGTTGGCCGCTGGACAGCAAGCCGTCGACGATGTGGCCGAAGCCGAGCGCTACCCCCTGGCCATCGACCGCCGCCTGGATGACATTGGCGTAATTGTCGAAGCCGAGCATGCGCCCCGGCGGCGGCATGGCAACGTCGTTGCCGGCCAGCCACCAGGCCCAGTCCTCGGACGAATGGGCGTCGCCGTCCAGGTTCAGCAGGGTCTGGTGGCGCAGGTCCGGGGCGCTTTCCAGCGGCGGGGCGTCTTTCAGGTAGCCGGGCGCGCAGACCGGAAAGGTATCCGTGTCGAACAGCCGGGCGGCGTCGAGACCGGGCCAATGGCCGTCGCCGTAGCGCAGGCCCACGTCGATGCCGTCGGCCACCATGTCTACCGGGCGGTCGGAGACGGTCACGCGGATTTCACTGTCCGGGCTGCGGGCGCGGAACCGCGATAGCCGGGGTGTGAGCCAGAACGAGGCGATAGCGATAGTGGTGGCGACCGTCACCCGGTTGAGTTGGTCGGCCCGGCGCAGGGTTTCGCTGGCCTGGGCCAGCGCCTCCAGGCTATGGCGGACGGTGGGTTCGAAATCGCGGCCCGCCTCGGTCAGTTCCAGGGTGCGGTGGAGGCGGCGGAACAGCTTCGCGCCGAGGTGGCTTTCCAAGTTGCGAATGTGGCGGCTGATGGCTTCGCGGCTGACCCTCAGTTCCTCGGCGGCATGGGTGAAATTGAGTTGCCGCGCCGCCGCCTCGATGCGTTCTTTCGTTCCCTCGCGCATCGGCTCGG
>CAZYDR010000141.1:959-8535 GCA_964645285.1 uncultured Alphaproteobacteria bacterium
GCTGTTCATAGGGGGAAGCTTGGCGCCGAGGTTTGCCATGAAGTAAATGTTACGCGAACCCAACTCTTTTGCAAGTTTACGAATGCTGTGAATCCGTCAATAACTGGCTGTAATTGACCCGAGACCGATAGTGGCCGGGCACCCAAATACGAGGTATGCCATGCGATTCAATCTGGTGATCAACCCTGAGCGGATGACCGACGTGACCGATATGCGCGACGTCATGCGTCACGTCACGGAAATGGTGCAGATGGCGGACGAGGGCGGTTTCGACATCGTCTGGGCGGCCGAGCATCATGCTATCGAAATGACCATCGCGCCGGGACCGTTCCAGCTGCTCGCCCATTTGGCGGCTCATACCACGCGCATCCGTCTCGGCACCGCCGTGGTGGTGGCGCCCTATTGGCATCCCATCAAGCTCGCCGGCGAGGTCGGCATGATCGATCTGTTGTCCGGCGGCCGCTTTGAGTTCGGCATCGGCAAGGGCGCCTACCAGCGCGAGTTCGACCGCATGGCCGGCGGCATGCACCAGAACATCGGCGTGCCCATGATGCAGGAGATGTTGCCGCTACTGAAAGATCTATGGAAAGGCGACGTGGAACACGACGGCGAATACTGGTCGTTCCCGTCGGCCACCGCTTGCCCAAAACCGATCCAGGATCCCTATCCGCCGGTCTGGGTGGCGGCGCGCGATCCCGGCACCTTCGACTGGGCGATCAAGAACGGCTGCGACATCATGACCTGGGCTCTTACCCGGCCGTTCGCCGAGGTTAAGGACTATATGGGCCGTTTCGAGACCGCCCTGGCCGATAACCCCGGCGCCAAGCGCACCCGCTTCATGACCATGCGCCACACCGGGGTCTATGAAAAATCTGGCGACAGAGGCCCCTTTGTTGATGCGGTGATTGCCCAGGGTGGCCAGTTCGAGAACCTGTTCCGCGAACTGGCGCCGGTGCTCAACGGCTTTCCCCAGACGCCCGATCCGTCGCTACTGAATAACCAGGCCGACTACACCGAGGAGAATATCCTGGCGAATCTCATTCTTGGCATGCCCGATGACGCCATCGCCAAGCTCAAGCCCTACGAGGCGCTCGGCATCGACTACTTTTGCTACAACGCCAGCTATGGACTACCCATGACAGAGCAGAAAAAATCTCTTAAGCTGTTCGTTGACGAGGTCTTACCCGCGTTCCAATAAGCGGTATCATCCGCGTCCGTAGCGGATTGAGCGAGTAATGAAACAAGGAGGCATTCGCCGCGGCGACCAAGAATCAATCCAAAGGGAGATATCAAGAATGACAAAGTTTGATTTTCGTGGAATGACCCGGCGCGAGGTGACCAAGGCCTTCGCGTCGGTTGGTGTCGGCATTGCCATGATGCCATTGGCTGGCCGCTCGGCGCGGGCCGACCGCGAGGTCCACTATCACACCTGGGCGGGCTACGACGCCGAGCCTCTTTTCGCCCAATACGCCAAAAAGTACGGTGGCTTGCCTGAATTCAGCTACATCGCGTCGGAGGAGGAGTCGTTTCAGAAGATCCGGGCCGGCTACGCCCCCGATCTGATGCACCCCGGCAGCTACAACGTAATCCGCTGGAAGGACGCCGGCTTTTTGAAGCCCATGGACCCGTCGCGCATCACCAACTGGCCCCATGTGTTCGATAGCCTGAAGAACATGAACATGGCGAATATCGATGGCGATCAGTACTACATCCCTAGCGAATTCGGGAACAGCTCGATCGTCTATCGTACCGATCTGGTCGATGCTAAGTATCAGGGAGATGGCGAATCCTGGGGCATATTCTACGATGAGGATTATGCCCGCCGCGTGGCATTCTACGATTCCGCCGGCGCCGTGGTCGAAATCGCGGCCCGGGTGCTGGGCTACGACAACATCTTCGCGCTGACCGACGAACAACTGGTCGAGGTCAGGAAGATGGCCATCAAGCAGCGTGATATTCTGCGTTTCTACTGGTCCGACGTGACCCAGGTCGAACAGGCTCTGGCGGCCGGCGAGATCGTCGCCGCCTACGCCTGGAACCAATCCTTGGTCGAACTCAAGAAGCAAGGCTTGCCGGTGGCCATGGCGGTGCCCAAGGAGGGCATCTTCACCTGGGTGGCCGGCTTCGTAATGCACAAGGATATCGAAAACGAGCAGGCGGCTTACGACATGATAGATTCGTGGATTTCGCCGGAATCCGGCGCCTGGCTGGTCGACAATTATGGCTATGGAAGCTCGAACAGCAAGGCCTACGATCTGGTGCCGAAGGCGCGGCTCGAGGAACTCGGCTTCGCCGAGCCCGAGGACATGCTCAACGGCAGCATTTTTTTCGAAGCCGTCGAGCCGGGTCTGGACGAGAAGTATAACAACCTGCTGATCGAAGTTCAGGCCGGTACCTGATCGCGCCCGTTCGGTAATCCGACGAACCGCCGTTCCCGGTTGCCGGGGACGGCGGTTCGATTCCTAGGTTGGCTTCTTCAAGGTCTTCAAGGCCTTGGCGATGGCGACCAGGCTTGCCGTCTGCTCCTTGGAGAGATCGGCGAAGTCGCGGTCGCCGGCCATTGCTTCGCAGCCGTCAACCATGCGGTCGCGCAGTTCCTGGGTCAGTTCCGGCGCTTCCAGGCGGGTCCAGGGCAGTTTCAGGGCCGGGCCGAACTGATCCAGGTTGTAGGCCATGCCGCCTTCGCCGCCGCCCACATGGAAGGTCATGCAGGGGCCCATGAAGGCCCAGCGCGGACCTGGACCGTTGACGATGGCCAAGTCGATCTGCTCGACCGTGGCTTCATCGTTGGCGACCATGTGCAGGGCCTCGCGCCACACCGCCTCCTGCAGCCGGGTGGCGACGAAGCCGGGCACTTCCTTCTTCATGACCAGGGGCGCCTTGCCGCTGAGGCGATAGAAGTCGGCAGTCCAGGCGATAGCCTCCGGCGCGGTCTTCTCGCCGCCGACGATTTCCACCAGGGGCAGCAGGTAGGGCGGGTTGAAGGGGTGCGCCACCACCGCGCGCTCGGGTGTCGCGCAATTGGCCGCGATGTCGGTCATCGAGAGGCCCGAGGTGCTCGAGCAGATCACCACGTCGTCGGGCACCAGATCGCCGAGCTGGACATAGACCGCCTGCTTGAGAGGAATGTTCTCCGGCACGCTTTCCTGGACGAACTCGGCATCGGCGACCGCGGCGCCCAGGTCCGTGGTGACCCGCAGGCGGTCCAGGGAGGCGCCGTCGGCGAGACCAATTTCCGTGAGGCTGGCCCAGGCGACATCAAGCAGCCGGCGCAGGGCGGCCTCCTCGGCGGCATCGTAGAGATAGGTGGTGACGTCGTAGCCCTGGGCCAGGAAATGGGCCGTCCAGCCGCCGCCGATGGGCCCGGCGCCTACGCTGGTAACGCGCCGCACGTCTTGGGGATCAAGTCTCGCCATGTCTGGTCCTCGGAAAGGGGGCTTTATAACTACGCCTTGGTATAACCGGCTACAGTGGCCGGCGGCAATCCATGGAAGACGAGAGGTGACATCGTGACCACACTGGAACAACGGCACGACGGCGGCGACATCATCATTATCGACGGCGCCATCGGCACCGAACTCCAGCTTCGGGGCGCCGACATGGACGGCATGGCATGGTGCGCCGCCGCCACCGAAACGCGGCCCGACATCCTGCGCACCCTGCACGAAGACTACATTCGTGCCGGCGCCGACGTCATTGCAGCGAACACCTATTCGTCCTGCCGCCATGTGCTTGAGGCGGCCAGCATGGGCGATGATACCGTGGCCCTCAATCGCCGCGCCGTCGAATTTGCCCGCAAGGCCCGCGACGCGGTGGCCGATCGGCCCGTGTGGATTGCCGGCGCCTTGTCCTGCTTCACCGCCGTGCTCGATGCCAGCAGGTGCCCCGATATGGAAATCGCCAAGGCCAACTATCGTGAACAGGAGGAGGTCATGGCCGAGGCCGGGGTCGATGTTATCGTGCTTGAGATGAGGCTTCATTCGGAGCGCGCGGCGGCGGCGGTCGAGGGCGCGGTCAGCACCGGGCTGCCGGTTGGGTTGGCTTCAGTTGCCGCACCGGCGATGACGGTTCCGTGCTCATGTACCCCCATAGCGGCGATGTGGAGATGTTCGCCGACGTCATCCCCAAGGTCATGGCGGTTGGCGGCTCCGTCGCCGGGGTCATGCATTCGACGGTCGAGGACACCGGCCCGGCTCTCGACGTGCTGTGCGAGCATTGTAGCGGCCCGCTTCTGGCCTATCCGGAATCCGGCGAGGAGTTCACCATGCCGATCTGGCACTACGAAGAAAAGGTCTCGGCACAGGACCTCGCCGACGCCAGTGCGGATTGGGTCGCCCAGGGCGTGCAGATTGTCGGTGGCTGTTGCCGCACCCGACCTGAACACATCCGGGCCTTGCGCGAGCGTATGCCGGCAAAGCCGCCGGGCTAGGCGGCGTTGACAGGCGTAATTCGATAAGTGCAGCGCCGACCGTCGGCAAGCAGGTGTTCGCTGCGCTCGACGGTGGCGCCGGGGCCCAGAACCTGCTGGAAAATATCCAGTTCGGAGCGGCAGAAATTCTGGCACTCGCTGGCTGCGACGCAGATTGGGCAATGGTTTTCGATCAGCAGGAAGCTGCCGTTGTCGTCGACGCATTCCGCCATATAGCCTTCGTCGCTGCGTGCGTTGGCCAGAGTGCTGATGCGGTCCTTGAGGCTGGTTTTGCCTTCGAGGCGATTTTCGTAAGCGGACAACATCTGGCGTTCACGGGCGCCGATCAGGCGGTCAACGCCGTCGTCGCCGAACTCGCCGCGCATGGCGTTGAGCAGATCAAGGGTGAGTTGGGCATGGCTGTCGGGAAAGCGGCCATGGCCGGCTTCGCTGAGGCGCCAGTAGCGTTTCGGCCGACCGACCTCTTCCCGCGCGTCCGCATGGACAACCAGCTCCGAATCTCGCAATTTGGTTAGGTGCTGGCGGGCGCCCTCGGCGCTCATGCCAAGGCGCTCACCCAAAGCTTTGGCGGTTTGGGGGCCGTGCATCTTGAGCAGGTTGAGAATGGTATCGGCGCTTTGCTCGGTCATGAGCGAGAGATAGCATCGTGGCTCGGATTCGGCAATATAAGAAGAGTTTACTTGATATTGTCGTCTAGGCCGGCTCAATCGTGATATCGAGACAATCATGGGCCTGGCGCAGGGCGGCTTCGGCATCGTCGGGGGTGTCGTCCCGGGCAAAGATGAAACCGAGATAGCGGGTGCCATCCGGCGGCGGTGCCACCGGCTGGCCCCGGGGAATGCTGATGGTGACATCGTTAATGCCGGGCACTGCCCGCGCCGACTCAAGTCCGTCCACCGACCGCAGGATACCGGCGTGGGGCGTCGGGATCATCATCACCCCGGCGGGCTGGTTGTCGCGCTCCAGGCTTGCCAGAGGCAGGCCCAGAGCGTGGCGCAGGATGAGATCTTCGAGCGCGACTCCGGCGCCGAAACTCAATACCCGCGCGCAGAGCCCGCCGATGGAACGGGCGGCGACCTCAAGCGGCCAGACGCCGTCGTCGTTGACCCGGAACTCCGCATGAATAGGGCCGTGGCGTAGGCTCAGAGCGGTAATGGCCTGTTGCGTCGTCGCGACAATGTTGTCCTGTACGCCGCGGGGCAACCGCGACGGGGTGACAAAGATGGTTTCCTCGAAGAACGGCCCATCCAGCGGGTCGGGCTTGTCGAACAGGGCCAACACGTGGAGTTCACCGTCGTCGAGCAGGCCTTCCAGGGCCACCTCCTGGCCGGGTATGAAACTCTCCACCAGAATGCGTTGGGCCGTCGCGCCCACGGCGGCAACGTCGGGCTCGTTGAGGATGCGGGTGATGCGCTCGAAGGCGGCGACGAACTCGGCCTCATTGTCGGCGCGAATGACGCCGCGGCTCGCCGCCAGGGCGACCGGTTTAAGAACGCAGGGGTAAGGCGCCGCCCGCGCCGCCGCGCGCGGGTCGTGGTCGAGGGTGAAATGCTGGAACGATGGCGCCGGCGGGCCGGCATTGGCCAGGGCCGTGCGGAAGCGGTATTTGTCGCGGGTCGCGACTACGGATTCCGGGCTGTTGTGAACCAGACCCAGAGCGTTGCTGGCCATGGCCGCCAGTACGGTAGTGCCGTCGTCGATACCGATAATGGCGGTAAACGGATGGCTTTCGGCAAACCCGGTGATTTGCCCGACGCCGGTGGTAAGGTCCGTAAAATCCAGGGTGACTGTGTGCCCGGAGGCGTATTGTTCAAGCACTGGTAGCTGGTCCGAGCCGACTACCACATCAACATCAAGGCGCCGGGCCGCGCTAAGAAAATCGCCGACCCGGTATGACGTGGTCGGCAGGAGCAAGAGCAGCCGTGTCATGGCTTGATCGCTAAACTACATCGCGCCGGTAC
Organism: uncultured Alphaproteobacteria bacterium; assembly: GCA_964645285.1. GTDB lineage: Bacteria > Pseudomonadota > Alphaproteobacteria > JAAXGF01 > JAAXGF01 > JAYZAP01. Next base: position 7,350 of record CAZYDR010000141.1, read on the forward strand.
CGCCCTTGCCCGGCTGGTAGTAGGGATTGTCGCCGCCGGCGTGGTCGGTGACGTCGAGCACCGAGGTAATGGCGGGCACCGCCTGCTTGATGGCCACTTCGACCCCGTTCTTGAGAGTCATGTCGGCCATGCCGCAGCCCTGGCAGCCACCTTCGAGGCGAATGTAGACCGTATCGAGCTTGACGTCGATGAGGGCGATATGGCCGCCGTGAGAGGCCACCGCCGGATTGACGTCTTCGTCGAGGATGCGGCGGATGGACAGGGCCTCCGGGGTGTTCATAGCCGGGCTCTTGAGCCGCTCGTACTCTTCGAAGGACTGCACCACCTCGACCTCGGGGACGTAGTGCTTGAGCATGTTCTCAATGCCCAGTTTCATGGCCGCGGCCGGGCCTTCCATGTCGAGCAGCACGACGCCGTCCTCGAAGCCCTGGAAAATCACCGCGCCGCCGTTTTGCGATACCGCTGGCTGGATACGGGTGTCGATGAGTTCGCGAATTTGGCCGACCACATCGTCGTCGCCGTCTTCACTGGCGTCGTCGTCGTCGCTAAGCACCGGGTCACCGGTGATGAAATGCTCCATGACCGCGCGCAGCACCGCCGGGCGCAGGGCGTCCCAGTCCGCATCATCGGTCTTGGCGATCGTGATATGGTCGCGCCCCAGGGTCACGCCGCCGACACCGTCAACCGCGAACAGCCGCGCCGCCAGGGGCGAAGCGTCCGTGGCGGCAGGGTCGCCAAAGGCGACCGTGCGCGAGCCGGTAACCGGGCGGCCGGGCAGGAACCGGACAATGGCCGGGTCGTTGGTGGTTTCGGTCTGAATGAACATAATTAGCAGCTTTCGTAAGCGTTGGCGCTGGGCTGCCCTATATCTGGGCGAAAAACCGCCCGGGGACAAGCCCCCAGTACAATTTCCGGTGACCGCGGTCACATACAAACCGACTGTTGCCAGTCACTGTATCAACATTATGGCGTGGTCTGTATTCGGCAAAGCGTGTAGAATGCCCGATGCTAAGACCTCATTGGGGGAAATGTACGTCCAGTCAAATGGTGGTTTAAGAACTCGGCATGTTACGATGGATAACGCCGCCCGGTCGGCTTATTGGTCAGTTTTTTTGTGGTCAACGCGGGCGTCAGGGCGCGACCGCGTTGGAGTTCGCCCTGGTCGGGCCTGTCTTCATATTCTTGC
>CAZYDR010000142.1:0-8509 GCA_964645285.1 uncultured Alphaproteobacteria bacterium
GAGCGCCGGTCTCCAAAACCGGAGGTTGGGGGTTCGAGGCCCTCCACTCCTGCCATGTTCAACCACCGGTGTGATCCGGCCAGAGGCGGGTTGAATGGTGGTGGGTTCGCGGGTGGCGCCTATGGCTAAGGCGACGCCACAAGAGTTTATTCGTCAGGTTCGTCAGGAAACCTCGAAGGTTACCTGGCCGACCCGTAAGGAGACTGCGGTGACCACCGGCATGGTATTCGTGATGGTCACGGTCATGGCGGTGTTCTTTTTCTTTATTGATCAGATTCTCGCCTTTGGCGTGAAGCTGATATTGGGTTTTGGGAGCTGACCCCAATGGCGATGCGTTGGTACATTGTTCATGTCTATTCGGGCTTCGAAAAGAAGGTCGAACAGGCGATCCGCGAGCAGGCCCAGATCAAGGGCCTGGCCGAGCGGTTCGACCAGGTGTTGGTGCCGTCCGAGCAGGTCGTTGAGATGCGCCGGGGCCAGAAGATATCGTCGGATCGCAAGTTCTTCCCCGGCTACGTGCTGGTCAGGATGGACATGAATGACGAGTCCTGGCATTTGGTCAAGAACACCCCCAAGGTCACTGGGTTTCTCGGTGGCGGCGGTAAGCCGGTGCCGATTTCAGAAGCCGAGGCCAACCGTATCCTGCATCAGGTGCAGGAGGGGGTTGAACGGCCTAAGACCACGATTACCTTCGAGGTTGGCGAGACCGTGCGGGTCAGCGACGGCCCCTTTACCTCGTTCAACGGCCTGGTCGAGGACGTCGATGAAGGACGCGAGCGGCTCAAGGTGGCCGTTTCGATCTTTGGCCGCGCCACGCCGGTTGAGTTGGAGTACACCCAGGTCGAAAAGACCTGATCGTTTTTCGCCCGGTGTTCCGGGCGCTAATCGCGTGGGAGGCCCGCCATGGCCGTACCGCGCACCCTGCGGTCTTTATCGACCGGCATTTTTGAGGGAACGTTATGGCAAAGAAGATTGACGGTTACATCAAGCTCCATGTACCGGCGGCAAAAGCTAATCCATCGCCGCCAATTGGTCCGGCCCTGGGCCAGCGCGGCCTTAACATCATGGAGTTCTGCAAGGCGTTTAACGCCGAGACCCAGAGCATGGAGCCGGGCATGCCGATTCCGACGGTGATTACCGTCTACGCGGATCGCACGTTCAGTTTCACCACCAAGACACCGCCGGCGAGCTACTTCATCAAGAAGGCGGCGAAGCTGGACAAGGCGTCGGAGACGCCGGGACGGGAGACCGCAGGCCAGGTAACCATGACCCAGATTCGCGAGATCGCCGAGCTCAAGATGGTTGATCTCAACGCAAACGACATCGACGCCGCCAGCCGCATTATTGCCGGCTCGGCACGGTCGATGGGCATCGAAGTGGTGGAGTAGGAATCATGGCAAAAGTAGGCAAACGAATGGCAGCGGCTCGCGAGGGCATTAATCGCGACGAGGCCGTGTCTCTGGACGAAGCGGTCAAGCTGCTGAAGGCGAGCGCCGGCGCCAAGTTCGATGAAACCATCGAGATTGCGCTTGGCCTCGGCGTAGATCCCCGTCACGCCGACCAGATGGTGCGTGGCATGGTGCAGTTGCCCCACGGCACCGGTAAGTCGGTTCGCGTGGCGGTCTTCGCCAAGGGTCCCAAGGCGGCCGAGGCCGAGGCGGCGGGTGCCGATCTGGTCGGCGCCGATGACCTCGCCGAGCGTATCCAGGCCGGCGAGATGGATTTCGAACGCTGCATCGCCACGCCCGACATGATGGCGGTGGTCGGCAAGCTGGGCCGGGTGCTCGGCCCGCGCGGGCTGATGCCCAACCCCAAGCTTGGCACGGTGACCCAGGATATCGCCGCGGCGGTGACCGCGGCCAAGGGCGGCGAGATTCAGTTCCGCGCCGAAAAGGCCGGCATCATTCACGCCGGCGTGGGCAAGTCGAGCTTCAGTGAAGATCAGATTGCCGACAACCTGCGCGCCTTCATCGGCGCCATCAACCGGGCCAAGCCGTCCGGGGTCAAAGGCACCTACCTTAAGAGGGTGTCGATCAGTTCAACAATGGGACCTGGTATTCGTATCGACGTTGCCAGAGTTGCCGGCGTTACCAGCGCCTAATCGCGCTGGTATTTGTGAGATTTGCCACCGCTAAGGTGGTGAAGGTGAGAGGGCGGTAGCGTTCTCACCAACCTGTCCAAGACCGTGGGTGTCGTGGCGTGATTTTTTGCCGGGACTCAAAGGATGAGCGTATCCGCCCGCATAGGCAGGGGTCAGGTCCGGATCAGGGGCGCCGCGAGGCGCGCCGCCGGGGTTTGAACTTCTGGGACAGGCGGACCGGACCCGGTCGGCTTGCTGGCTGGGTTCAAAAGCCAACGGGATTGGCGGTGGCCTTCGGGCGCACTGCAGTCCCTATGAAGTGGAGACGACCAGTGGAGCGTACTCAAAAAGTGGAGATCGTTAGCGATCTGCACAACATCTTCGCCAACGCCGGCCTTGTGGTGGTTACCCACCAGAATGGTTTGACCGTTGGTGAGGCCACGGAGTTGCGCCGTCGGATGCGTGAGCAGAACGCGACCTACCGGGTGATCAAGAATAGCCTTACTCGGCGGGCGCTGGAAGACACGCCGTACACGGGCCTTGCGGAGCTGTTTCAAGGACAGACCGCGATCGCCTTTTCGGACGATCCGGTGGCCGCCGCGAAAGTGGCTTTCGACTACGCCAAGACCAATGGCAAGCTGGTCATTCTGGGCGGGGCTATGGGCGACACGGTGTTTGATTCCAATGGAATCAAGGCGCTCGCCAATACGCCGCCGCTTGATGATTCTCGCGGCAAACTGGTTGGGTTGCTCAATGCCCCGGCGACCAAGGTCGCTGGCGTGCTGCAGGCACCCGCCGGTCAGTTGGCGCGAATCCTCAGTGCTTATGCATCCCAGAAACAAGCGGCCTAGGTCGGCCGCGTACCAGCGTGAACCCAGCAATCCATCGTTCAAACCTTAGCGACCGAACGTTTAATCGAGGAGACTAAATCATGGCTGATCTGGCCAAAATCGCAGACGATCTTTCCGAACTCACGGTTCTTGAGGCGGCCGAACTGGCCACCATGCTCGAAGAAAAATGGGGTGTATCCGCCGCGGCGCCTGTCGCCGTTGCCGCCGCCGCCGGTGGCGCCGCCGAAGGTGCCGCCGCCGAAGAGCAAACCGAGTTCGCGGTCATTCTCGCCTCCTTCGGCGAGAAGAAAATCAACGTCATCAAGGAGGTCCGCGCGATTACCGGGCTGGGCCTCAAGGAAGCCAAGGACCTTGTCGAATCGGCGCCGGCGCCGATCAAGGAGGGCGCTACCAAGGACGAGGCGGCGGAGATCAAGACGAAGCTCGAAGAGGCGGGAGCAACGATTGAGATCAAGTAACGTCGATGCGTTGTCGGGGCGACCACGGCCAATGTCGTGGCTGCCTCGCCGCGCGTGCTTTTTGAATTTCGCTATCGGCCTCACCGGCCGTGCTAAGAAACCGACGATTTAGTCGAGGAACACGCATGTCTTACAGCTTCTCACGTCGCAAGCGTACACGTCGCAGCTTTGGTCGAGTTCCGTCCGTAGCCCCAATGCCGAACCTCATCGAGGTCCAGAAAAGCTCCTACGAGAAATTCCTGCAGATGGACATTGCGCCGGATGAGCGCATCGACATCGGCATTCAGGCTGTCCTGAAAGCGGTGTTTCCTATCAAGGACTTCTCGGACCATGCCGCGCTTCATTATGTGAGTTATGAATTCGAGGATCCAAAGTACGACGTCGAGGAATGCCAGCAGCGCGGCATGACCTATGCGGCGCCGCTCAAGGTGACTCTGCAATTGTGGATCTTCGATGTCGACGAGGACATCAAGAAACGCGATATCCGCGACATCAAGGAGCAGCAGGTCTACATGGGCGACATGCCCCTGATGACCGCCAACGGCACCTTCATCATCAACGGTACCGAGCGAGTTATCGTCAGCCAGATGCACCGGTCGCCGGGCGTGTTTTTCGATCACGACAAGGGTAAAAACCACTCGTCGGGCAAATATCTGTTCGCCGCCCGGGTGATCCCCTATCGCGGCTCGTGGCTTGATTTCGAGTTCGACGCCAAAGACCTTGCTTACGTGCGCATCGATCGTCGGCGAAAGCTGCCGGTATCGACCCTGCTTTACGCCCTCGATATGACCACCGAGGACGTCTTCAATCACTTCTATGGCACGGTCACCTATAGCCGTCACAAAGGCGGATGGCGGATACCGTTCGATGCCGAGCGGGCGCGCGGCACCAAGCTGGGGCGCGATCTGGTCAATGCCAAGAATGGCAAGACCGTGGCCGAGGCCGGCGCCAAGGTAACGCCGCGACTGATCAAGAAACTGACCGAAGCCAAGGTGACCGAGCAACTGGTTCCCGATGAGGCGCTTTCGGGCCGTTTCGCGTGCCGGGACCTGATCAACGAGAAAACCGGCGAGATTTTCATCGAGTCCGGCGGCGAAATCACTGTTGAGATCATCGAGGCGCTGGATGAGGCCAGCTTCAAGGACGTGCCGACCCTTGCCATCGACGGCATCACGGTCGGTCCCTATATCCGCAACACCCTGATGGCTGATAAGTGCTCGAACCGGGTCGAGGCCTTGCTCGAAATTTATCGGGTCATGCGGCCGGGCGAGCCGCCCACAGAGGAGACCGCGTCGAACTTGTTCAACGGCCTGTTCTTCGATTCCGAGCGCTACGACCTATCGGCGGTCGGCCGCGTTAAGCTCAATGCCAGGCTCGACCTCGAGGTTGAGGACACCATGCGTATTCTTCGCAAGGAAGACATCCTGGCGGTGGTCAAGACCTTGGTCGAACTCAAGGACGGTCGGGGCGACATCGACGACATCGATCACCTGGGAAATCGCCGGGTACGATCGGTTGGCGAGTTGATGGAAAACCAGTACCACATCGGCCTACTGCGCATGGAGCGGGCGATCCGCGAGCGTATGAGTTCGGTCGAGATCGACAGCGTTATGCCTCATGACCTGATCAACGCCAAACCGGCGGCTGCGGCGGTTCGTGAGTTCTTCGGCTCGTCCCAGCTCAGCCAGTTCATGGATCAGACCAATCCCCTGGCCGAGATTACTCACAAGCGGCGCCTTTCGGCCTTGGGACCAGGCGGTCTTACCCGGGAGCGGGCCGGCTTCGAAGTGCGCGACGTCCATCCCACTCACTACGGACGTATCTGCCCGATCGAGACGCCGGAAGGGCCAAATATCGGTCTTATCAACAGTCTCGCCACCTATGCCCGGGTTAATCAGTACGGCTTCATCGAGAGCCCTTACAGCCGCGTGGTGGATAGTAAGGTGACCACCGATGTGGTGTATCTCTCGGCCATGGACGAGGGCAAATACACCATCGCTCAGGCCAACGCCGAAATGGATGGCAAGGGCAAGCTGATCCAGGATCTGGTGAGCTGCCGGCACGATGGCGATTTCGTCATGGTGCCGCCGGCCAGCATCGACTTTATCGACGTTTCGCCGAAGCAGCTTGTTTCGGTGGCCGCGGCGCTGATTCCGTTCCTCGAGAATGACGACGCCAACCGGGCGCTCATGGGTTCGAACATGCAGCGCCAGGCAGTGCCGCTGGTTCGTGCCGAAGCCCCTCTGGTGGGCACCGGAATGGAGGCCGTGGTGGCGCGTGATTCGGGCGCCTGCATCACCGCGTTGCGCAGTGGTGTGGTCGATCAGGTCGACGCCACCCGTATCGTGGTGCGCGCCGATGACGCCGCCGGCGACGATCAATTGGGTGTGCAAATCTACAACCTGTTGAAATTTCAGCGCTCTAACCAGAACACTTGCATTACCCAGCGGCCACTCGTGAAGGTTGGCGATTTGGTCGAGGCTGGCGAGATTATCGCCGACGGCCCCAGCGTCGATACCGGCGAACTGGCTTTGGGCCGCAATGTGCTGGTCGCGTTCATGCCGTGGGGTGGCTACAACTACGAAGACTCGATCCTGATCTCCGAGCGTATCGTCAAGGACGACGTCTTGGCCCGCGACACCAAGTTGGGCCAGGAAGAAATCACCCGCGACATTCCCAACGTCGGCGAAGAAGCTCTCAAGAACCTGGACGAGGCGGGCATCGTTTATGTCGGCGCCGAGGTCAAGGCCGGCGATATTCTTGTCGGTAAGATCACGCCCAAGGGCGAAAGCCCGATGACGCCGGAAGAGAAACTGCTGCGCGCGATCTTCGGTGAAAAGGCGTCCGATGTGCGCGATACCAGCCTCAAGCTGCCGCCGGGCGTTTCCGGCACCGTGGTCGAGGTCCGGGTGTTTTCACGCCGGGGAATCGACAAGGACGAGCGCGCCATGGCCATTGAGCGTGAGGAAATCGAGCGCCTGGCCAAGGACCGCAATGACGAGCGTGCCATTGTCGAGCGTCACATCTATGACGACCTCAAGAACCTGCTGCTCGGCAAGACGGCGGCCAGCGGCCCCAAGGGCATGAAGGCCAACGCCAAGATCAACGACGACCTGCTTTCCGACTTCAGTCGGGGGCAGTGGTGGCAGATCGGCATCAAGGACAAGAAGGCCATGGTCGACATCGAGCGGCTCAAGGGCCAGCTCGACGCCGCCTTGGGCCGTCTCGAATCGCGGTTTCAGGACAAGGTCAAAAAGCTCCAGCGTGGCGCCGAATTGCCGCCTGGCGTACTCAAGATGGCGAAGGTCTTCATTGCCGTGAAGCGTAAGCTCCAGGCCGGTGACAAGATGGCAGGCCGCCACGGCAACAAGGGCGTTATCTCGCGCATCGTCCCGGTCGAGGATGTGCCCTATCTCGAGGACGGCACCCCGGTTGACGTGGTGCTCAACCCGCTTGGTGTGCCGTCGCGCATGAATGTCGGGCAGATTCTCGAAACCCATCTGGGCTGGGCGTCTCACGGCCTGGGCCGCCAGATCGGCGCCATGGTTGATGAGATGCGGCACAAGAGCAGCGGCGCCAAGAACCTGCGCAAGACCATTGCAGATGCCTTCGAGTTGTCACCGCGTGATGGCGACCTCAACGATCTCGACGACGCCGAGTTGCTCGATGTCGGCCAGACCTTGCGCAAGGGCGTGCCCATGGCGACGCCGGTGTTCAATGGCGCCCACGAGGCCGATATCAATCGGATGTTCGAACTCGCCAGCCTCGATGCGTCGGGTCAGGTGCAGCTTGTCGATGGCCGGACCGGCGAGCCGTTTGAGCGGCTGGTGACGGTGGGTTACATCTACATGCTGAAACTGCACCACCTGGTCGATGACAAAATTCATGCGCGCTCCATTGGCCCCTACAGTCTGGTTACCCAGCAGCCATTGGGCGGCAAGGCGCAGTTTGGTGGCCAGCGTTTCGGCGAGATGGAAGTCTGGGCGCTGGAGGCCTACGGCGCGGCCTACACGCTGCAGGAAATGTTGACGGTTAAGTCCGATGACGTATCCGGCAGGACCAAGGTCTACGAAGCCATCGTCAAGGGTGAGGACACGTTTGAAGCGGGTATTCCGGAAAGCTTCAACGTGCTGGTCAAGGAACTGCATGCGCTCGGCCTTAACGTCGAGCTCACGCAGCGCGGTTAAGGGCGGACCACAACGCCCCGAAGCGCGACGACCATATCAGGTGATTCCCGGTAACGTGGGATAAGGAGAAGTAGAATGAACGAGTTGATGAAGATTTTCGGCCAGGTCAGCGGCCCGCAGACCTTCGACGAGATCAAGATTACCGTGGCCAGCCCGGAGAAAATCCGGTCGTGGTCCTTTGGTGAAGTCAAGAAGCCGGAGACCATCAACTATCGGACGTTCAAGCCCGAACGTGACGGTTTGTTCTGCGCCCGCATCTTCGGGCCGGTGAAGGACTACGAGTGCCTGTGCGGCAAGTATAAGCGCATGAAGTATCGCGGCATCGTCTGCGAGAAGTGCGGCGTCGAGGTCATTCAATCCAAAGTCCGGCGCGAGCGTAACGGCCACATCGAGCTGGCCTCGCCGGTCGCCCACATCTGGTTCCTCAAGTCCCTGCCGTCGCGTATCGGTCTACTTCTCGATGTGACGCTTAAGGAGCTTGAGCGCATTCTTTATTTCGAAAGCTACGTGGTCATGGAGCCTGGCCTGACGCCGTTTGCTCAGAACCAGTTGCTGTCGGAGGAGGAGTTCATCACGGCTCAGGAGGAATTTGGCCAAGAGAATTTCCGGGCCGGCATCGGCGCCGAGGCGATCCGCGAAATTCTAATCTCCATCAACTTTGAAGACGAGCGCGACACCCTGCGCATTGATCTCGCCGAGACCGGTTCGGAGACCAAGCGCAAGAAGATCGTCAAGCGTCTCAAGCTGATTGAGACCCTGCTTGAATCGGGCAATCGTCCCGAGTGGATGATCATGGAAGTCATTCCGGTCATTCCGCCCGAACTGCGGCCATTGGTGCCGTTGGATGGTGGCCGTTTCGCCACCTCCGATCTCAACGATCTCTACCGCCGCGTCATCAACCGCAACAACCGCTTGAAGCGTCTGGTGGAACTG
>CAZYDR010000143.1:0-8283 GCA_964645285.1 uncultured Alphaproteobacteria bacterium
CAATCGTTTCTTCTTCATAATTGAGAAAACGTGAGTTCCAAAAAACTTCTTACCTTGGACGGTCTGATATCCGTTCTCGTTGAACCATTTTGCAATCTGGTTGAACGTCCAACCCATCTCACGAAAGTCGGTGGTCGTGTTGTGTAGGAACTGTTGGTATTCAGAGTAGGGTGCGATGAGGAGGTTTCGAGTTTTCAGAACCATCTCGAAACAGAAATAGACATCTACGTCATTTGTGGATGGATAACACCCACGTTGGAAACTATTCGACAGTCACGCTCTTTGCAAGATTTCGTGGCTGATCCACGTCGGTACCCTTGATGACCGCCACGTGGTAGGCTAGGAGTTGGACCGGAATGGCGTAGAGGATCGGGGCAAAGAAGGGATCGACCGTGGGCAGATCGATGGTCGCGGCGGCGAGATCACCAAGTGTCCCGACCCCCTGAGCATCGCTGAGGAAAACCACCTTGGCGCCCCGAGCGATGACTTCCTGCATATTGGACGCGGTTTTCTCGAACAACTCGTCGGAGGGCGCCACGACGATGACCGGCACGCCTTCTTCGATCAGGGCGATAGGACCGTGCTTTAGCTCACCGGCGGCGAAACCCTCGGCGTGGATGTAGGACAGTTCCTTGAGCTTGAGCGCGCCCTCCATGGCGATGGCATAACCAGTGCCGCGGCCGATATAGAGTACGGTCTCGGCCCGGGCCACGTCATGGGCCAGTTCGCGCAGACGATCATCATGGTTCAACACTTCGGCGGCACGGGACGGTACTTCCGCCAGGGCCGCCGACAACCGCGCTTCCTCGTCATGGTCGATGGCGCCGCGCGCCCGGGCACAGGTCAGGGTGAGGCAGGCCAGGGCCATGAGCTGAGTCGTGAAGGCCTTGGTCGAAGCGACGCCGATCTCGGGGCCGGCCAGGGTACGCATCACCACGTCGGACTCCCGCGCCATGGTGCTTTCGTCATTGTTGAGCAGCGAGACGATGTGCTGGCCCTGAGCCCGGCAATAGCGCAGCGCCGCCAGGGTGTCGGCGGTCTCCCCCGACTGGGAAATGAACAGCGCCATGCCACCCTCGGGCAGCGGCGTCTCGCGGTAGCGGAACTCCGACGCGATATCGATATCGACTGGAATTCGGGCAATCTTCTCGAGCCAGAACCGGGCAACCAACCCGGCGTAGGACGCGGTGCCGCAGGCGACGATGGTGATTTTCGGCAGGATGGCGAGATCGAACGGCAGATAGGGCAGTTCTACATCGCCACTGACCGGTTGGTAGAAGCTGTTCAAGGTGTCGCCAAGCACCCCCGGCTGCTCATAGATCTCCTTGAGCATGAAATGCTGGTAGTTGTCCTTGCCGACAACGGCGCCGGACTGGGCGGTGATGTGGATTTCGCGCTCGACCACCTTGCCGTTGGCGTCGTGGATCACGGCGCCGTCGCGGCGCAGCTCAACCCAGTCGCCTTCCTCGAGATAGGCGATGCGCTTGGTCAAGGGCGCCAGGGCCATGGCGTCGGAACCGAGGAACATCTCGCCGTCGCCATAGCCGATGGCCAGAGGGCTGCCGCGCCGGGCGCCGACGATAAGACCGTCTTCGCCATTGAATAGGATGCCGAGAGCGAAGGCCCCATCGAGCCGCCCCAGCATGGCCGCCGCCGCTTCGACTGGCGCCATGCCGCGGGCCATGTTGCTGGTCACCAGGTGGGCAACCACCTCGGTATCGGTGTCAGTCTCGAAGACGGCGCCTTCGGCGCGCAGTTCATCCCGCAGGCGCTGGAAGTTCTCGATGATGCCGTTGTGGACCACCGCCACGGGACCGGCCACATGGGGGTGGGCGTTGCGAGTGGTCGGCGCCCCATGGGTCGCCCAGCGGGTATGGCCGATGCCGACGACGCCGGGCAACGGGTCGCTGTCCAGCAAAGTTGCAAGATTGTCGATTTTGCCCTCGGCGCGGCGGCGGTCGATATGGCCGTTGACGATGGTGGCGATACCCGCCGAGTCATAGCCGCGATAGGCCAGCCGCTTGAGCCCGTCGAGCAGCAGGGGCGAGGCCTCGCCATTGCTGATGACGCCGATGATCCCACACATTTTTCTAAGCCTTTCCTTTTTACTTCCTGGCCTTGGCCGCCTGCTTGCGCCGGCGCAGCTTGGCCGCCGTGCCCTGGCGAACGTCCTGGGGCGCGCGGCTGGTGGCAACCGCGTCGGCCGGCACATCCTTGCTGACCACGCTGCCGGCCCCGACAATGGCGCCGTCGCCGATTGTGACCGGCGCCACTATAGCGACGTTGGAGCCGATGAAGGCGCCGGCGCCAATATCGGTATGGGATTTGCTGACGCCGTCGTAGTTGCAGGTAATCGCCCCGGCGCCCACGTTGGCCCCCTCGCCGACCCGGGCGTCGCCCACATAGGCCAAGTGGTTGACCTTGGCGCCGGCCTCGATGGCGGCGTTCTTGACTTCGACGAAGTTGCCGATGCGGGCATCCCGGCCAATGGCTGCGCCGGGCCGCAGCCGGGCGTGGGGCCCGACCGTGACACCGTCGCCCAGGACCGCGCCTTCCAGATGGCAAAACGCCCGAATCCGCACATTGTCGCCGACTGTCACGCCGGGGCCGAAAAACACGTTGGGTTCGATTAACACATCGCGGCCGAAGGCGGTGTCGTAACTGAGAAACACGCTGGCCGGGTCGGTCATGGTGACGCCCCCGGCCATGGCTGCCGCCCGCAACCGGTCCTGGACCAGGGCTTCGACGGCGGCCAGCTCGGCCCGGGAATCGATGCCCGGTAGGGGCTCGGTTCCCCCATCTACCACGGTGCAATGAAGACCGGCGTTACGGGCGACGGCGACGATGTCGGTCAGGTAATACTCACCCTTGGTATTGTCGTTGCCGATCTGGTCGAGAAGGTTGAATAATTGGTTGCCGTCAACCGCCATGACGCCGGCATTGCACAGGCAAATGGCGCGCTGTTCGGCATCGGCGTCGCGGAACTCTATAATCCGCGACAGCACCCCATCGACGTCGACCACCAGCCTCCCATAGCGGGCCGGATCATCGGGCCGCATGGCGAGGACGACCACCGCCGGCTCGGGCGTGGCGCGGCGCGCCGCCACCATGGCCGCCATAATTTCGGCTGGGACTAGCGGGTCGCCGCCGAACAACACCAAGACGTCGCCGTCGAAGCCCTCGAGCGCATCGCGGGCGGCGAGTACCGCGTGGCCGGTGCCGAGCGGTTCGGTCTGCACCACGACCTCGGCCGGCGCCACCGCGTCAGCTACCGTATCCATGTCGGGGCCGACGACGACCACCACCCGCTCAACATTCATGGCGACCAGGGTTTCCGTCAGCCAAGCGATCATCGGCCGTCCGGCGAGCGGGTGCAGCACTTTCGGGATCGCCGAATTCATCCGCGTGCCGAGGCCGGCGGCCAATATGATCGCAGCGGTCTTGGGTTGAGTCATATGGTTAGGTCTCGTTGAGTCCCACGAAACATGTGAATTTCGGAGAGGGTGCCACATTCCTCTCGGCTCCGCCAAGTCACGAATTGTTAACGGTTGTTTCCTAGAATAACATCGTTAATTCAGCGATATAGTAACAATCACTCGCGCGGCGACCAGGCGCCGAGCAGCTTCGGCAGATCGCCGAATCGGGCGGTCAGGCCGAACACGGCGATGGCGAGCAGCATGAACATCACGGCCGCCGAGGCGATCACCGGCGAATAGCCCGAGCGAAGCTGGGAGAATATTTTCACCGGCAAGGTGACGACGGCGAACTGGCCGAGGAAATAGGAAATAATGAACTCGTTCATGCTGAGCACGAAGACAAAGGCAAATCCGGCCACCATGTAAGGCCGCACCAGGGGCAGAATGATGGTGAAGAAGGTGCGGCGATCGTCGGCGCCCATGGTCCGCGCCGCCTCGATGACTTCGCGGTCGATGGATTCGAGGCCCAGGGAAATCATCACCATGGGTAGGGTGACGAGAAACACGCTGTGGCCCAGGATAATGTTTTCGATCTGGCCAGTGTGGCCCAGTTCGACCCAGAAGAACAGCATGCCAAGCGCGGTGATGACCGGCGGTAGGGCGAACGGCATCAAGCCCATGGCATAGAGCGCCTTGGCGTAGGTCACCCGGTAGCGCCACAGAAAATAGGCGATGGGTAGGGCGATGGTCAGGGCAATGACGCCGGACGAAAAAGCGATGATCAAGCTGTTGGTCAGGGGCTCGGACCATTTTGTCTTTTCGAACACCTCGATGTACCAGCGGAATGAAAATCCGCGCGGCGGGAAGATCATGAACTTCTTTTCGTTGACCGAGACACCGGCGACGATGAACAGCGGCGCGCTCAGCACCACCAGGACAGTGGTGTAAAACAGGTTGCGCGCCAACCGCGTCATGCGCCCAGGTTCCTATTGGTCTTGCGGCCAAGACGCACAGTAATGAGAACCAGGACGGTGGTGACCACCAGATAGAACATGGCCAGGGCCGAGGCGAAGGGTTGGTTGCCGCGAGTCAAGGCCTCGTCACCGATAAGCACCGCGTACATCCATTGCTCGGGCCTGCCGAGCCAGGTTGGGGTCACGAAGGCGCCCATGGTAAACACGAACAAGATGATAAACGCCGTCAGGATGGTGGGCTGCAGGATCGGCACAACCACCGTGAAGAAGGTGCGAACCGGCGACGCGCCGAGAGTCATCGCCGCTTCGGTAATTTCACGATCCAGCCGGCTGCAGTTGGGGTACTGAATGAGCACCGCGAGCGGCAGGTTGAACCAGGTCAGGGCGATCAGCACCGCCCAGTATCCCCGCGCCCACGAGGTCGATTTCTCCATAAAGCCGAGCAGTACGAACAGGTTGGAAACGCCGGCCGGCTTGGACAGCATGACCGACCACGAATAGGCGACTATAACTTCCGACAACGACAGCACGCAGAGCACGAACACCAGGGAGATTACCTGCATCCGGCGACGGTATCGGCTGAGGAAATACGTAAACGGAAAGGTGATCGCCACCGATATGATTGCCGCCAAAAAGGCAAACTCAATCGAGACCCAAAGGAGCGTGGTGAAAAGCGGCGAAAAGAAGCGCGCGTAATGGGTCAGTTCGAAACTGTAAATCCACAGTCCGGAGGGAATGTTTTCGGAAAAACTGATCGCGACCATGATACCGAAGGGCACCATAAAAAAGATGGCCAGCATCAATCCGGCATAGCTGGGCGGAAGGTGCCGTTTGATTTGCCAGGCGAGGCCGGACTGGGCCACCGCTTCGGCGTTTTCCGAGCCGTTTGCAGTCTCGGCGGTCATTGGCGTACCACGACGCAGGCGTCGGCCGGAAATTCCACGGCTACCGCGTCACCCTGACGCACGTCGGGGCGGTCCTTGGGCGACGACACGCTGATGACGGTTATGCCGTCGCAGTCGACGAAGACCTCGACGCTGGCGCCGACGTCGCGGACAAAAGTGACCTGGCCATCAAGCCGGTTGGGGCCGCTGCCGCCGGCCGGGAAGACATGGACATCCTCGGGCCGGATCGACACCCGAACCACGTCATCACGGGCTACGCCGTCGGGAAGCGCGCGAACCGTGAAACCTCGTCCCGCGATGGCGACTTCGCCGTCACCCGCCGCCACCGCTTCGATGAGATTGCTGGTGCCGATGAAGTCGGCGACGAAGGCGGTCGCCGGGTTGCGGTAGATTTCATGAGGGTTGCCGATTTGCTCGACCCTGGCGGTGTTCATGACCACCACAAGATCCGACATGGTCATGGCTTCGCGCTGGTCGTGGGTAACGATGATGGTGGTGACGCCGAGGCGCTCCTGGAGCATTCGAAGCTCGACCTGCATCTCTTCGCGAAGTTTGGCGTCGAGCGCCGACAGCGGCTCGTCGAGGAGGAACAGTTTGGGCTCGAGCGCCAATGCCCGGGCCATGGCGACACGCTGGCGCTGGCCGCCGGAAAGTTGGCTGACATGGCGGTCGGCGACGCCGGGCAGCCGCACCATTTCGAGAAGCTCGTCGGCCCGCGTCCGCCGCGTGCGCTTATCGACGCCACGAATACGCAGGCTATAGGTGACATTGTCTCCGACCGAGAGATGGGGGAACAGCGCCAGCGACTGAAACACCATGCCGATATTTCGCTGGTGGGTCGGCACCCAGGTCAGGTCCTCGCCGTCGAGGACAATATGGCCCTCGGTCGCCGTCTCCAGCCCGGCGACCAAGCGCAACAGGGTAGTCTTGCCACACCCCGACGGCCCGAGAAACGAGATGAACTTGCCTTCTGGTAGGTCCAGGTTGATGTCGCTGACGGCGGTAATGTTGCCGAACAACTTGGTGATGCCGTGCAGTTCGAGTCCGCTCATGACAAACCGGTCATCCGCTTTATCCAGTAAGGGAAGAGAAACACGGGCGAGAGGCCTTTACCCCTCGCCCGCTAAAGCCGAATGGCCTAGGAAGCGGCCCCGGTGATGAGTTCTTTCCACCGCTCGGCGATCCAGTCGCCGTCGTTGACGTAGACGTCGTAGGCCGGAACGATCGGCGGGATGGAGTTGGAGACGGCGTTGAACTCGTCGTCGGTGAGATCCAGCATCTCCCGCGGCAACACCGGCGCAGTGCCCATGGAGCGCGAAATCTTCGACTGGATTTCCGGCTGGCAGCAGTAATCGATGAAGATATGAGCTTCTTCGCCCTTCTCCGAACCGGTCACCAGTCCCCAGGACCCGAAGTCGATCATGCCGCCTTCCTTGGGGAAGGTCGAGCGCACCGGGAAGCCGTCCGCAATCATCAGCAGGGTGACGTCGTGATAATACTGGCCGGCGGGGATTTCGCCGGTCTGCAGGGCCTGCTGGAACGCGCCCTCGTCGCGGTACCACAAGGTGACGTTTTCCTTGAGTTCGACGGCCTTCTTCATGACCGTGAGCAGACCCTCGCGGGTGTTGAGAATTTCCTGACCGCCGAAGAACGTGACCGCCGTGATGTCGAGCAGGTAGCTCGTATCAGCTTCTCCGCCCCAGCCCAGGGCATCCTTGAACTGCGGACCCCAGGCATCGGCCCAGGATGTCGGCGCTTCGGGATAGATTTCGGTGTTGGTCACAAAGATGTAGTACCAGGCCAGCACCGCCACCGCGTCGAGAGTGCCGTCTTCCTTGCGGTGGAGCAGGTAGTCGGGAACGTTCTTGGCGTTCGGCAGCTTGCTCTCGTCGAGCGCCTGGAACACCTGGGGCGCGCGCCGTGGCCCCGCACCACCGGTCATGGTGACGTCGGTGGCCGGATTGCCGGCCTTGGCGCTGGTCTCAAGAACCGTAAACCAGCCGAAGCCGCCTTCCTGGCTCACGGACTCAGTGGGAATTCCAGTCTCCGAACTGAAGTCGGGATAAACGAATTCGGCCAGTGAATCTTCAAAGTAGCCACCATAAGCGGAAATCTTGAGCGGTGATGCGGCATGGGCGCGCCTGAGATAGCTGCCCATGGCCAGGGTGCTTGCCGTCGCCACGGTCCCTCCGAGAAACCGGCGCCGACTGGTTGTGAATACATGCTTAGTCATGACAGTGCCTCCCAACACTTGAATGAAACGTGGATCAAGAAATCTAGCGACTCGAGACTTAGATTGCCAGTCCAATTGCATGACCGTCCGGCGCCTTGCTTGACACGCCAAACGGCGACGCCGTATATGTCGCCCTTGCCGTTATCCGGCGCCGTCATTCTCGGCGGTTTATGCCGTCGATATCGGGCGCGTAGCTCAGCGGGAGAGCACCGTCTTCACACGGCGGGGGTCGTTGGTTCAATCCCAACCGCGCCCACCATTTAAATCAATGGGTTAGCTAACTTTTGGCTAACCCATTTTCCATGATGCACACTCCATACACACGGAAACGTTGGTAATAGAGCGGCGAATCCGCGTCTTTACGATCACCATTTCCGCCCTCAGCAACCTCTCCAACGTTGCCAGTGATGCTCAATGACATCCGGGTCAAGTGGCCCAGCGAACGTAGTGAGTGGCTACTTGAGGCGGTGGCGGCGATTTCACACTAAGAAGCAATCGGACCCACTCGGGTCCGGTTCTGCAAAACAGTCTTCGTTCTTAGGACAGGCGATCCAACGGCATGTTGGTCGTGAGGATTGTTAAGGACGGCGAAACGTCTTTAACACGCCCCGGCGGGGGCGCTTAAGGTCAGTGAAACTCCCCCCGGCTGTTAAAACATGGGGGTTAGATATGTAGGCCGGAGCCAATAATCAGATGAAGCTGTAAAGCCCCCTTTCTATGTACCACTTTCTAATAGAGTCTCAGGCACTGGCGGT
>CAZYDR010000144.1:0-2041 GCA_964645285.1 uncultured Alphaproteobacteria bacterium
GGCGGCGACCCTTTCGGGCGTCCGGATCGGCTACGACATATCGGCCACGGGCGTCGAAATCTTGTCCCACGTCGATGGCGCGCGCAGCCTGGGCGAAATACATGCTCTGCTATCCTGCGAGTGGCCCACCTTCAAGGCCGCCTTCGATGATCTCTACAACGCCATGAACGCCCTCAACCATATGCTGATTACCTATCAGACACCGCGTTAGCCGGGCGGTCCGCGCAGCCCACCGGCAACTTCCAACGAATCCGTCGTCTTCGGGAAATATTTTCCGTAAGGTTACGGCAGCAAAATCTCACATAGGAACAGTGATGTCCGAGTCCGTTGTAAATCGAACCATTGGTTTCCCGCTTGGCGACGTGGAAGAAACGGAAATCTTGTTCAAGGCACCGGTCGGCGAAGGCGCCTATTCCTATGCCCGACGAAAAAACCCCACGGTGTCGGATTGCGAATGCGCCCTGGCCGAGATTGAGATGGCCGAATGGTGTGTTCTGGCGCCCTGTGGAATGGCCGCCATCAACATTGCCCTTTCCATCTTTAACGACCCTAGGGACCGGCGACCCTGGCTGTTCCCGGCGGATGCCTATAGCGGCACGAGAAACTACGCG
Organism: uncultured Alphaproteobacteria bacterium; assembly: GCA_964645285.1. GTDB lineage: Bacteria > Pseudomonadota > Alphaproteobacteria > JAAXGF01 > JAAXGF01 > JAYZAP01. Next base: position 612 of record CAZYDR010000144.1, read on the forward strand.
ACCCAGGTATTGCAAAATCAACGGGACGTGAACATCAAGTTCGCCGAGCGTGCCGGGCAGAACTCAACCACGGCCAATCTTATGGCGGCCATCGAAGACGAAGCGCCGGCGCTGGTTTTCATGGAGCCCATATCGAACCCGCTGCTGAATATTATCGATGTTCACGCGGTGGCGGCGGCGGCCCACGGTCAAGGCGCGCGTGTGGTCGTTGATAATACATTTGGAACGTCCTATCTGTTCCATCCGTTGGATGCCGGCGCCGATCTGGTGGTCCACAGCGCGACAAAATATCTCGGCGGACACAACAACATTTTGGCCGGGGTGATCGGCGTTAACGACCCCGACTTGCGCGTCCGGCTTATGGCCAATCGCAATATGATCGGGTCGGTGATGAGCCCGGATGACGCGGCGCGGTTGAAAACCCAGCTTTTGACATTTCCCCTGCGGCTCGCCCGGCAAAATGCAACGGCCGTGACCATTGCCGAATACCTCGAAGGCCACCCCTCTGTCGCCAAGGTTCGCTATCCCGGGCTGAACTCTCATGGCGACCACAATTTGGCCCAACAGATGTTCGGTCAACGCGGTTTTGGCGGGATGATTACCTTCGATCTGGCGTGTAATGACGAAGGCGCCCGCCGCTTCGTCGAAAACCTTTCCCCCCATATTCCTCACATCGGATCGCTCGGCGATGTGGATACGACATTTCTCCACGTCCAGGCCTGTTTCGGTGATCAGTATGAGATGTCGTCGATCAGGCTGTCCGTGGGAATCGAGCCGCCTGAACAGATCATGGCGGGTCTGGCGCAGGCGTTGTGACTCCCGCTCCTATAGGGTGGAAAAATAGGCTTCCGGGGTTTCGCTCTCCTTGAGCCCGCCGCCTTCGATGGCCAGAAATCGGGTGCCCACATCGCGCACGAAAGTTCTGTCGTGGGATACCAGTACACAGCTGGCCCCGCGAACCTTGATCTCCTCGGCGAGGGCTTCCTGACCGGCGATGTCCACGTGATTGGTCGGTTCGTCGAGGAGGTAGAAGTTGGGTTCCGCGAAACGCAACGCAAGCAGCGCCACTCGTGATCGCTGGCCGAGGGATAGCTGCTTGATGGGGCGGCTTTGCCAGTCATAGGTGATGCCTGCGGTGGCCAGGGATGAGCGGGTGTCAGCATCGCTCTGCGCCTTACCGACAATAAAGTTGAAGGACGTCTGGTCTAACGGAATATCCGACAGCGCCTGATCGATGTAGCCGGTGACTAATGACGGCGTGACCCTGATGCCGGAAACCTCACTGCCATGGACCAGGGCGCACCGCAACAGACGCACAAAGGTGGATTTGCCGACGCCGTTTTGCCCTAGCACCACGATCCTGTCGCCGGGAAACACTTCCAGCTTGGCAATCTTGAACAGGGCGCGATCATCGGGCGTGACAATCGATA
>CAZYDR010000144.1:2051-8076 GCA_964645285.1 uncultured Alphaproteobacteria bacterium
CTTGGCGTGGGTTCCCCGGTTCACCAACCTGATCTCACCGGCTTGTTCCCGGTGCAGGGAACTGGCGGATTCTTCGATTTTCTCGGCTCTCTCGCGCAACTGTTTCTGCTTCTTCTGCAGCAAATCGCTGCCGGAATTGATGCCGATGTTTTTCAGCTTGGCCGATTGCCGCCGCAGCCGGCCCGCCTCATTCAGTTTGCGCTCCTGTTCCGTGGCCAGCGCCGTATCCCTGTGGGCCAACTCATCGCGAGCACGGCTGTAGGGCAGGCTGAACTGATGCGATGTCTCGGGGCGAAGAAACAGGGTGCGGTTGGTCACCGCATCCAGGAAGCTTCGGTCATGGCTGGCGACAATCACCGGAACGCTGCCGACCCAGGCGGCAAACCAGTCTTCAAGCACCAGGATTTTTTCCAGATCCAGGTGGTTGGTCGGCTCGTCCATTAACAAAACATCCGGATCGGTGACCCAGACCCGAGCCAGCAACATCAGGCGTTGCCAGCCGCCACTGAGGTTGGAAATCCGGGTGTCGCGGGTGACCTCGGGCGTGTTCAGGGTGTCGAGCACCATATCGACCCGCCAGCTCTTGCTTTCCCGGGCGGCTTTGGGCAGGACGGCAAGCACTGCCTCAACAAGGGTCAGGTCCTGCAAATCCGGGCTGACGTCCTGGGCCATGTAACCGATGGACGTGCCGCGTGAGCGAAAAATCTCACCACTGCCAAGTTCGATTTCGCCGGCGAGGCAACGCAGCAGCGTCGATTTGCCGGCGCCATTCTGCGCCACCAGACCGATCCGGTCATTGGCATTGAGGGTCAGGGTCAGGTTCTGGAAAAGGTGGTCCTGGGCAATAAAGCCCACGTCTTTCAGGGAAAGGATTGTCATGTTCGTCTCGAATGATAAGCCCCTGGAGTTTTACGGGGGCACGGTATCTGCGAAGCCGTCAGGAACAAGCGCCGGGCGACGGCACGGACAGGTCAGACCAATCAATGTAGCCTCAACAGAGGTGCGTCTTGCCTTGGTTAGCCCTGCATCATCACGTGGTGCAGGGCCAAGACAGGGCCGCGCGTTCGATAGTGACAGTATTTCATCATCACACAGCCCTCCTTCTGATTCGAGTTGAAGACGCCGGGAGTCTAACATTTAGCGTTACGGTGTCAACGGCGCCACGGGCGTATTGAGGCAAACCACAGGAACAGCTCGAAAATTGGACCAGGAACAAGCGGACCGAATACAGAAGGCCGTCCGGTCGTGGATGTCAGGGCGAGCCAATGTCCACGGCCTAGCGGTGGTCGGGTCCTGGGCGCGCGGCGCCGCGACACCCGATTCCGACCTGGATCTGGTCGCCCTGGTGGTGTCGCCACAAGCCTATCGCGACGATGCATCCTGGGTTTCGAACATCGACTGGTCAGGCGCCGGGTTTTCGCTCGCCGGTTTCACGGATGCGGATTACGGCAAGGTCTGGTCCCGTCACCTTGAACTGGAACCCTATGCCGAGGTTGAGCTCAGTTTTGGCGATGTGTCCTGGGCATCGGTGACGCCGATCGATCGGGGGACCGCCGCCGTGGTTTCCGGCGGTTGTTTGGTCCTCATGGACCACGCCGGTCTTTTCAAGACATTGCTGAACAGCCTGTGAAGGTGTTCTAGGAAAGCAGATCGTCCCTGAGTTCCAGGGGAACCTCGAAATGGCGGCGCGCGAAGTCGAGGATTTCCTGTTCGCGGCCGTGGAAGAACTTGCGGTGGATGAATGCGGCCGGCGCGGAACCCCGCTCCACTTTGTAGTATGGCGGCGTGACCCGCTGCGCGCCGTGGCTGCTGCTCGGTTCAACCACGAAGCCGCTGATTTGATCCCATGGCATCATGATCGATGGCTGGCCGTCGTTTAACAGGGATTCCATGAGGTCACCTTCCAATAATCCCGTGGCACAGGTCAGGCTGTCACCGGTCATGACCAGTTCGCGGTCGCGCATGCGGTCGGACAGCCGGGTGATGCGCTGGCCACGGCCAATTCCCCAGATGGAGAGAACCAGCCCGCCCACGGCGATGACCGCGACCACGCCGTAGACGATGGCCGGATCGAGATTGCGGTAGATTTCAGGCAGGGCGAAGCCGATGAACGGCCCGAGAAACAGCGTGATCATGGCGCCGGCGCCGCCGATAAGCCATGCCTCCACGCGATCCCGGCGGGCCAGTGCCGGGACCGCGAGCACCAGAACATTGCCCGGTTTCTGCGAAGCAGGTTCGGACCCATCCGCCACCGGTCGTGCCCGCCCTGTGTCAGCCGGCCAGCCGTGCGGTCAGCGCCCGTATGTGATCGGCGCCGGTGCCGCAACAGCCGCCGACAATGGTGACGCCGTGATTGGCCACCCAGTCGGCCGCGATTTCGGCGTAGTCGTCGGGCTTGACGACTTGCGAAAAGTCCCAGTCGGGAACCACGAGTTTGCCGCTCTCCGCATAGGCCATCACCGGGCCCGACCAGCGCTGACGCAGCACGTCGAGGGCCGGGGCCGTGGCCTCGATCTCGCTGTGCATGATGCCGGCGACCTGACAATCATGGGCCAGGATACCATCCACCACGGCGGTAAAATCGCCGGCCGGCATGTCAGCGAAATCGATCTCCGCATGGTAGCCGGTGGCCTGGCCGGCGCCATCCACCGAGGCGCTGAACCCGGTCCACACGGGCAGGCCGGTGGCGTTGGCGGCATCGAGGACGAGCCCGGCGTTTTCCGTATCGATCATCATCTCGGCGAGGATCAAATCACAGCCCGCTTCGGCCATGGCGTCGGCATGTTCGCGGTAGCTGTCGGCGGCGGCTTGGCCGGTCGCGGTTACCGAGATTTGCTCAAGCGACGGCATGCTCGACATGGAACCGGCGATCCACACGTCGCCCGTCGCCACGTTGTCGCGGGCCTGCTTGGCCAGGGCGACGCCGTCGCGGGTGATCTGGGCGGCGTCGTCGCCCTTGCCGATACTGTCGAGGACGTGGCGCGCGGTGGCGAAGGTGTTGGCGGTGATGATCTCGGCGCCGGCGCGCATATAGTCCTCGTGTACGGCGAGCACGATATCAGCCTGGTCGACGTGAGCGGCGCCGCTCCAGACATCGCCGTTCATGGCCAGGCCCTTGCGTTCCATCTCGGTGCTAACGCCGCCATCCATGATGACGGTCTTGCCGTTGGTCAGTCGTTCCTGCAGATCCATCATGGGATTCCCTTGTCCGGTTTGATTGGTTGATCGTAGCCCTCGAACTGGGGCAGACCGTCGTCGATGTCGTAGTAGTCGCTCTTGTCATCGACGAAGATATGGCTCGTCAAGGTCAGACCGGTGGGCGAATCTAGGCTGCCGACGAAGACCGCGAACTGATCGCTGTTGCTGCTGTCCCAGAACAGCAGGGAGCCGCATTCACCGCAGAAGCCGCACCGTGCCTCATGGGACGACGTGTACCACTTGAGCTCGCGATCCTCGGTCACCGTGACGTCGCCCTTAGCGACGATGGCGGCGGCGGTGTAATGGCCGCTCTGGCGCCGACACTGGCTGCAATGACAGGCCACTGCCTCGCCGCCGGCGCCCTGCATTTCGTATTGCACCGCGCCGCACAGGCATTGGCCAGTCTTTACTTCGTTATTGCTCATGGCTTTCCTCCATCGGTCAAGGGGCAGTCTTTCAGCCGCCGGCGGCCATTGCAAGACTGTGACACTGTGGCCTGGGCTTCGGCGGCGCTGGGGCATCGCCGGCCGGCGTCAGGCCGATGAACTATCGGGAGGAAGAGGGATGACCGAAAATACCTTGATCATCGGCGCCGGAAACGGGTCGAGCGCATCGCTTGCCCGGCTGTTTGCCACCGAAGGTATGAACGTGGGGCTGGCCGCGCGCAACACAGCCAAGCTGAGCGGCCTGGCCGATGAGATCGGCGGCCGGGCCTATGGCTGTGATGCGTCCGATCTAGACAATATGGAAAAGTTGTTTCAAGAGTTTGAAGCCCATTCCGGCAGCCCGGACATCATGGTCTACAATCCCAGCGCTCGGGTCCGCGGGCCGATCAGCGAGATTGGTGCGGCGGCAACCAAGGACGCCATTATGGTCACCGCCTATGGAGCGTTTCTGGCGGCCCAGCAGTCGGCCCGGCGGATGTTGAAACGTGGCAGCGGGGCGATGTTGTTCACCGGGGCATCGGCCGGCGTTAAGGGTTATGCGCAATCGGCGCCCTTCGTCATGGGCAAGTTCGCCCTGCGCGGGTTATGCCAGAGCCTGGCCCGCGAGTTGTAGCCACAAAACATTCACGTGGCGCATTTTGTCATTGATGGCAACATTCTCGATGTTGACCGGGGTGCGTCTTATGATGATCCGACAACCGCGCTCAATCCCGACGAGATTGCCAAAACCTACTTGCAGATCGCGCGGCAGGATAAAAGTGCCTGGACCTGGAAACTCGAACTCAGGTCGTCAGTCGAGACGTTCTAGGCTGGCAAGGCCGTGGGGCTCTGGCGTGGGAGTCAGGGGCAGGGTAAACTAGGCCAGCGCCGATTCGGAGACCAAAATGCCGCCAAATTCAGGACACCCGGACGCCGACCAGCGGCAGGCCGAGATTGCCGAGCAGCGGGCCGAGAGCACCTCGACCCGACGGGCCACGGTGGCGGCGTTGGAAGACGTCCTCTACAGCGAGATTCCGGTGCTTGACCACGGCTTCGTGCGGGTGGTCGATTACATGGGTGACGACGGCGCCGTAGTCCAGGCGGCGCGGGTGTCATACGGTAAGGGCACCAGGGCGGTGAGCAACGACCGTGGCCTGATCCGCTATCTGCTGCGTCACCGCCACACCACGCCGTTCGAAATGTGCGAGATCAAGTTCCACGTCAAGCTGCCCATGTTCGTGGCGCGCCAGTGGATCAGACACCGCACCGCCAACGTCAACGAATACTCGGCCCGCTATTCGGTGCTCGACCGCGAGTTCTACATGCCGGCGGAGGAGCATCTGGCGGCGCAATCCATGAGCAACCGCCAGGGCCGCGATCAGGTGATCACCGGCCCCCAGGCAGTCGAGACGCTGCGCGCTATCGCGGCGCTCAGCGACGAGGCCTATGATGTCTACCAGAAGCTGCTCAACGAGACCGCCGACGGCGCGGTCATCGACAGCGACAGCCAGGGCCTGGCTCGCGAGCTGGCCCGCATGGTGCTGCCGGTCAACTACTACACCCAGTGGTACTGGAAGATCGATCTCCATAACCTGCTGCATTTCCTATCTTTACGCGCCGATCCCCACGCCCAGTACGAAATCCGCGCCTATGCGGACGCCATGTGCCATATCGTCGCCAAATGGATGCCCCTGGTATGGGAGGCGTTCGAGGATTACCGCCTGACCGGCGCCAGTATTTCCGGCCCCGGCCTCGGCGTACTGCGCGGCTTGATCGACGACGGCGCGCTTGACGACGAGGCCCGCCTTGAGACCTTGCGCGAAGCAAGCGGTCTCAGCCCCCGCGAGTTCCGCGAACTGATCGAGACGTTGCGCGACTAGGCCGCCGCGCCCGCCAGCAGCTTGCGGATGATCTGAAGCTCGCTTTGGCCGAGCATCACGCCGCCCTCGATATTCTTCGGTAGGCTTTCCAACCACGCGTCCATGGCGCCGGCGAGTTGCGCCGACTCATTGCCGGTGAAGGCCATGGGCCGTCTTGGATCATCGAATTTGGCTGCCAAGCTCGCTTCGCCGTCGCTATGGGCCTGCCAGATCTCGCCCAGAACCTCAAGTTCGTCTATCGAGAACAGCAGCATTGATGGGTATCCGCCCCTAGTGCGCGTCGGCCCAAGTGTCGGCGACTCCGGTGTCGACCACCAGGGGGACCGAGAGATGGGCGGCACCTTCCATGACTTCGGCGGCGACCTTGGCGGTGATCTCGGTTTCCGCTTCGGGGACCTCGAAGATCAGCTCATCGTGGACCTGGAGCAGCATGCGGGCGGCCAGGCTGGCGTCCTTGAGGGCGTCCGGCATGCGGATCATGGCGCGCTTGATGATGTCGGCGGCGGCGCCCTGGAGCGGCGC
>CAZYDR010000145.1:0-7666 GCA_964645285.1 uncultured Alphaproteobacteria bacterium
ACAGGCCGTCTGGCGCTTTTTCTCCTCAAATTTGGTCGTATCGGACAGCGCCGCCGTAACAGCCGCCGAATTCGGCGTCATCCGAGTCGCGATCCGGGCCCGAGTAGCATCACAAAATGCCCATTTTCAGAACATACATCGAACACAAATCGGCCATATTTGGCTTTTAGGGTCATTTGGCCTCCAAGGTAATTAAAATAACAATTTATTGTTCTATTTATGTTCCCAAATAATGATCGCTCTTGTCAGGTATTAGCCCGTTGAATTGTCCTGATTTACCAGGTAATTCCATTGACGACTATGTAATCCCATGATATCCCATAGTTTCCCAAAACCTGTATTGTGCCTCGTAGTTCGGCTTGAGCAGGGGTTTTTTGGGTATCGATCCGGGTTACCGGCTGACGATTTTTTTTTGCGTTGTTGTTGGGTGATTTTTGCTTGGGAGACGACAGGTGGCGCTGTTTTTCGATTGCCACGTCCATAAGATCGATCGCAAGGGGCGGGTCTCCGTGCCGGCGCAATTTCGCGCCGCGCTCATGAGTCAGACTTTCTCTGGTATCGTCGCTTTTCCGTCGTTCTCCCTGCGCGACAATTTCGAAGCCATCGAAGCCTGCGGCATTGATCGCATGGACATGCTCGGTGATAGCCTTGACCAGCTCGATCTGTATTCCGAGGAGCGCGACGACCTGGCCGCGTCGATCTTCGGTAACGCCGTGCAACTGCCGTTTGACGGTGATGGCCGCATCATGCTGCCCGACCGCCTACTCGAACACGCCGACATCACCGATCGGGCGGCTTTCGTCGGTGGCGGCCGCACCTTCCAGATCTGGTCGCCCGCGTCCTATGGCGACTTCGCCAAAGAGGCGCCGACCCGCGCCCGCGATGCCCGCGCCAAGCTGCGCCTCGGTCCACCAGGCGGCGAGGGACGGGAGCAATGACGACCCCAGGGCAGCGCCACGATCATCTCCTGGGCGCCGCTCCCGGCGCCCACCAGCCGGTCCTGCTGCGCGAGGTCACGGCGGTTCTCCAACCTCGCGACGGCGCGGTCTATGTGGATGGTACGTTCGGCGCCGGCGGTTATAGCCGGGCGTTGCTGGAATCCGCGCGTTGCACTGTATGGGGTATCGACCGCGATCCAGCCGTGGCCAGCGGCGCCGAAGCCCTGGCCCGCGAATTTTCCGACCGGCTGCTGTTCATCGCCGGGCGCTTCGGCGACATGGACCGGTTGCTGGCCCAGCGCGGGGTTGACCGTGTTGATGGCGTCGCCCTTGATATCGGCGTCTCGTCCATGCAAATTGACGACCCGCTCCGGGGCTTCTCGTTCCAGGGTGACGGCCCCCTCGACATGCGCATGGAGCGTCATGGGCCAAGCGCCGCCGACGTCGTCAACGAGACTGACGAAGAGGCTCTCGCCGGGCTGATCTATGACCTGGGCGAGGAGCGCCGCTCGCGCCGCGTGGCCCGCGCTATCGTTGATGCCCGCCGCGACAACCCGATCACCCGCACGGCGGAACTGGCATCCATCGTGCGCCGGGTGGTGCGTCCGGCGGCCGATGGTCTCGATCCGGCGACCCGTACGTTTCAGGCCTTACGCATCTACGTCAACGACGAACTCGGTGAACTCGACCGCGGCCTCGCCGCCGCCGAGCGTCTGCTCGATACCGGCGGGCGGCTGGCGGTGGTGTCGTTCCATTCTCTGGAGGATCGCCGGGTCAAACATTTCCTGGCGACCCGCGCCGGCCGGGCGCCGCGCTCAAGCCGCCACGCCCCGGTCGAGAGCGAAGGCCCGGCGCCCAGTTTCGAGCTGATTACCCGCAAGCCGGTGCGGCCCAAAGCCGACGAAAGCGCGACCAACCCGCGCGCCCGCTCGGCGCGCCCGCGCGCCGCCTGCCGACTCGATGCCCCGGCCCGGGAGAGCGCCGCATGAGAGCCCCATCGACAGTATTGTGGGTCAGCCTCATCGGCGCCATGAGCTTTGGTCTGTTCCAGCTCAAATATGCTGTCCAGGACCGTGAGGACGAATTGGCGCGGCTCAACCGTGACCTCATCGCCAGCGAGGAGTCGATCCACGTACTCCATGCGGAGTGGAGCTATCTCAACCGGCCCGAACGGCTTGCCGCCCTGGCCGAGAAGCATCTTGACCTGCGTTCCATGGAAGCCCGCCAAATCGGTAGCGTCGCCATTCTGCCGCAAAGCCCGCCCAGCCAGGCGATGCTTGCCGGGCTCGACAGACAGGTGACCGCGCCATGACCGGGCCGCGAATTTTTGCCGACCATAAGACCCATACCGGCGTCATGAACGACGACCCGGTCAGCCTCGACGGCACGGTCAGCCGGGCGCTCAAGACCGGCCGCCACCGGCTGACCTTCACGGCCGTCCTGTTCGTCCTAGCCTGCGCTGTCATCGTTGGCCGCCTGATCGACCTCATGGTGGTCAGCGGTAGTTTCGAGCCGCGCTACGCCGACGCCACGCCGGTCTCGCGTCATAGCCAGTTCGACCGCCGCGACATCATCGACCGCAATGGCGTGGTGCTGGCGACCAATCTTCCCACGGCGTCGGTTTACGCCGATCCCCGCAAGGTGCTCGACGCCGCCGAGGCGGCCGCCAAACTGGCCGCCGTGTTGCCCCAACTCGGCCGTTCCGAACTTGAAGCCAAGCTGGCCAGCCAACGCCACTTCGTGTGGATCAAACGCAATCTGACGCCGCGCCAGCAGGCCGCCATCAATCGCCTCGGTATTCCCGGCGTGGCGTTCCAACGCGAGGATCGTCGGGTCTATCCGCTGGGCCGCATGTTTGCCCATGTGCTCGGCTTCGCCGACATCGACAATCAGGGCATTGCGGGTATTGAAGCGTCATTCGATGAGTCCTTGAGGGTGGTCCGCGACGGCGGCGAGGACGCGTTGCGACTGTCCCTCGACACCCGCTTCCAGCATGTGCTGCGCGAGGAACTGGCGCGCGGTATCGATACCTTCAGTGCCCTCGGCGCCGCCGGCCTGATCCTCGATGTAGCCAGCGGCGAAGTATTGGCCATGGCCTCGCTGCCGGATTTCGATCCCAACAACCCGAAGGGCCGAGGCGGCGAGGCGAGCTTCAACCGCGCCACTCTGGGCGCCTACGAAATGGGCTCGACCTTCAAGCTGCTGACCGCCGCCATGGCGCTCGATTACGGCGTCGCCACCATGACCGACGCCTACGACGCCAGCGAGCCGCTGCGCGTGGCGCGCTTCGTCATCCGCGACTACAAGCCGAAGAACCGCTGGCTCACCATTCCCGAAATCATCGTCTATTCGTCGAACATCGGCGCCGCCAAGCTGGCGCTCGACGTCGGCGCCGCCGGCCAGCGCGATTTCCTGTCGCGGCTCGGCCTGCTCAACGCCGCCGACATTGAACTGCCCGAAGTGGCCATGTCGCTGGTGCCGTCGCCGTGGCGCGAAATCAACACTATGACCATCGGCTTCGGCCACGGCCTGGCGGTCAGTCCTCTGCAACTGGCATCGGCCATCGCCGCGGTGGTCAATGGCGGCGTGTTCCGCAACCCGACCCTGCTGGCCCGCGATGCCGGCGATGATGATCTCGGTCGCCGGGTTATTTCACCGGTTACCTCGGCCCAGATCCGCGCCCTTATGCGTCTGGTGGTGGTCGAAGGCACCGGCAGGAAGGCGGTCGTGCCCGGCTATCTGGTCGGCGGTAAGACCGGCACCGCCGAGAAGCCCGGCGCCGGCGGATACCAGCGCAAGGCTTTGATCTCGTCTTTCGTCGCCGCCTTTCCCATGGATGCCCCGCGCTACGTGGTGATGACCATGTTCGACGAGCCGCACGGCATTGCCGAGACCTTCCATTACGCCACCGGCGGCTGGGTCGCGGCGCCGGCGGTGGGCCGCATCATTGCCCGCATCGGGCCCATGGCCGGCATCCCGGCCAGCGACCGCGACGACATCGAAGCGACCCACGACCTGCTTGTCCAAATCAACGAACGAAAGGACGAGGGTGTTGCTTTCTGAGCTCCTTGCTGGTGATCCCGTGGTGACGGGAGAGGTCGACATCCTCGGCCTGACGGCGGACTCGCGCGCCGTGCGGCGGGGCTATCTGTTTACCGCTCTGCGCGGCGGCCAGGCTGACGGCGCCGACTATGTAAGTGACGCGCTGGCGCGCGGTGCCGCCGCTGTCCTTGCCGACTCTGGCCGCGACATTGCGACCGGCGATATTCCGTTGATCGGCGCCGACAACCCGCGCCGCCGTCTGGCGCAGCTGGCGGCGCGCTTCCATGGTCCCCAGCCCCGGGTGATCGCGGCGGTGACCGGGACCAGCGGCAAGACCTCGGTGGTTGATTTCACGCGCCAGATCTGGCTCGCCTGTGGCCGGCGCTCGGCCTCACTGGGCACCCTCGGCGTGGTCGGCGATGGCCTCGATGCCCGGCTCCCCCACACCACTCCCGATCCGGTAACGCTTCACGTGGCCGTGGCCGAAATCGCTGCCGCCGGCGTCGATCATCTGGCCATCGAGGCCTCGAGCCACGGTCTCGACCAATGCCGCATGGACGCGGTCGAGGTCGCCGCCGCCGGCTTCACCAACTTATCCCAGGACCACTTCGACTATCACCCTACGGTGGATCATTACCTCCAGGCCAAACTGCGTCTGTTCGAAGTGGTTATGGCACCTGGCGGCACGGCGGTGCTCAATGGCGATGTTCCCGAGTTTGCCCGCCTGGAGCAGGTTTGCCGGGCCAGTGGGCATAAAGTCGTTACCTACGGTACCGGGCCCAGCGATCTGCATCTGACGGCGATCGAGCCCGGCCGAACCATTACTGTCGAGGTGGCCGGCGAGGGTCATCAGGTCGCCTTCACCCTGCCGGGCACCTATCAGGCGCTCAACGCTCTTTGCGCCGCCGGTCTGGCCATGGCGTCGGGAACCACGCTTGATCAGGCGCTGGCGGCAGTTGCCGGTCTCAAAGGCGTCCGTGGCAGGGTCGAACTGGTTGCCCGGCACGTCAGCGGCGCCCCGGTCTATGTCGATTACGCCCACAAGCCGGGCGCTCTCGAAGCGGTCCTTGCAACCCTGCGACCGCTTGCCAACAGCCGGCTGGTGGTGGTGTTCGGCTGCGGCGGCGATCGCGATACCGCCAAGCGGGCGATCATGGGGCGGGTCGGCGCCAGCCATGCTGACCGCGTCTTCATCACCGACGACAACCCGCGATCCGAAGATCCCGCCGCGATCCGCCGCGAGGTTCTCAAAGGCTGCCCCGAGGCCAGGGAAATCGGCGACCGCACCGAAGCCATTGCCGCGGCAGTTGCCGGGCTCGAAGCCGGCGACGTTCTGGTCATTGCCGGCAAGGGCCACGAGAACGGCCAGGTCATCGGCGATCAAGTGATCCCGTTTGACGACGCCGCGGTAGCGCGCGCCGCGATCATGGCGCTTGGGGGAGAGAGCCTATGACCGGCGCGCTTTTGTGGACCTCGGAAGACGCGGCCCGGGCAACCGGCGGCCGTTGCGATACGCCGTGGACCTGCACCGGTATCGTCTCCGACAGTCGCCGGGTCGGCCATGGCGACCTGTTCATTGCTCTTCAGGGACCGAGCTTCGACGGCCACGATTTCGTCGCCGCCGCGCTTCAGGATGGCGCCGCCGCGGCCATGGTTTCGCACCGGCCCGATGGGGTTGCCGCCGACGCGCCGCTGCTGGTGGTCGATGACGTGCTGGCGGCGTTGGATCGGCTCGGCGAGGCCGGCCGGGCGCGGGCCACGGCCAAGGTTGTCGCCCTGACCGGCAGCGTTGGCAAAACCAGCACCAAGGAGACCCTCAAGCACGTGCTTGAAACCCAGGGCGCGGTATTCGCCAGTCCGGCAAGCTTCAACAACCACTGGGGCGTGCCTCTGAGCCTTGCCGCCCTGCCGCCCGAGGCCGACCATGCCATCATCGAGGTCGGCATGAATCACCCGGGCGAGATTTCGCCGTTGTCACGCATGGTCCGGCCCGATGTGGCGCTGGTCACCACGGTCGAGGCGGTGCATCTGGAGTTCTTCGAATCGGTTACCGAGATCGCCGACGCCAAGGCCGAGATTTTTGACGGCATGGACCACGGTGGTATTGCCGTCCTCAACTACGACAACCCGTATCAGAAGCGCCTGTCGTCCGCGGCGCGGGCGAACAACGTTTGCAACATTGTGTGTTTCGGCGTTCACCCCCACGCCACGGTTCGTCTTATCGGCTCGACACCGACCGACACAGGGAGCCAGGTGGCCGTGGAAATTGACGGCCGTCCCGTTGAATTCCAACTCGGCGCCCCGGGCGCCCACTGGGTAACCATCGCCGTAGCCACCCTGGCGACGGTCCACGCTCTCGGTGCCGACACCGACAGCGCCGCAGCTCGCCTGGCTGATGTGCGGCCCTTACCAGGCCGGGGTCAGCGCCATGAGATTGCCGTCGAGGGCGGCGTCTTCACCTTGATCGATGAGAGCTACAACGCTAATCCCACGTCCATGCGCGCGGCTATCGAGGTGCTCGCCCTGACGCCGGTGAAAGATGGCGGACGGCGCATTGCCGTGCTTGGCGACATGCTTGAACTGGGCGAGGAGGGGCCAGTGCTGCACGCCGCCCTTGTCGACACCCTGGCACGCGAGTCGATCAATTTGGTCTACACGGTCGGGCCCACCATGGCTCATCTGCGCGACGCCCTGCCGGCGGCAATGCGCGCCGGCCATGCGGCCAAATCCGATGACCTAGTAGCGCCTCTGGTGGCGGCCATCGGTCCCGGCGACGTGGTCATGGTCAAGGGTTCCCTGGGCACCCGCATGGCGCCCATCGTCGCGGCGCTTCACGCCTGCAAGGCAAAACCGGCGCCGCGCGCCGCCGGCAATGGCTGGGGGTCGTAGAGGCACCGCCATGCTGTTCAACCTATTTGCCCCCCTGGCCGATGACTTCGGCGCCCTCAATGTGTTCCGCTATCTCACATTCCGTACCGGCGGCGCGGTGCTGACGGCGTTGCTCGTCAGTTTCATCTTCGGCCCCATGGTGATCCGCTGGCTGCGCGCCAAACAGGGCAACGGCCAGCCGATCCGCGACGACGGGCCGCAAAGCCACATTCTGGAGAAGGCGGGCACGCCGACCATGGGCGGGTTTCTGATTCTGCTGGCCCTGACCATTTCAACCCTGCTGTGGGCCGACGTTACCAGCGGCTATGTCTGGGTGGTGTTGCTGGTAACCCTGGGCTTTGGTGCCGTCGGCTTCATTGACGACTACCTTAAAGTCAGCCGTCAGTACAGCCGGGGCCTGTCCAGCCGTCTCAAATTCGCTCTCGAGATCGCCATCAGTCTGGTGGCGACCTACTTCATTCTGCAGATCGCCCGGACGCCCATGGCTGGAACCCTGGCCCTGCCGTTCTTCAAGAACCTGCTGATTGATCTCGGCTGGTTCTTCTTCCCCTTTGCCGCCTGCGTCATGGTCGGCACTTCCAATGCGGTTAATCTGACCGACGGCCTCGACGGCCTGGCCATCGTGCCGATTATGATCGCCGCCGCCAGCTTCGCCCTGATTGCTTATCTGGTGGGCCACGCGGTGTTTGCTGATTACCTGCAGATCCATCAGGTTCAGGGCACCGGCGAGCTGGCGGTAATCTGCGGCGCCCTGGTCGGCGCCAGTCTCGGGTTTCTGTGGTTCAACGCGCCGCCGG
>CAZYDR010000146.1:0-7653 GCA_964645285.1 uncultured Alphaproteobacteria bacterium
CGGCGGCGCCTGAAAATACGGTCAGGGTGGGTTTCGCTCCGGCCTCGGCTTTTTGTGCGACTGCCATGGGTGTTTCCTCCTGGGTCGAACGTCCGCTGCTGATGGTTAGTTTCAACGTAGTGGCTTCTTCCACAGGCATGCAACAGTGTTTTGGCTCGCGCGATCTATTGGTGTGGCGTAGCGCGCCCAATGTCCGTTCTTTGGGTGCCGCCTCAACCGGTCGATGCAACACAAGCGTTGAATCTCTCTGCCGGCGTTTCAAACGCCAAGGTTTTGCGTGGCCGTTTGTTGAGCTGACGCGCCACGCTGCCAGCGATCCCACAGCTCCGTCTTCTCCGCCGCACTAAAACCACGACCATATCGATGCTTCATCTGCATACACTCCATCTCTTCGTTAAAGATAAAGTGTTGCGTCGACCCTTTGAAACCGCCGAGTATAGCGGACATTCGTCGAGGTCTCCGTCAAACCGTCACCCCTGCTCTGAGGCCCTCCAGCACCGCCTCTTCGACTGTACGCGGGCCGAGGCAGTCGCCGATCACATGGATCTCGCCGTCAAAGTCCACAAGAGCGTCCTCAAGAGTAGTCTCCGGCTCGTGGCCGAGGGCGGTGACCAGAGTATCGACACTTTCGCACAGTACCGCCTCCCCGCTGGCAGTGTGCTGCAGATAGACCGTATCCGCGTCGACACCATAGAGCCGGGAATAGGGAATAATCTCGACCCCGAGCTTGTGCAGGGTACCGGTCCAGTTGGTGCGCACGTATTGCTGAATGGACTCCCCCGCCATCGGACCGTTGACCGCCAGTTTCACGCTGCAGCCATCTCGCGCCAGCTTCTCGGCGAGGCCGAGGCCGACCCAGTCGCAACGCCAGTCGGCAATCACCACCGAGGCGCCCACATTGGCGTCATCACTCAACACCTGCCAGGCATCGACCACATGGGCCTCGTCGGCACCCTCGATCGCCGGATGCCGGGGCCGGGCGCCGGTAGCGATGATCACCGCATCGGGCGCCTCGCGATCGACCATGGCGCGGTCGACCGCCGTGTTGGTCACCACCTTCACTCCGGCCTGTTCAAGCTCTCGGGTGAGATTGGTGATGACGCCACCGAACTCGGCCCGGCCGGGCAATTGCTGCGCCAATAGGGTCTGACCGCCGAGCCTTGCCGTGGTCTCGTAGAGAGTCACGTCGTGGCCCCGCTCGGCCGCCACCGTGGCGGCCTTCATACCGGCAGGGCCGCCGCCGGCGATCATCACCTTGCGAGCGGTCGCGGCGGGTTGGCGCGTGCCGAAGGTGCGTTCGCGGCCAGTTTCCGGATGCTGAATGCAGGAAATCGGATAGCCGGTCTGCATGTGACCAATACAGGCCTGATTGCAGCCGACGCAGGCACGAATATCGTCGAGGCGGCCGGCCTGAGTTTTGTTAACTATTTCCGGGTCGGCGATCATGGCCCGGGTCATGCCGCACATGTCGGCCTGGCCGGTGCCTAATATCTGTTCGGAGATTTGCGGCTGATTGATACGCCCGGCGACGAACACGGGCATGGACACCCGGGCCTTCACAGTGGCCGCGTAGGGCGCCACGTAACCAGTCTCGATGGCCATGGGCGGCACTATATGAACCGAACCCTCCAGGTCGGCCATGGTGCCGGCAATGACATTGACGTAGTCGAGTACGCCGTCGTCGTCGAGGGCGACGATCGCCTCGATAACCAGGTCCGGGGTCAACCCGTCATAACCGATCTCGTCGCCGGAAATACGCATGCCCAGGACAACGCCGTCGCCGATCTTGCCCCGGGCGTTGTCGATGAGTTCGCGGAGAAAGCGCATCCGGCCATCGAACGAGCCGCCGAATTCGTCATTACGAAAGTTGAGGCGCGGATTGAGGAACTGAGCCGGCAGCGTACCTTGGCTGGCAAGGATCTCGACCCCATCGAGCCCTGCCGTGGCCATGCGTTTGGCAGTGTCGCCATAGCCGTCAATGAGGGACCACGCCATGGCGTTGGTCATGGCCCGGGGCTGATTGTGAAAACGTTCGTCCGGCGTCGCAGACGGGGCATAGGCCACGGCGAGGGTGCCGTCGTCGGTGCCGTGGGTAAAACGGCCACCGTGGGCGAGTTGGCCGAATACGGCGCAGCCATGGGCATGGATAGCGTCGGCGGTCTTGGCATAGCCGGCAATGCAGTTGTCGTTTGAACCGTCAATGGCGAGGCTGCTGAACGATGCGGATGCGTGGATACTCGCCGCCTCGGTAATGATCAGTCCGGCGCCGCCGGCCGCCCGGGCCTCGTGGTAGGCGACGAAATCATCAGTCGGCTCGCCGCCGCCGATCATCATGGTCTGGTGACCGGTGGAAAAGACACGGTTCTTGACCGTCAGCGGTCCGATGGTCAGCGGCGAAAAGAGATGCGGAAAGGAATCAGTCACGACACAACCCCGTTTGATGAAAACACTGAAAGGCATGGTAGCCCTCATGACGCGGTATGCATCATCAAAACAAGCAGGGCAGCTATGGTTTTCGGTCTAAGAACCAGGCATTCAGAACCTAAAACGCAGAGGATACGGTTTGACCTAATCAGTCATGATTGTGGCGACCGCCTTTTGTCCGTTCTGGGTCAGGAACAGACATTGGCCCCGGCTAGCTCAATGTCCGGTTATGGGGATAAAGCAGACATCGTGACGTCGCCCTGGGAAGTCCTTACCTAGCCACAAGGCGACATTCGAAGTTGAATTCCTTTCGCGCTCGGTCGGGCTTTCCTTCGCGTTCAGTCGCAACGTGTAATCTCCCAACAGGTAGAATTTGGCCGCGTGTCGCGACTTCGGGTCTTCGATGTCGGTGTCCCGAACATGCTCGATGTTCCAGGTCGCGATCTTGATGACGTCCGCCAACGCGGGGCACGCCAGTGTTGCAGCCAGCAGAATGCACACCAGCGGTACCATCCTCTGTGCCCTCCCGTTTCAGACATCTTGTCATTGGTCACGTTTCGGTTGAAACACTACGGTGGCATCCGACTTCCAAAGCGTTTTGTCTTTTTCGATTCAGGCGAACATGAGGCTGCATACGGCGATTGCCGTGTATGTGGCTTGTCGGGACAAGCCCAGTGATGTACCTACATCGTATCAACTAGGAAAACAGGAATGGCGATGGCTGAGCATCCGAGCGACCGGGAACAGGTACTGCAGCATGCGCATCCCGTGCAGGAGATTCCGTTCTCGCGGGAGGAGTACCGAGGGCGCCTCGAACGCATTCGGAAGGTGATGGCGCGTGAGAAGATCGACATGCTCTATCTCAGCTCGCCCGAAGCCATCTGTTACGTCAGCGGGTACGGATCGGCCTGGTTCCAGGCCGAGACCGACGGAGCCTGGAGCGGCGTCGCGATCCACGTCGACCACGACGACTTCATCCTGTTCGAAGCTGAGTCGCACATCCTGCTCATACGCTGCTACACGGTCGCCAACGACGTCCGACTCAATTCCAAGAGATCGAAAGGTGCCGATGACGCCTTTGCTTTCGTCGCCGACGAACTCGCGGCATCGGGCTGGACCGGAGGCACCGTCGGGCTCGAGATGGGAAGCTATCGGCCCAACCAGCGTGTCAGAATGTGCTGCCAGGCCGCCCTGGAAGCCAAGGGCTGCACTGTGGTCGACGGCACCGAGATTGTCCGCGAAGTGCGTGGCATCAAGTCGGACGCAGAGATGGCATGCATCGAAACGGCGGCACGTATCGCCGACATCGGCCTCGAGGCGGCGCGCGAGACCCTGTGCGAGGGCATCACCGAGGTCGAGCTCTGGGGGGAGGTTACCGCGGCCATGACCCGGGCCGGCGGCGAGAACCAGGCGATCCCGATGCTGGTAACCTCGGGCCTCAAAGCGGTGTCCGGGCACGGCCTCGCCTCGCGCAAGCAGATCGCTCCGGGCGAGGTCGTCTTTCTCGACGTCTGCGGCGTCTTCAACCGCTACCACGTCGATCAGGCGCGCAGCTTCTCGATCGGCGAGCCCCATCCCGACGCGATGAAGAGGATCAATACCTCGGCCGGCGTCTTCGGGGTGCTGCGCGAGATCCTGAGGCCGAATCTTCCGGTCCGAGAGCTCAACGAAGCGGTCGTCCACTATTATCAGGAGGCCGGCATTTTCGAGCATCGTGGCTACATCGGCGGCTACGAGTTGGGGATTGCGTTCCCGCCGGACTGGGTCGGCGCGTTCTTCTACGATCCCGACAGCTTGCCCGACGACGACAGGGTCTTCGCACCGGGCCGTGTGGTGAACCACGAGAGCCAGTTCTTCCTGCCACATCTCCAGGGTTATTCGATCCTGATCGACACGGCGGCCTTCACCGAAACCCAGGCCCGCTGGCTGAGCCGGATCCAGCACGAACTCATCGTGGTGTAAACCGGAACGGGCTCACGGCCAGGCGCCCAGCGGATGCGCTTCGCCGGCGGCGAAGCGGGCATAGCGGAGCGGTGTCACATCGACCGAAGGAGTCTTGCCTGCGGCAAGCTCGCTCACGACCTTGCCCACGCCCGGGCCGAGTGCGAAGCCGTGCCCCGACAGCCCCGTGGCCACAATCAGCCCCTTCGGGGTGTCGAGCGCGTCGACCACCGGGGTCTGATCGGGCGTCATGTCGCAGTTGCCGCCCCAGATACTCTCGATCCCGAGGCCTTCGAGACCGGGGAAGAGCCCGATGAGGTTCCGCAGGTTGCGCTCCGCCATGGCCAGACTGGGCTTCGGCTCCACTTCACGTACATCACGCCAGGCCGGAGCCCGCAGCCGTCCGACTCCGAACGACCTGTAACCCCGGTTGCGCCAGCCCAGACGCCAGAAGTCGCGCAGGTCGGCGAGTGATTCGTGTGTCACGTCGTAGGTATAGGCCCCGACCGTGGCCAGAATGAAACGCCCGTGGCCGTCCTGCCGGACCGCCAGCATCGAGCCGTCGCCGACGCGGGCAGAGAACAATGTGCGCGTGATCGGATCTGCTGGCTCCGTCCGCATGACGGTGAGCCGAAGCGCAGTGTTGGGCACCGACAGTCCCAACGGCCTCAAGAAACGCCGCGACCAGGCGCCCGTGGCGCATACCGCACGGGATGTCCGGATCGTGCCTCGCTCGGTCTCGACGGCGCGCACTGCGCCGTTCTCAATCTCGATCGCTTCGGCCGCACATCCGGCATAGAGCCGGGCACCACTTGTCTCGGCGCCGCGCGCGAGGGCCATCGTGACAAGTCGGGGATCGGCCTGGCCGCTGTCCAGGATGTGCTGGGCGCCGGACCAGTCGCCGCGAATTCCGGGCAGCAGCCGCACCACATCGTCGCGCCCGTAGATACGCCGCTCGACCCCGTCCAGTGATTTCTTCCGGCTGGCCTGGTTCAGTTCGCCCTCGCTGCTGAACAGGCGCATGTGCCCTGCCTGCGCCCAGTCGAGAGCCTCCCCCAGCGCCTCCTCAAGCCCCGACCAGATATCAAGGGAGAGGAGCGAGAGCGGCAGCATGTGACGATGGTTGACCTGAGCCGTCACCCAGCCCCAGTTACGACTGGACTGCTCGAAGCCGAATTGCCCCTTTTCGACCAGGACCACGCGCAGCCCCTCGCGGGCGGCAAAGTACGCGCTCGCGCAACCGACGATGCCGCCGCCGATGATGACAAGGTCTGCTGAATCGTTCATGTGCTCCCAGGTTTCCTTAGTGCCTCGCCGGCGCAGGCCAGGCCTTGCCAGTAGCGTCGATGGTCTCGTCGATGCCGCCCTGGGGTTCCAGCACGGCCGTATCTTCGATCACGGCGATACAGTCGCCGTCGATCAACAAAGACTTGCCATCGATAGCGTTCGACCGGCCTGCCATGGGTACAATGACGCCGTTCCTGATCAACGTCCTGGTCATTCGTCCACCCATCCATTGTCTCCACGTAGCCGTCCTGCGGTCAGTCTGGTGGTCGGCGATCAGGCAAGGCTGCTCGAACATGATAACCGAGGCGTCTATCGAGGTAATGTTGTTGCGAAAACTTTCGCTCGGATTAGGTAACCGGCTTTTGTGACGGTGACATTCACACCTCGCGCTCCCCGTATTTCACTCATGGCCCAAGGCAATTTGAGCCCGATGTTGCTAGGCCCCGAACGTGGGCGATACGCGCAAACTTCCAGCATCAGCAATGTCCGTTCTGGGTCAGGATCAGACATTGGGCCTAGCTCCTTCAATGTCCGTTCCTGGGGGTAGAACGGACATTCGCCGGGGTCGCATTCACTTCCGAAGTTAGCCAATAGGCGACATTAGAGCCGAGTGCCCGGACTGCGCCAACAGGGTCGTCCGTCTGCTGGCCGAACCCCTGGTCGACGCCAGGGGCGAACGCATGCGGGGTTGACGGATTACCACCAGCGCATGGGCGTGTTGCTGAGCACCTCCGCGCCGTCTTCAGTGACGATGATATTCTGCTCGAAGCCGGCGCTACCGACACCCTCGCGGGCATAGAACGCCTCGATGCCGAGCACCATGCCCGCCTGGAACACGAAGGACGGATCAGCGCCCTCGGTTTTCGTCGAAATCGACGGGTTCTCGAAGAACAGCCCGTTGCCATGACCATAGATCGGCCATTTCTCGGCCATCTCACTGTGGTCACCGCCGAAGTCAGCCGCATGGCTGTCGCCGATAGCGCAGATGTCGCCGACGGTAGCGCCGGGTTTAACGGCGGCGACCATGGCCTCGATGACCTCGGCGTTGGCCTCGATCACCTCTTTCTGGGAATTGGACGGGGTGCGGCCGCAAACCGCCGTGCGTCCCGGGTCGAGCCAGTAGCCCTCGAACATGGGACCATAGACCCAGCCGCGCACCATCTCGCCGGGTTCGGCGGCCTCGCGATTGTGGGCAGGCAGCGGATCCGAGGCGAAATAGTCAATGTAAGGACCGTGGCTGACTGGGATCATGTGCGGCACGCCGCCGGACCGATAAACCTCGCGAGCTGCCTCGCCGGCGGCCTCGGCCTCGCTCTTGCCGGCGATCAGGTTCTCCATCAGCAGGGTCAACGCCCGGGTGGCGATGGACCCGGCCTCGCGCATGGCGGCAAGTTCGCGCGGGCTCTTGATGATGCGCGGGCGCTGGACCAGGTCATCGGCGCCAACCCAGTCGATCCCCGGCGTCGCCGCTTCCAGTTGGCGCCAGAATTTGACGGGCAGGAAGTTCTCGCCGACCAGGGCGACGTGGCCCTTGGTGCCGCTGGCGACCAGTGAATTGGCAACCGCCTTGATGGGATCGGCGTAGCCATTGAGGTTGGGCGTGGCGACGATGTCGGGACGAGGGCCGAACTCGTCGGCGATCAGTTCGGGCTCCTGGCCCGCGCGCATGATGACCGCGGCGAAGCCCGACGCGGTACGGATCGATTGGCCCGAATGGTTGCCGTAGTAATTGACCAGATAAAGCACATCGGCGCAGCGGTCATAGGTGCCGGCCGAGCGGCTGAACACTACCGCAGTCTCGAAGCCCTCGGCCGCCATGATGTCCTGGACCTTCTGCCAGCGCGCTTCGTATTCATCTTGCGGAAAATATCGCTCGGCCATATCCACTCCTCCATGATTGGGGCAATTTGTCGTACATCCTTGGTAGTGGCACGACGCCGCGATTGTCAAATCGACAGGCCGAAACGTTCTCGCTAACATCACCGCACTTGTAGTGGCCTG
>CAZYDR010000147.1:0-3752 GCA_964645285.1 uncultured Alphaproteobacteria bacterium
GCGAGGTCCGGTACTCATCGAAGGTTTCCTCGTTGTGTAAGCCGGTCGGCAGCCTCGAGGAATGACAATTGCCGCAGAAGATCGAGGCCCGAAGCAACGGGTAGTGCTCGACCCGCTGATGAATCTTCCGTCCTTTCTCGCCGGGCTCGGTAACCAGGGCCAACCTGGTGTCCTTCTCGGCTTCCGCCTGGATATCGTTGTTGGTCGGCCCGAAGATCGGCGCGAAGATGTCGCCCTGGGTGATCATCGCGCGGGCGCTCCGCTTGCCGTAGCGTTTGTCGAACCGATGGCAGACGACGCAGGTGATCCCTTCGATCACCGGACCCAGAAAGTCCTCGCCCGCGCGGGCGAATTGCGCCCGCTTCAAGTTGGAAATCTGCATCACCTTCAGTACCGCCGCCAACGGCGCGTGACACCGCGAACAGGTGTCTGACGAGGTGCCGTTGGTCTTGCCCAGGAGCGAATTCTCGACCGAGACGAAGAAGGGGCTCAGATTGGCGTAGGCGTGGCTCGAGGCCGACCACTGGCGAAACTCCAACTCGTGACAGGGCTTGCATTCGAAGGCCGAGGGAAACTGCTTGTTGCGAAACAGCTCCTCGTGCCCCGCGTCCCCGGCCTCTTGGGCCAGCGCCGAGCCGGCGAACGCTATCGCCACCAACAGAGCGATCACGAAGAGTGGTCTCGTTTGCCAACACATCGAAATTACCCCTAATACGAGTAAGGTTATATAACGGTTAACTTAACCATGCACGCACCATACGGTGCCAAGTTCGACCGACAATTGATCTATGTTAAGTTCATGGGTATCATCACCGTGACGTAAGCCCTGCCGACCCGCGAGCTGATCCACAGTATGGAGACCCTGCGCCTGACCACCCGGCTGACCCAGATCCATGGCCTGGCTGGTCCTTCAGCGCGCGCTCCATGCCGGCGAGATCACCATGACCGACATGCTGGCCCCGGCCAATCGCCTGGGGGCCCAGGATATCTGCGAGATGACCGGCGGCGAGGCCATCGCCGAGTTGCCTGCGATCCTGCGCGAGCTGCTGACCCGCAGCCGTAAACTCTATCAACGGATCCACCGGCTCGACGAAATGATCGTCCGTGATAATGCTTGATACCATCGGTCAAAAGAATGACCGATGGGCGTTCGTTCTGGAAAGTGCGTTCAAGCGCCACGCAGATTCCCGCCGAACGGTCGGCGACCCGCGGTCGCGGGCTGAAAGAAGGTGGGGAGTAGCGGAAACAGCGGTCATCCTTATGACCGCTGGCAAGCGCGCCATGTTGTGTGTGACAAGAGGGCGTCGCCGCTCATGCGGCGGGAGCCTGCGTGGCGATTGAACGTAGCAAGGTCACAGGGCGGCCTTGCGTCTACTTCTTCACGCCCCAATATCGCCACAATGGTCCTTTAGTCTAAACAATGCCGCGCGCCACAGAATGTGGTATCCTCTATTGTTCTCGCAACAAGATACAGTTCTCAACAACATAACGGTAAGACGAACCCCATGGCCGGCCATTCACAATTCAAGAACATCATGTACCGCAAGGGCGCCCAGGACGCCAAGCGGGCCAAGGTGTTCACCAAAATCATCCGCGAACTGACCGTCGCCGCCCGCGCCGGCTTGCCCGACCCGGCCATGAACCCGCAGCTGCGCCTCGCCATCCAGACCGCCAAGGCGGCCAACATGGGCAAGGACACCATGGAGCGCGCCATCAAGCGCGGCAGTGGCGCCATCGATGGCGAGAATTTCGAGGAAATCCGCTATGAGGGCTATGCCCCGGGCGGGGTGGCGGTCATCGTTGAGGCCCTGACCGATAACCGCAACCGCACCGCCGCCGAGGTCCGCACCGCCTTCAACAAGGGCGGCGGCAATCTCGGCGATACCGGCAGCGTGACCTTCATGTTCAACCGGGTCGGGACGATTTCCTACGCCCCGGACATCGCCACCGCCGACGAGGTTCTGGAAGGCGCCATCGAGGCCGGCGCCGACGACTGCGAGTCGACCAACTACGGTCACGAAATCACCTGCGCGCCGGACCATCTCGGCGATGTGCGCGACGCCCTCGACGCCAGCATCGGCACCTGTCAGAGCGCCCGGCTCGAGTGGAAGCCGCAGAACACTATTCCCGTCGATCTCGATACCGCGACCTCGTTGTTCCGGCTGCTCGAGAGCCTGGAGGACAACGACGACGTGCGCACCGTATCGGCCAACTTTGATGTATCGGATGACGTGATGGAGCAGCTCAGCGCCTGAAAGGGCGTTTAATAGTCATGCGTATGCTCGGTCTCGATCCCGGATTACGGGCCACTGGCTGGGGGGTCATCGATACCGATGGCAACCGCCTCAGCCATGTCGCCCACGGTACCGTGCGCAGCGATGGCAATGCCTCCCTGGCCGAACGGTTAACCCAGATTCATCGCGGCCTTGATGAGGTGGTGACCACTTACCGGCCGGACGCGGCGGCGGTCGAGGAGACATTCGTCAACAAGAACCCCAAGTCGACCCTCAGGCTGGGCCAGGCCCGGGGCGTGGCTTTGCTGACCCCGGCTCTGGCCGGCGTCGAGGTCTTCGAATACGCCACCAACCTGGTCAAGAAATCGGTGGTCGGCAGCGGCCATGCGGGCAAGCAACAGGTCGCCGAGATGGTGCGCCGCCTGCTGCCCGGCTGCCTGCCCGAGAACAGCGACGCCGCCGATGCCCTGGCGGTCGCCATCTGCCATGCTCACCACGCCCAGACCCAGGCTCTGTGGCGCCAGGCGGAGGCCGCCCAATGATCGCCAAGCTGTGGGGCCGTCTTGACCAGATCCTCGGCGATGGCGTTGTCGTTGATGTCCAGGGCGTGGGCTATCACGCGTTCTGCTCGGGCCGGACTTTGGCTGCTCTGCCCGAGGCCGGGTCGGCGGTCGAACTGTTCGTCGAGACCCATGTGCGCGAGGATCACATCCACCTGTTCGGCTTTGTCGATGAGGCTGAGCGCGAGTGGTTCAAGCTGCTGCAGACGGTCCAGGGGGTCGGCGCCCGGGTTGCTCTGGCCCTGCTCGCGGTGGTCGGGCCTGGCGAGATGACCCAGGTTATCGCCGCCCAGGACAAGGCCGCCCTGACCCAGGCCAGTGGCGTCGGCGGCAAGCTCGCCGCCCGCATCGTCAGCGAACTCAAGGGCGCGGTCGGCAACATGGCGCTGGGACCGGCCGCGGCGATCGCCGCGACGGCGGACGCCGGCGGGACCACCGGGGACGCGGTCTCGGCGCTGGTCAACCTCGGTTACCGCCGGGGCGACGTGCTCGGTGCGGTGGCCGCCGCCAGCCGTGACCTGGGCAGTGACGCCGGCCTCGAAGAACTGATCCGCACCGGCCTGCGGGAACTGGCGCCATGAACCAGGATGGGGACAACGTGCTGACCCCGGCATTCAATGCCGATGACGCGCCGGAAATGGTGCTGCGTCCGCGGAGCCTTGACGATTTTGTCGGTCAGCGCCAGGTGCGCGAGAACCTGCGGATATTCATTGACGCCACCCGGTCGCGGCGCGAGGCCCTCGACCATGTGCTGTTCCACGGCCCGCCGGGCCTCGGCAAGACGACCCTGGCGCAGATCGTCGCCCACGAACTTGGCGTCGGTTTTCGCGCCACCTCGGGCCCGGTGGTGGCCAAGCCCGGCGACCTGGCGGCGTTGTTGACCAACCTGCAGGAACGCGATGTCCTGTTCATCGACGAAATTCACCGCCTCAGCCCGGTGGTCGAGGAGATTCTCTAC
>CAZYDR010000147.1:3762-7578 GCA_964645285.1 uncultured Alphaproteobacteria bacterium
GGCCATGGAGGACTTCCAACTCGACCTCATCATCGGTGATGGGCCGGCGGCGCGCTCGGTGCGTCTCGACTTGCCGCCGTTCACTCTGGTCGGCGCCACCACCCGGTCGGGTCTGATTACCACGCCGCTCCGCGAACGCTTCGGCATTCCGTCGCGGCTGTCGTTCTACGAGCCCGACGAGCTTGAACAGATCGTCCGCCGCGGCGCGTCGGTGCTCGACATGGCGATCACCCCGGAAGGGGCCCGTGAAATCGCCTGCCGGGGTCGCGGTACGCCGCGGGTGGCGGTACGCCTGCTGCGCCGGGTGCGTGATTTTGCCGCCGTCGACGGGGCCGAGACCGTCGATGCTGCCGCCGCCGACGCCGCGCTCAACCGGCTCGAAGTTGATGGTCGCGGTCTTGATGCCATGGACCGCCGTTATCTGCGACTGATGGCCGAGCACTACGGCGGCGGCCCGGTCGGTGTCGACACCATGGCGGCGGCGCTGTCGGAACAACGCGACGCCATCGAAGACGTTATCGAGCCTTACCTGATCCAGCAGGGCTTCGTCATGCGCACGCCGCGCGGCCGCGCTCTGACCCCGGCAAGCTACGACCACCTGGGCCTCGATACGCCCAGCGGCATGGCCGCCCAGTTAGATCTTATGGCGCCGGAAAACGCAACCGAGGACGCGGGCGATGTCTGAGCGCTCGGGCACCATGGAGGGCGATGCCCACTGCCTCGCCATGCGGGTCTATTACGAGGACACGGATTCCGCCGGTATCGTCTATTACGCCAACTATCTGAAATTCGCCGAACGCGGCCGCACCGAGATGATCCGCCTGCTCGGGGTTCCCCATGGCGGCCGCGAGAACGGCGCCGGGTTTGCCGTGCGAAGCTGTCACATCGATTACCTGCGTCCGGCGCGGCTCGACGACGACATCGACGTCTGGACCCGGTTGATCGCTTTGAGCGGCGCCAGCGCCAAACTCGACCAGGTGGTGCGCCGCGACGATGTCGATCTGGCGCGGCTCGTGGTGCGCCTTGCCTATGTCACGCCGGCTGGAAAGCCGGCCCGCCTGCCTGAATGTTTTCGGGCGGCGGTGAAACCTTTGCTTCAATCCTAACCGGGAGCCGGAACAGTGGACGAGACCGCGATTGAAAGCGTCGCATTGAGTGGCTCGGTGGGGTCGGATGACCTGTCGATCTGGGGCCTGTTGATGAATGCCGACGCGGTGATCAAGATGGTCATCTTGATCCTGGTGGTGGCGTCGTTCTGGTGCTGGACGATCATCTTCGAGAAATCCGTGCGGTTCCGCCGACTGCGGGTGCTGGCCGAGAAGTTCGAAGAGGCGTTCTGGTCCGGCGGTTCCCTTGAGGACCTTTACGACCGTGTTGGCTCGCGGCCTGATCACCCCATGGCGTCGATCTTCGTGGCGGCCATGGCCGAGTGGAGGCGCTCGATTGCCAGCGGGCTGGGTATCAGCGGTCAGGGCCTCACCGCCGGCCTGCACCAGCGTATCGGCCAGGCCATGCAGGTGGCGCTGAGCCGCGAGGTCGACAAGCTTGAACGCTATATGGGTTTCCTCGCCACGGTCGGTTCAACCGCGCCGTTTATCGGCCTGTTCGGCACCGTATGGGGCATCATGAACAGCTTCCAGTCCATCGCCGCCAGCAAGAACACTTCCCTTGCCGTGGTGGCGCCGGGCATCGCCGAGGCGCTGTTCGCCACGGCGCTGGGCTTGGTGGCGGCAATTCCGGCGGTCATCGCCTACAACAAACTGTCCGGCGATCTCGACCGTTATGAGAGCCGGCTGGAAACGTTTTCCGCCGAGTTTTCCGCCATCCTGTCGCGCCAGCTCGAGGAAGACGGCTGATGTCGGTCGCCTTCAATACGGCGAAATCGCGCAGCGGCCGGCGCGGCCGGCGCATGATGAGCGACATCAACGTCACGCCGTTCGTCGATGTCATGCTGGTGCTGCTGGTGGTGTTCATGATCACCGCGCCGCTGCTGACTGTCGGTGTACCGGTTGATCTGCCCGAGAACGCGGCCCCCGAGTTGCCCGGCGAGGATGAACCCCTGGCAGTTTCTGTTAACGCGGATGGGGTAATCTATCTCCAGGAAACCGAGACCGCCATCGACGAACTCGGTCCCCGGCTGTGGGCGATCACCGAAAACAACGAGGACGCCCGGGTCTTCGTGCGCGGCGACAAGGCGATTGATTACGGCCAGGTCATGGCGGTTATGAGCGCCATTTCCGAGGCCGGCTTCAATCATATCGCCCTGATCACCGAGTTTCCCGACCGAGAGGCCAACTGATCCATGCGGCGTAGTGCAACATTTTCGGCGGTTTTTCACGTGCTTATCGTGTTATTGGCCTTTTTCGGCCTGCCGAGCCTGTTCACGTCCGACGAGCCGCTGGAGCAGCCTATCCCCGTCGAGGTCTACGCGGTGAAGGATGAAACCGTACTGCCGCCGCCGGAAATCGAAGCCGAACCCGAGATCGAACCGCTCGAGGAACCGGCGCCCATGCCGCCGGAGCCGGAGGTCGCCGAGAATTTTACACCACCGCCCTCCGATGCGGTGCCGGCGCCACCGGCACCGCCCGAGCCTGAGCCCGAGGTAGTCAAATCACCCGAACCGGCGCCGCCACCGCCGGCCCCGGTACTGACCGTGCCCGTGGTGTCGGAAATTCCGCCGCCGCCGCCGCCCAAGCCGGTCCAAGTGGTCAAGGCCGAGTTGGCGCCCGAGCCCAAACCGGAAGCCAAGCCGGAGCCGCAGCCAGATCTGTTCGCCTCGTTGCTGGCGTCGGTCGAGGACGCGGCTCAGGATGCGCCGGACCTGGAAGTGGCGACGCCCGAAGCCAAGGCGGCGGAAACCACGGTGCCGCAGACTGTGGTTCCCAAACTGAGCGACCAGCCGTTGTCGCTCAGTGTGCTCGACGCCATCCGCCGTCAGGTCTCGGACAACTGGAGCCTGCCCGCCGGCGCCGCCGAAGCCGCCGATCTCGAGGTCGAGATCACCATTGTCCTGATGCCCGACGGTGTGGTTCACAAGGCCACGATTGTTGATTCCGCACGGCTCAACCTGCCCGGCGAGGAATTTTTTCGCAGCATGGCGGAGAGCGCCCTGCGCGCGGTTCAGCGGGCCAGTCCGCTGCAGAACCTGCCGCCGGAAAAATATGCGCAGTGGCGGGAGATCACCTTCACCTTCCGACCACCGGTATAATCATTGCAATCATGAATGAAATTAACCATAACGCGAATGGCGACGTTCATCGCCGCCCCGGTTGGGGAACCGCTCAAGGAGAGCATATGTCAGGCCACGGAAAGATCACTCTGTTGCGACCGTTCGTCATGCGATGGATCGGCTTGGCCTTGGCCGTGGTTGTCCTGGCGTCGATCAGTCCGGCGCCGGCCCTGGCCGAGCTCAAGATCGATATTACCCGGGGCAATGTGGAGCCCATGCCCATCGCTATCGCCCGCTTCGTCGGGTCGATCGGCGACAGTCAGCTTGGCGCCGATATCGCGGCGGTGGTATCGGCGGACCTGGAGCGCTCCGGCCTGTTCCGGCCGCTCGATCCCAAGGCGTTCATCCAGAAGTCCGAAGCCATGCAGCACCAGCCGCGGTTTTCCGACTGGCGCCAGATCAAGGCCGAGGCTCTGGTCAACGGCACCATCGAGCTTGAGCTCGATGGCCGTATCAAGGTGACGTTCCGTCTGTGGGACGTGTTCGCCGAGCGCCAGCTGACCGGTTTCCTCTATCGCACCCTGGAGGCCAGCTGGCGCCGGGTGGCCCATAAAATCGCCGACGACATCTACAAACGGATCACTGGC
>CAZYDR010000148.1:0-7386 GCA_964645285.1 uncultured Alphaproteobacteria bacterium
CAAGAAATTGAAGAAGAGGTAATCACGATTCTTGGCCTTGGTCAGGAGGAGATAAATGATCTACATAGAGGGTCAACGACCAAACTTAACTATAGATTGCGGTGGGCGCGAAACTATCTAAAAAATTATGGACTCCTAGAAAACCCTTCGAGGGCTGTTTGGGCATTAACTCCAGATGGGCTATCGACCAGAACAGTGGAGAAAAAGGAGGTAAATCGGTTCGTAAGAGCAAAAAATCGGTCTAAGGAGGATAACGCCGCGAATGGTGGAAGGGAGCCTGTGGAGGATGAAGGTTCGGATGAACTTGTATGGCAAGACCAGTTGCTTGATGTCCTCAAAAGCCTCAGCCCCTCGGGATTAGACTGGCGCGTCGAACAGACAGAGAAGCGGAGGTCGTCTAGATCAAGCCTTCGTCCTCGAAGCCGGACCGCGGTGTCGTGCGCTTCACGTATGCAGCCATCAACTAGCGCGGCGAGACCGCGATGACGCTTCGTATCTCGCAGATCGTGATTCGCCACCCACAGCCGGAGACATTATTGCCTGACCGCCCGACCCGCCCAGCAGCCCCGTCTGCGTAGGGTCCAGTCTCAGCGCTCCCCGGCCTCCTCTGCTGCCTCCAGGTGTTCTCGCACCAGCCGCTTAAACTCCGGTACCACCGGCGAGCTCTGACGGGCGCCGGAGCCACTAACCGCTTCGGCCAGCTCGCGCATCACCGCCTGTGGATCGTGCCCGCTGAATTGCCCATTTTCTACCAACACCTTTCCAGCGACCACCACGCTCTTCACGTGCGCGGCCTTGGCGCGGTGCAGCAGCAGGTCGGCGAGCGGCTGATTCGCGACACCGCACGTGATTTCCGGCAACGAGAGCAAGGCGACGTCCGCCCGGTTACCCTCGGCGATGGAACCGATCCCATCGAAGCCGGAGACGGTCACGCCGTTGCGGGTCGCCATCCCTAGCATAGTGTGCGCAGGAATGTGCGGATTCCCGAAGCCGGGCCGGCTCTGCAGCTGCTGACCGAGCCGGAGATCCTGGTACATGTCGTCGTCGTCGTTCATGCTCAGGCTGTCGAGTCCGATTGCTACGGGTATCCCGAGCTCGAGCATCTGGCGCAAAGGGGCAAGCCCGCTCGAGAGCCGCATGTTCGAGCTGGGGTTGTGCACGATCTGCGCGCCGGACTCCTTGATCAACGCCATGTCGGCACGGTCCATCCAGATCCCGTGTGCAGCGCTGAAGCGCTCACTCAACATGCCGATCTCGGCGAGCCTCGCGACCCAGGACATGCCGTAGGTGCGCTGGGCGAATTCGGCCTGGTAGCGCGTCTCCATCAGGTGGGTGTGCACGCGCCGACCATCGCGGCGTGACGCCTCGACGATCTGCTCCATCTGCCGGTCGGAGCAGAACACCGGATTCCAGGGGCTCAGTTGAAATTCGATCTCCGGGAACTCACCGGCGAGGGTCTCCAGCAACGACAGGTAGTCGTCGAAGTTCATCTCGACCTGGATGTTACGCAGATTGGGGGAGTTGCGCAGCGACTCCGGGACACTCGCCAGGAAGGTCTCGTCGTCCAGGAAGGTGTACGTGTACCGATCACGCACACCGAGCGCGAACGCGCAGCGGATGCCGCTGTCACGATAACCGCGCAGCACCTCCCGTGTCAGATCCGCGTACTGCTCGACCGGGCCGTCGACGTAGATGTGGCTGTGCACGGTGGTTGTGATCCCGGAAGCCAGCTGCTTGAGGCACGACCACAGCGTGTCGAGGTACGGGTCATAACCCCGGTTCGCTTTCTTTGGCGCCGTCGTGTCGGCCGCACCCCACTCCGCGCGGAACGCCATCTCGATGATCCGCATCTCCAGCGGCTCGTCCGGCTGTCCCATCTGGTAGGTCGAGAAGCCGCGGCCATGGGAGTGCGCGTTGACGAGCCCGGGGACGACAAGGTAACTCGCGTCGCCGACGTGTCGCGCGTCGGGGTGGCGCGCGCACAACGCCTGGTACGTCCCGACCTCGGCGATGAGCCCGTTTCGCGAAAGTAGTGCTCCGTTTTCGAGCACCGACCCGCTGCCAGGTTGATCCCAGTTGGTTACCAGCCAGCCGCCGTGAATGATCGTTGCATCGTCAGCCATCTCTGAATCTCCCTTGTCTACGCCGCTGCGCCGTGGTGGGCGTCGAGCGCCCGAACCGGGTGCGCGAGAACAGTACTTACCTTAGCTAATACAATATCACTACCCTGCCTACCAGCTAGCTGCAACGGCACGCTCGCAGCATCTCCTGCGCGCGACTTCCGAACCCGCGACCGGTGCGCGTCTCGGCTCGGTGCACCATCTGCGCCGCGATTCGGTTGGCGTCGTCGACGAGGCTCGCCTCGCTTGCCCGACACAGCTTGCCGTTCTCGACCACGATCTCCCCGTTGATGATGGTCATATCCACGATTGCAGAGTCACCTGCAAACACGAGGCTAGCGAGCGGGTCGTGAAGCCCGCCGGCGTAGCCGATACGACGCAGGTCAACCAGCACCACGTCGGCGGCGCAGCCGGGCTCGAGACGCCCGATGTCGTCCCGTCCGAGAATCGCCGCGGAATCGCGGGTCGCCATCCACAGCACGTCCGCGGCACGCATCCACTGGTCAGGCCCATAGCCGGGGTGCAACCCGTCGATTCGGTGAATCATGTGCGCCAGGCGTAGCTCGCCGAGGAAGCCACCACCGTCGTTGCTGCTCGCGCCATCGACGCCGACACCGACGCGAACCCCCGCCGCGCGCATCTCCGGCACCGGACCGGCCGGGTACCCGAGCCGCATGTTCTGGCTGGGGCAATGTGCGACGCCGGTGCCGGTGTCGGCCAGGCGCCGGATGTCCTCGCCGGTGTGTTTCGTGGCGTGCGCGATGCAGCTTCGCTCGCCGAGCCAACCGACCCGCTGCAGGAACTCGGTGGGGCGGCAGCCGTGCAGCCGCTCGCACTCCTCGACCTCCAGGGGGTTCGGTTGTAGATGAAGGTGGCGGTCGCAACCTGCCTCCACCGCAATGCGCGACAGGCGTTCGAGCAGTGCGGGTGAGTGATACGGCACTGACGTCGGTCCGACACCTATCCGGCACATGGACAGCGGAGTGGGATCGTGATGACGCGCGATGGCGTCCTCACACGCCGCGATGATCGTCTCGTCGTCCTCGACGAGCCGGATCGCATCTGCACCTGGCACCGAGCCGAGATCGCGCTCGATCGAACCCTCCAGGCGCGGCACGCAGCCGCGCACCGCGTGCAGCCTGAGACCGATCGCCCGAACCGCCGCGATCTCGGTGTCAAAGATTTCCCGCCGTCCACCCGGATAGAGGTAGGCGAAGTCGATGCTCGTGGTCGCGCCGGTCAGCATCAGCTCCGCCGCCGCGATGCGCGCCGCCGCGTCGACCGCCTCGCAGTCCAGTTCCTGCCACAGGGGGTACATCGTGCGCAGCCAGTCGACACTGTAGGCGGACAGGCCCGCCGGAACGGCCCGGGTGAGGCTCTGGAAGAAATGGTGGTGGAGATTGATGAGCCCAGGAATGACGAGCCTTCCGGTGCCGTCGATGACCCGTGCCCCGTCAGCGATGCCTTCCGGGCAAGGTTCGGCCCCCAGACCCGCAATCGCGCCCCCGTCGATGCGAAGCCACGCGTTGACCAGCGGCGCCTCCCCCCGGGTACGACAAGGATAGAGTGCGGTCGCGTTGCGAATGAGTAGGGTCAAGGAAACAGGGCCGCGACACTCGGGCAGGTCTGTGCGGATGCATCATTCAGGCTCGCCGCAACGAAGCCTGCGCGACCTACCAGGGACACCCCGAACCGCCATACACGACCGGGATCGAACGACGCCGCGAACCCGCCGACGATCGGGCCTGGCTCCCGATGCGCGCGAGTATGCCAGGGATGGTCAGTCCGCGCGGCTCGCGATCTATTTTCCATTGTCAATCCGTTCGATAACGTTCAGTATATAAGCTGTACTGGAATGTCAGAATATAAAACATCAATGTCAGAATATAAAACATCGACGATCACTACAACAAACCGCCTAGTGCGGAAGGAGAGGGCCATGAAGACGAAGGACGGTTCACCGCTGGTTTCAATCGTGGCGGGGCTGCTTGCTTTGCTTGCCTCGAACGTCGTACAGGCGCAGGACTTCAAGCCGATTGAGCTGACCGTCATCGGCAATGTCGGCAACATTCCACAAAGTACCGAGATTGAGCGCCCGCTCTTCGAGGGACTGCCGACCAGGAGTAACGGGCGATTCAAGGTGCGCTTTCGTACTCTTCAGGAACTCGGCATGAAGGGAGACGAGATGTCGAGGCTCGCCTCGCGAGGCTCGTTCAACATCGTCGCACTACTCGCCGGCTACGTCAGCGGTGATGCACCCTTCTTCATCGGCGTCGACATCCCGGGGCTCGCGGGGTCACTGGACGACGCGGAGAAGCAGGCCGAGGCGTACCGGGTTGCGCTCGACGTATATCTGCAGGAGAAGCTCAACGTCAAGCTGCTCGCGCTGTGGCCGTATCCGCTGCAGATCCTCTACTGCCGCGAAGAAGTGAAGAGTCTCGACGACCTCAAGGGGCGCCGCATCCGGGTGCACAGCACTGCGCTTTCGAGTCTCGTGAAGGCAGTCGGCGGCATCGCCGTGTCGGTTCCTTTCGCCGAGGTCTATACCTCCTTGCAGCGCGGGGTCGCCGATTGTGCGGCGACGAGCACCGTCGCCGGCAACACCCAGAAGTGGTACGAGGTGAGCAAGTGGATCGTGACCCTGCCGCTCGGCTGGGCAATCAGCGCACACGTTGCCCACAAGGGTTTCTGGGAAGGTCTCGAGCCGGGCGCACGCGACTACCTCGCCCGGGAGATGGGCCGCATGGAGCAGCGGCTGTGGGACATGGCGCGTCAACGCGGTGACGACGCACTGAGCTGTAACATGGGCGGCGAGTGCAAGTACGGCACCAAGGGCGCAATGAAGCTGTACCGCCTCACTGACGATGAAGTTGCGCGGGTGCGCAAGGCGGTGAGCGGCACGGTGCTCGCGGACTGGGCCAGCGAATGTAAAAAGACCTACCCGCAATGCGTCGAGAAGTGGAACGAAACCATCGGCAAGGTGATTGGTGTCAGCGTCGCGAAGTAAGGTCAGAGTCATGCGGAGAAATCCGTGATCCGGCGTCTCGTCGACGCCCTGACGATGCTCTGCGGGTGGGGCCTCGTCGTCTTCTCGCTGGGCGTTGGCGTGGAGATCGTTGGGCGCCGGTATCTCGGCTTCTCGCTGCAAGGGGTTGACGAGGTCGGCGGCTATCTCATGGCCGTGGCAGTCGCGGTCGGATTTTCCTGCGCACTGTACGATCGCGCTCACATTCGGATCGACCTGCTGCTCGGGCACGTGCCAGGACGGCTTGCGATGTGCCTCAACGTGCTCGCGCTCGTGGGACTCTTCGTCTTCGCGGTATTTCTCGCGTCGCGCGGTCTGCTCGTGCTCACGGAATCCTACCAGTTGGAGGCGGTGTCCTCGACGCCGCTCCTCACGCCGATGGTGGTACCGCAGTCGATCTGGGTGGGATCCCTTGTGCTGTTTGCCATCGTGTCGCTGTCATGCGCTGTTCGTGCGCTACGCCATGCGCTGCGCGGTGAGGCCGAGGCGGTCGAGTCCCTGATAGGCACTTCCTCTGCCCGTCCGCCCGCACGCGATAACGCATAGCCGCGACCCCCCGCAATTGTCTGACGCAGTCATCTTCGCCTTCATCTACCTCGGGGCGCTCGTCCTGCTCGGCGGCACCGGATTCCCGGTCGCGGTCGTGATCTTCGTCATCACCTTGACGAGCGTACTGTGGTTCTTCGGTCCGGCAATGATCGGGCCGATAGCAGATCTCGCCTGGTCCAGCATGAACAACTACATCCTGATCGCGATGCCGCTGTTCATCCTTATGGGCGAGCTCATGCTGCGTTCGGGCGTGACCGAGAAGATGTACACGACCCTGTCGATGTGGATGACCCGGCTTCCAGGGCGACTGCTGCACACGAACATCGTCGCGTGTGCACTGTTTGCGGCATCAACCGGATCCAGTGTCGCCACGGCGGCCACCATCGGCACCGTCTCGATGCCCGCGTTGTCGTCCCGCGGCTACGACAAGAAGCTCGCATTCGGCTCGATCGCCGCTGGCGGTACCCTCGGGATCCTCATCCCGCCGTCGCTCAATCTCATTATCTATGGGGTGATGACCGACACCTCCATTGGCAAACTGTTCATCGCGGGTGTCGTTCCGGGTCTTCTGCTCGCCGGCTTGTTCATGGCAATCATCACAGTCCATGCGCTACTGCGCCCGCACGTCGCACCGTTCAACGCGGACGACGTTCTGCCGATCCGCCGCAGGATCAGCGCGCTGCCCGCGACCATCCCCCCGCTGATCGTGATTTTCGGTGTCATCGGCAGTATCTATGCTGGCTTCGCCACCCCGACCGAGGCAGCTGCGGTCGGGGTGCTGGTGGCCCTGGCGCTCGCGGCCGGCTACCGGCGCCTCTCGGTGCCGATGCTGAACGACACCTTCCGGTCGACCATTCGCACCACCGGCATGGTGATGCTGATCATCGTGGCGGCGTTCCTGATGAATTTTGTGGTGGCCTTGCTCGGTATCCCGCAGACCATTGCGGAGTGGGTGCGCTCACTCGACGTCACACCGACGGGGGTTCTGTTTATCCTGCTGCTCATCTACATGCTCCTCGGCTGTTTCCTCGAGGGCTTGTCGATGATGATCACGACGGTCCCCATCGTCGCGCCGCTGGTGATCAGCCTCGGGGTCGACCCGGTGTGGTTCGGCATCTTCATTGTGCTGGTGACCGAGCTGGCACTGATCACCCCGCCGGTGGGCATCAATCTCTATGTGGTCCAGGGGATCCGGACCGATGGGGGCAGCATCAGCGACGTCATTGTGGGCACCATCCCGTTTGCGTTCACCGTTCTTTTGTTTACCGTGCTGATGATCTATCTCCCGCAGATCGCGCTGTGGCTTCCGGAGCAAATGATGGGTCAATAGGGTTGGTCCCTGCCCGTGAGTTGAGGGGGCATCTGCTGCAGCCCCCAGTACCTGGGCTGATGATGCCGCTCGATGGCCCGAGGACCTGAACTGTGCGATATTTGACGCGAACCCCGAACGTCTCTTCAGGGTCTGGGTCCTGCCTCTTGCGGTGCAACATCGACCGGCTCCAATGTGCCAACACTGGACATACGCGCTCACTCCCAATACCTGAGGCTAAAGCTCGAAAGCGGCTAGTCACGCGCCAGCGCTTTCTCCCGACTCACGAGTGAGCGATGGTGTGCGTCATTTGGATCAGGTCAGCATTTGTCGGGGCCCTGACTATTCGAGACCTGTTAGGTCACAGCAGTGTCACCATGACG
>CAZYDR010000149.1:0-7097 GCA_964645285.1 uncultured Alphaproteobacteria bacterium
CAGGCGCACCCCCGGCCAGCGCATCCCGCTGAGCAAATGGGACCATAGCGATGAATGCAACTATCAAAGCTTTAGCAATATATCTGATCGATGTCCCAGCCCAATGGCTGTAAGTTTCCACGGATTTTGCTTCGACGCAATTCTCAGTAAACGCCAGGAGCTGCAACGCAGATATGAAATGACGCATTTTGTCCTCAATCCGACCATGGGTGGTTAAGTTACGTTAACAGGCTTGACGCTCAGTCCGCCCGTTGGTCGTCTTCTTCCCCGGCGTCGTTTGCCGCATCGATGATGGCGAAGACCGTTTGGTTGAATTTGCCGATATCGGTCTCGTCCCATCCCGCCTTGGGGCTGGCGTTGCCCCTCTCATCGAGTATCGGAAGGTGAAAACAGCACCAAGTGGTGCCGTCGTCGAGCGTAGTGAACGCCGTTTCCGAAGCAAACTGGTAGCCGTGCTCCTCGCCATCAATTTCGATATGAAAACAGCAGGCCATACGCCGAACTAGAGAAAGTGTGGGCGATATTTCTATAATCAGTTACCACAATCCGCCCTCGCGCGCCAGCGTCGGGGACGGAGCCGCGTCCGGCGAATTGGAGAAAGGGATTCTTGACCACCGAGGCGCCTAGGCCCCAAGTATTTGTAATTCATATACCTTCTTAGTACCTTCGTGTCTTGGTGGTCGGCGCTTCCTTATTCTTCTTCCGGCTCCGCCTTCTCCAAAAACGCCCGGGCCTGCTCGAAGTGCTCGGGCGCCAGGGCCGAGCGGACGGCGGCGATGGCGGCGACTAGGACCGAGGCGTCGTCGGTGAAGCCGAAGCCGAGGATGATGTCGGGGATGACGTCGAAGGGCACGATGAAATAGGCCAGGGCGCCGAGGAGCACGGCGCGCACGTAATGCGGCGTCTTCGAGTCCATGGCGCAGTAGTAGGCCGCCAGGGCGTCTTCCATGAAGGGGACGCTGCCGAGGGTCTTGCGCAGTTTGTCCCAGAACCGCTCACGGACCAGCTGCTCATCTTTGATCAGCTTGTCGCGGTCGTATTGCTCGTGGTCGTCGTCGGCCATTGCAGGGATATGGGGGATGGACGGTCGCTGTGCAATGATAGGCGTGGCGCGATGGCTTTTTGCGGTCTAACGTGCCCTCCATGCGTGACCCTTTTGGTGGGGCGCCGTCGGCGGCGGAAATTCAGGCTTTGGCGACCAAGGCTTTGGCGGGGATTCCCGACAATCTGAAACGCCATCTCGGTGGCGTCGCTATTCTGATCGAGGAGTTTCCAGACGACGAGACCGTTGCCGAAATGGAGTTGGAAAGCCCGTTCGACCTGCTCGGCCTCTATCACGGTGTCTCCCTCGATCAGAAGAGCGTTGGCGACGCCCCCGAGGACGTCGACCGCATCTACCTTTACCGCCGGCCGCTGCTCGATCTGTGGTGCGAGGGCGGCGACAGCCTGGAAGACATCGTCCACAACACCATCGTTCATGAGATCGGCCACCATTTCGGCCTGTCCGACGAGCATATGGACCGCTTGGAGAGCGGCGACGATGGCGACACCTGACCAAAGCCGCACCACCATGGGGTCGCGCGTCGGTCTCGCGCCCTTGGCCATGCTGTTTGCCTGCGGCGTGCTGTGGGGGCTGCATTTTTCCCTGGCCAAGATCGGCGCCGCCAGCGGCGTCCATCCCTTCGCCATGCTGCTGTGGCAGGGCCTGGGTGGGTTCACTATAATCTTCTTCGTCTGCCTGCTTCGGGGCCATCTGCGTCGCGTTCGCCGGGCCCATTTGGGCTACTACCTGGGATGCGGGTTAAGCGGCATCGCGGTGCCCTCGGTGGCCATGTTCTGGGCCGCGTCCCACCTGCCGGCCGGGGTCATGGCGATCCTGGTCAGCCTCAATGTCATGGGCACCTACGGCCTGGCTTTGGTCATGCGGCTCGAACGCTTCGACTGGCTCAGGATCGGCGGCATTATTCTCGGCCTCATCGCCGTCTTGCTGATTATCGGGCCGCCGCAAAGCCTGCCGTCGCCGGGCATGGCGGGCTGGGCGCTGCTCGCCCTGGTAACCCCGGCAAGCTATTCGGTAAACAACGTGTTCGTCGCCCGCTATCGGCCGGCGGACGCGGATTCCCTGGTACTGGCCCTTGGCATGGTCGGCACCGTTCTGGTCGTCGCCACGCCCCTGGTGATCGCCACCGGGTCGATGTATCTGCCGGCGTCGCCATGGGATCGGGTCGATGCCGCCGTCCTTGGCCTGCCGCTTCTCACCGGTGCGGCTCTGGCTTTTATGTTCGAGATTGTCCGTCTCGCCGGGCCGGTGTTCTTCTCCCAGGTATCCTATCTCATCGCCGCCGGCGGGGTGCTGTGGGGCATGGCCCTGTTCGGCGAACGTCATAGTCCACTGATCTGGTTCGCCCTGGTGTTGATGCTTGGCGGCATCGCCCTGGTCAATGCTCGCCCGGGCGCGGGGAAAAACAAAGCCAGTGTTGTGAACAGACAAGATGGAGAGACATCATGAAACTCAACGGAAAAACCGCCGTGGTTACCGGTTCGTCGCGCGGCATCGGCCGGGTAATCGCGCTGCGCTTCGCCGCCGAGGGCGCCCGGGTGGCGGTCGCCTGCATCAGCGCCGTGGACAAGGCCGCCGCCGTGGTTGCCGAGATCGAGGCGGCCGGCGGCAGTGCCGTGGTGGTCCAGGCCGATGTTTCCAAACGCGACGACGCTGAACGCCTGGTAGTCGAGACCCACGCTGCCTTTGGCCCGGTTGATATCATGGTGTCCAACGCCGGTATCGTCACCGACAAGCGCTTCCTCGACTCCACCGAGGATGACTGGCAGGCGGCCATCGAGACCAACCTGCACGGTTTCTTCAACGTCTGCCAGGCGGCCCTGCCGGTCATGGTCGAGCGCGGTGCCGGGCGCATCATCGCCACCGGTTCGATCATCACCGAGGTCGCCGATTTCGGCGGCACCGCGTTTTCCGTCTGCGCCGCCTCCAAGGGCGGCATATCCGGGATGATGCATCCCCTGGCGGCGGAGGTGGCACGCCACGGAGTCACCGTCAACGTGGTGTCGCCGGGCTATATCGCCACCGAAATGCTTGGCGAGATCGACGAGGCGGGACTCAACGCGGCGCTCACTCTGGTGCCCATGAAGCGCTACGGCAAACCCGAGAAAATCGCCGTCGCCATGGCCTTTCTGGCCTCCGACGACGCCGCCTACATCACCGGCCAGACCCTCCGGGTCAACGGCGGCATGTCGATGAATTAATTATGGGGGCGCCTTACTCAATTAAGTATACTGTCCCCTTAATTAAGGGGATAGCTGGTTTCGAGGACATGGACCACGCCTTTGTTGCCCAGGGTGCTGGAGTAGAGGTTGAAGGCGGTTATCGGGATATCGTCGGTGGTGAAGTCGTTGTGCTCGACCAGAAACTCACGGATCCGATTGATCTTGCCGTATTTGAGTCGGGCCAGGGTGACATGAGGCGTGTAGTTTTGCCCGTCGGGCGCCAAGCCGAGGCCGCGCAGGCAGGTCTCGATGCGACCCTGAAGCTGGCGCAGAGGCTCGCTCTCGGCGACCCCGGCCCACAATACCTTGGGCTGGCCGCTGGGCGGAAAATGGCCGACCCCCGAGAGGCGCAGGTCGAACGGCGCGGCCGTCATGTCGCCCAGGGCTTCGCTGATATCGTTGAACATGCTGCCCTCGACCTCGCCGATGAAGCGCAGCGTCAGGTGATATTGCTCGGGCGGCAGCAGACGGGCGCCACGGACGCCCACGGGCAGAGCGGCAAGGCGCTCCCGCACGGATTCGGAAAAATCGATGGCGATGAACAGGCGAGGCATTGGTTACGGCTTCTGGTTGACGGTTTCGAGAAGGTCTTCGACGGCGGGCAGGATGACCGCGACGCCGGCGGCGTTGGGGTGCAGGCCGTCGTGCTGATTAAGATGGGTTCGACCCGCCACCCCTTCAAGAAAGAACGGATAAAAGGCGACACCGTACTTCTCGGCGAGGCGCGGGAAGATGGCCTTGAATGCCTTGCCGTAAGCCTGCCCATAGTTGGGCGGCGCCAGCATGCCGGTCAATAGCACGGGCAGACCCTCATGGGCCAGGCGGGTGAGGATGGCGTCCAGGTTTCTGAAGGTCTGGTCCGGGTCGATGCCGCGCAGGCCGTCATTGGCGCCCAGCTCAAGGATGACAGCCCGGGGTTTGTCGGCCAGCAGCCAGTCGAGTCGCCGCTTCCCGCCCGCCGTGGTATCGCCAGATACGCCGGCGTTGATGACCACCACGGCCACACCGGATTCAAGCAACTTCGCTTCGAGCTGGGCCGGGAACGAGTCCGCCCTGGCGACGCCGTAACCGGCAGTCAGGCTGTCGCCGAGCACCGCCAGACGAACCTCGGCCCCTGCCGCATCGCCTACGACGATTGCGAACAGGGCGCAGACACTCCATATAATGGCCTTCATGGCTGACCGCACAACTTCATCCAATCCTTTGGTCTCCAAACCACTTGCCCCGGGACCATTGGTCGTCCTCGACGATTTGCACCTCACCCTGCAAACCGGGGCGGGCGACGTCAATATCCTGCGTGGCTTTACCATGACCGTGGGGCGCGGCGAAACCGTTGCCGTGGTCGGCCCGTCCGGCTCGGGCAAGTCGACCATGCTGGCGTTGGTCGCCGGGCTCGAGCGCCCCACGTCGGGCCGGGTCACTGTCGCCAGCACCGACCTCGGCGCCCTCGACGAAGATTCCCTGGCGCGCTTTCGCCGCGACCATCTCGGTATCGTCTTCCAGTCGTTCCATCTGGTGCCGACCATGACGGCGCTGGAAAACGTCGCTATTCCCCTGGAACTGGGCGGCCGCGACGATGCCCAGGCGCGCGCCGTCGCCGGTCTCGATGCGGTCGGCGCCGGCCATCGGCTTGGTCATTACCCGGCCCAGTTGTCCGGCGGCGAACAGTAGCGCGTTGCCCTGGCCCGCGCCGTCGTTGCCGAGCCGGAACTGCTGCCGGCCGACGAGCCTACCGGCAATCTCGATCACACCACCGGCGAGGCGATTATCGATCTGCTGTTCGCGACCCAGGCGCGGCTCGGCACCACCCTGGTGCTGGTCACCCACGACGGCGCCCTGGCCAAACGCTGCGATCGGGTGATTCGGGTCGGCGACGGTCGGGTAGTCGAAGAAGGGGCCGATGCGGGCGCCCAAAAGCTCAACGGCGCCGGCTCGTAGAATGCTGGCTCTTCGCCTGGCCTTGCGTGAGCTGCGCGGCGGCTTCAAGGGCTTCCGAGTGTTCCTCGCCTGTCTCGCGCTTGGCGTCGCGGCTATCGCCGGGGTCGGCTCCCTGGCAGACACCGTGACCGCCGGCCTGGTGGCCCAGGGGCGCTCGCTGCTCGGCGGCGATGTGGAGGTGCGTCTCGCCTTGCGCGAGGCCAATGACGAGGAGCGCGCCTACCTGATGAGCGGTGGTGCGGTCTCCGAAATCGTCGTCATGCACTCCCTGGCCCGCGCCGCAAAAAACAATACCCCCGCCTTTATTCACCTCAAGGCCATCGACGACGCCTATCCCCTGTTCGGTGCGGTGGAGCTCGATCCGCCTATGAGTCTGGATGAAGCTCTGGCTGATCAAGGAGCCGTCGCCGAGGCCACGCTGTTGGACCGGCTCGGCCTGGAAATCGGTGATTGGGTGGATGTCGGCGAAGCTCGCTTCGAGCTTCGCGCCGTGGTCGTCCACGAGTCCGACCGGGTCTCTGGCGGTGTCGATCTTGCCCTTCACCTGATTATCGCCCGGCCCGAACTTGCCCGTGCCGAGTTAGTCCGCGAGGGCAGTCTGATCCGCTATTCCTACCGCATTGCCCTCGATCCCGGTATTGATCGTGCGAGCTGGGTCAAGGGGCTCCAGGCCGATCTGCCGGGTGCCGGCTGGCGGGTGAGGGACGCGGGCAATCCCCAGCCGACCCTCAAGCGCTACATCGACCGCCTTGCCATATTTCTCACCCTGGTCGGCTTATCGACGTTGCTTATTGGCGGCCTTGGGGTCGCCGGGGCGGTGCGCGCCTATCTCGAAGGCCGCACGGAGACCATCGCTACCCTGAAATGTCTCGGCGCCTCCGGCGGGCTGGTGTTTCGGGTCTATCTGCTGGAGATGCTGGTGCTGGCCGGACTTGGCACCCTCATCGGTCTGGTCGCCGGTGGCCTGGCGCCGTTCGCCGCCGCCGGTCTGGTCGAGGGGCAGTTGCCCGGCGTGGTCTCCGCCGGGCTTCATCCGGCGCCATTGCTGCGGGCCGCTGCTTTCGGGCTGTTGACCGCCCTGTGCTTTACCCTGTGGCCCCTGGCCCGGGTCCGGGACACGCCGGCGGCCAGCCTGTTCCGCGATATCGTC
Source organism: uncultured Alphaproteobacteria bacterium (assembly GCA_964645285.1). Classification (GTDB taxonomy): domain Bacteria; phylum Pseudomonadota; class Alphaproteobacteria; order JAAXGF01; family JAAXGF01; genus JAYZAP01. The sequence continues at coordinate 6,371 of CAZYDR010000149.1, forward strand.
GCGCCGGCGGCGCGCGCCTGGCGGCTCCGTGACATGGTGGCGGTGTTGGCCGTGGTGGTCGCCCTGGCGGTGCTGGTGGTCGCCAGCGTCGCCATCAAGTCGGTGGCCCTGTGGTTCATCGCCGGTGCTTTGGTCTCGCTGTTTTCCCTGCAGGCGCTTTCCGACGGCCTGCGTTGGGCCGCGCGCCGGGCGCCGCGGCCGGTGGCGTCGCCCTGTGTCTCGTGGTATCCCTGGGGTTGGGCTTCGCCGGGACCTGGCGGGCGTTGGGCCGTGGCGCAGCCTCGGTTTTGCGCCATGATTGAAAAATAACCGCCCAGCGCCTATATTGAGGTCACGTTTTGAACCATTCAACTACACAAGGACTCTCTCATGGCATTCGGATCCGATAGGCAGACGTCGTTTGCGCGAGCGACCGACAGCGCCGTCATCGATGAAGGCCTGCGCACCTACATGCTGCGGGTATACAACTACATGGGCTCGGCCCTGGCGCTGACCGGCATTGTCGCCTATCTCACCGCCAATTCGCCGGTCATGATGAATGCGATCTTCGGCACGCCGCTCATGTGGGTGGTCATGCTGGCGCCGCTCGGTATCGTGTTTTTCCTCAGCGCCAAAATTCAGACCATGAGCGCCACCGCCGCCCAGGCCACGTTCTGGATCTTCGCGGTGCTCATGGGTATGTCCCTGGCGTCGATCTTCGTGGTCTACACCGGCACCAGCATCGCCC
>CAZYDR010000150.1:0-7061 GCA_964645285.1 uncultured Alphaproteobacteria bacterium
GTAGCGATATGGCGGAATCCTATCTTGCCGAACTTCTGGAATTCAGCCTGTTGCGCAAACGCGACATGCTGGATACGGGCCACTTCGAAAAACGAACCTTTCATTTTGATTTTGCCGCGCTGGTAGAGGCAAACTTCCTTCATGATCCGTTGTCCCTTGCCCGGCCCGAGGGAATCGAACTGGAAATGTTTCATAACGATCACCAGCGCGATCTCATCTCCGGTTATGTCACCCAGTATGGTGCCGACCTCATCGGTAAGGGCCGGATTCTCATCCGCGCCAATATGAACAGGCTCTACCGCAGCGCCCGGCGACTGGATGATGACGGCGAAAGAACTTCCGTATCTCCCGGGGAGACTATGGCCGGGGAAGATCAAGCGGGTAGTGGCGCGCCGAAATTCAACGTGGGAAACTAGAGCCTCTCACGCGTAGAGGCGGCCTTGACAATCCCGTGCGCATCGGCATCGATTTCGATAACACCCTTGTCGGCTATGATCATCTGTTCGCTGATTCGGCACGCCGGCGCGGATGGACGGATGTCCCTCTGGACAAAGGCAAAAAAGCCCTGCGGGATGCGTTGCGAACCCGTGTGGACGGGGATCGCGACTGGTGCGGTCTGCAGGCAGAGGTTTACGGCGCCCGTATGGCCGAAGCCAGGCTTTTCGACGGAGCCGCGGAGTTCCTGCGACGCTGTCTGAACGGAGATGTGGCGGTCTATATCGTCAGTCACAAGGCCCGTTTCGCGGCGGCCGATCCCGGAGGCGTTGATCTCCACGCAGTCTCCATGGACTGGATGCATTCGCAGGGATTCTTCCGGGGAAACTGTCTGGGCCTCAACACCTCGCAGGTCTTCTTTGAGGCGAGTCGTACGGAAAAGCTGGCACGCATCGCAGCCTTGGGATGCACGCACTTCATCGATGATCTCGAGGAGGTTTTGTCGGCCCCCGGATTTCCCAAGGGTGTGAAGCGTTATCTGATCGGCGCTTCCGCCGCCACCCCGGCGGCGAATGAGGTCCGTTCATTCAAAGACTGGCAGGGCATAACGGATGATATCTTCGGCCGGTACTAGGCCTAGGGAAAGCGACTCAGAGCTCGTCGCAACGGTGGTGGCGCTGGCCGGGGAGCAAGTGATGGCGTTCGAGGCTGTTGGCGGCGGTAGCAACAACCGGGTTTACCGGGCATGCCTGGGCGATGGCAGGTTGCTGGCCGCGAAATGTTACCCGTCCCAGAAGGAGGATCCTCGCGACCGCCTGGGGGCGGAGTTCGGGGGGCTGACCTTCCTTGCCGGGAAGGGGCTGTCGCGGGCGCTGCCGTGTCCGGTGGCCGCCGATCATGAGGCGGGTGTGGCGCTTTACGAATGGATCGAGGGCGAGGCGGTGTCTGCAACAGATCCCGGCGCCCGACATTCCGGCGATGTGGATCAGGCACTCGATCTTCTGGCTGAACTGCACCGCCTGCGTCTGGCCCCCGGAGCCGAAGACCTGCCGCCGGGCTCAGATCCTTGTTTCAGCGGCGCCGATCTGGCGGCGGGAATCGCCTCGCGCCGCCAGCGTCTGGGCGAAGTGGCGGAAGACCATGTCCCGCTGCGGGATTTTCTCCTCAAACAGTTCGATTCAGCCTTTGAGAAGGCCACGGGAAAAGCCAGGGAGGACTATACATCCGCCGGTCTGGATTTTTCCGCCCCTATAGCGTTTGAGAACCGCACCCTGTCTCCGTCCGACTTCGGCTTTCACAACGCTCGCCGGCGCGAGAACGGCTCCCTGGTTTTTCTCGATTTCGAATATTTCGGATGGGATGACCCGGCAAAGCTGACGGCGGACATCCTGCTACATCCCGGCATGGTTCTGAGTGTGGATGAAGAGGCGGAATTCCAAAGGGGGCTTGCGGAGATCAACCTGGAGGATAGCAGCTATAAACCACGGCTGGCGGCCCTGTGGCACCTCTTCGGTCTGCGATGGTGTCTGATCCTGCTTAACGAGTTTTTGCCTGAGCGCTGGTTCCGCCGCGCCTATGCCGATGGCGGGCTCGATCGTGCGACCGCGCGGGCGAGGCAACTGGATAAATCCGGGGCCATGCTGCGTCGGATGGAAGAAGCAAAAGACGGAATTTAATGACCGCCACGAAGACGAAAACAACAGATCAAACCGTGGAAAGGCTGGATGCCCGTTCGCGCATGCTGCGCGAAATGGTGATTGACGCCCTGGACGGCGGTGGAAGAGGACATCCCGGCGCCGCCCTGTCCCTGATCGAGATCGTCCGGGTGCTCTATGATGATGTGTTGTGTTACCGCGCCCATGAGCCGGACTGGGCGGAGCGGGACCGCTGTATTCTGAGCAAGGGACACGGCTGTCTAGCGCTCTATGCCATTCTCGCCGACAAGGGTTTCTTTTCGAAAAAGGAACTCCTCCGCCAGTGCCGCCCCAACGCCATGCTGGGTGGGCACCCCGAAGCCCATAAGATTCCCGGTGTCGAGGCCTCCACCGGGGCGCTTGGTCACGGTCTGCCCATCGGCGTCGGTATGGCCCTGGCGGCGCGATTGCAGGGACGCGACAGCCGCGTCTTCGTCATCATGGGGGATGGCGAAATCAACGAGGGTTCGGTCTGGGAGGCGGCCCTGTGCGCCGCCAAGCACGGTCTCGATAATCTCATTGCGGTTATCGACCGCAACAAGCTGCAGTCCTATGGCCCCACCGCCGAGGTGCTTGATCTGGAGCCGCTGGCGGATAAATGGCGCAGCTTCGGCTTCGCTCTGCGCGAGGCCGACGGCCATGATGTGGTGTCCCTGCGCGAAGGGTTCGCCGCCCTGCCGTACGAACCGGGAAAACCGAATTTGCTGATCTGTCATACGGTGAAGGGGCGCGGCATCCCCGAAGCCGAGCACAATCCCACCTGGCACCACAAGGCGCGTCTCAGCCCGGAACAGGTTGCCGAACTGCGCAAGGCCATCGCGGAGGACTGATGCGCGGCGCTTGCATGGAAATGGTTCACGAACTGGCGCGGCGCGATCCCCGGGTGATCTATGTGGGCTCGGACCTGGGGGCAGGGACCCTGGACGCCATGAAGGCGGAATTGCCGGAACGCTTCTTCATGGAGGGCGTGTCCGAGGCCAACCTCATCGGCATGGCGGCGGGTCTCGCCATGGAGGGGTTTATTCCCTACGTGCACACCATCTCCACCTTCATCACGCGCCGTGCTTTCGAACAAGTGGCGGTGGATTTGTGCATGCATGACCTGCCGGTGCGTCTGATCGGCAACGGCGGCGGTCTGGTCTACGCGCCGCTGGGCCCCACCCATATGGCGGTTGAGGACATCGCCGCCATGCGCAGCCTGCCCGGCATGACCGTGGTGGCACCGGCGGACGCCGAGGAAATGCGCCGCTTTATGCCCCATACCCTAGATCGTTCGGGACCCATCTATATCCGCCTCGCCAAGGGCTATGACGAAGTGGTGTCGCGGGAATCCGACGGATTTGAGATCGGCCGCGCCATTACCCTGCGCGAGCCAGGCGAGGTGCTGTTTGTTACCACCGGAGTCATGGCCCAGCGCGCTATTGCCACCGCCCATATATTGGAAAAAGGTGGAATCGAGTGCGGCGTCTTGCACATGCATACGGTGAAGCCGCTGGACGCCGAAACCCTGTTGCAACTGGCCGGGCAAGCGCGGCTGGTGGTAACGGTGGAGGAGCACACCCTGATCGGCGGGCTCGGCGGCGCGGTGGCGGAACTGTTCGCCGACCATGAATGGAACGCCGCCCCGCCACGGCTGAAACGTCTCGGTCTTCCCGACCGCTTTCTCAGCGATTACGGCTCGCAGGATTTTATACTCGAATGCTGCGGCCTCGATCCCGCCGCCATCTCGGCCACCGTGCGCGAAGCTCTGCCGGGGCAGAAGTAGGCCAGCCATGAACGATTCCGCTCTCATCCGCTACGTGGACATGGCCGCCCAGTTTGCCGAACAACGTGATGAAATCATGGCGCGTGTGGAAGCGGTGCTGGCCGAAGGCAAGCTGGTGGGCGGGCCGGATATTGAAATCCTCGAGCGTGAGATTGCTGATTTTTGCGGTGTCGCCCATGCCGTGGCCCTGAACTCGGGAACCGATGCCCTGGCTCTGGGCATGGCGGCGTTGGGCATCGGCGCCAGCGACGAGGTGATTCTGCCGCCCAATTCCTTTGTCGCCTCGGCCGCCGCCGTGGCCGCCGTCGGCGCGGTTCCAGTTTTCGCCGACGTGCGCGACGACTTGAATATCGATCCCGAATGTGTGGAAGCGGTTCTTACGCCACAAACCAAGGCCATTATGCCGGTACACCTTACCGGCCGCATCGCCGACATGGCGCCACTCTCGGACATCGCCAAACGCCATGGCCTGTTGGTGATCGAGGACGCCTCCCAGTCTTTCGGCTCGCGCTACCGTGACAGCAAGGCGGGTTCACTCGGAGATGCGGGCTGTTTCTCGGCACACCCGTTGAAGAATTTCAACGCCGCCGGGGATTCCGGGTTTCTCACCACCGATGACGGCGGACTGGCGGCGCGGGTGGCGAAGATGCGCAATCACGGCCTCGTGGGCAAGGGGTTGTCGGAAGCCTTCGGCCATGTGAGCCGCATGGACACCCTGCAGGCGGCTATTTTGCGCTACAAGCTGGAGGTCCTGCCCGATGTTATCGAGCGCAGACGGGACAACGCCGCCCTCTATCGGGAATTGTTGGATCCGGCGCGGGTTTTCACGGCCCCGGAACGGGATGTGGAATTCAACACCTATCATACCTTCGTCATACAGGTGGATCGGCGCGACGAATTAAAGGCGCATCTGGCGGAACACCAGATCGGCTCGGCCATCCACTATCCGGTGCCGATTCACTTGCAGCCGGCGGCGAACCGTCTCGGTTATAAGGCGGGAGCCTTTCCGGTGGCCGAACGGCAGGCGGAGCGCATTCTCTCCCTGCCCGTCCACCAGACGCTTGAGGAAAACCACATTCGCCGTGTGGCCGACGCCGTGAACGGTTTTTTCGGGTGATTTACAGGCGTCACCCCCCATATCTGTTTGTGAGTCCGTGGAAGGAAAAAATTGCATGACCAAGCTCTACAGCATGTTGAAGCCGTTTCGGTTTCCCGGCCATCTGGAGGCGGTGCGCGAACGCCGTCTCGAGGCCCCGGTGAATATCCGCATCAAGCCCATGAACCACTGTAATCACGATTGCTGGTACTGCGCCTACCGGGTCAGCAATCTTCAGCTGGGCGAGGATATGGATGTAAAAGACCTTATCCCCACCGACAAAATGCTAGAGATCGCCGACGATATAGTCGATATGGGAGTGCGCGCCGTGACCTTTTCCGGCGGCGGTGAGCCATTGATCTATAAGCCCCTTCCCGATGTCATCGAACGCCTGGCCGCGGGCGGGGTCAAGGTGGGAGCGCTGACCAATGGCTCCAACCTGAAGGGAAAAGTAGCCGACGCCTTCGCTGACCACGCCACGTGGGTGCGCATCTCCATGGAGGGATGGGACGGCCCCAGCTATGCCGGGGCGCGGCGCATCGGCGAGGACGCCTTCGACAAGCTGGTCGACAACATGCGTGGATTCATCGCGCGCAAGTCTCTATGCGTGCTGGGGGTGAGCCTCATCATCGGCCATGACAATTATGCACACGTCTCGGAACTTGTTGCCCTGCTCAAGGATGTGGGCGTCGACCACGTCAAGCTGGCGGGCGCGGTGGTGAGTAATGACGGCGCCGAATTCAACGTCTATCACCAGAAGCTAAAGCCACGTATTGACGAAGAAATCGCCAAGGCACAGACCATGGCCACGGAGACTTTCACCATCCTTAATCATTATCACGAGATGGAAGAGCGCTTCGACCGGCCCTATGCCATCTGTCCCAATATCCAGTTCACCCCGGTGATCGGTGGCGACTGTCTGGTCTATACCTGTCAAGACAAGGCGTTTACCAAGGGCGGCACGCTGGGCTCCATCAAGGACCGATCGTTCAGGGAGTTCTGGTTTTCCGACGAGAACCGCAAGCGGGTGTTCGATATCGACCCGTCACGGGATTGTTCCCATCACTGCGTCGCCCATGTGAAGAACCTGACCATGATGGATTACCTCGCCATTGATCCCGAACACGGACAGTTCGTTTAATGGGGGTTTGCTTCGCAAAATTGCCAGCTAAACCATTTATATTCCGTCATACCGTAAGAATATAAAGCCGTGACACAGATAGATTTCATAGAAAATCTTCATACCGGCACCAAGCGTGATTACCTTGCGCGGGTGACGGAAAGGGACAAGGCCGAATGCACCGAGCTGGCCAAACAGTGGGGCCGTGACTACTGGGACGGCGACCGCGCCACCGGCTATGGCGGCATGCGTTACGATGGGCGCTGGCGGCCGGTAGCCGAAAAAATGGCGGCTCATTACGGACTTAAGCCCGGCCACAGGATTCTCGATATAGGATGCGGCAAGGGATTCCTGCTTTATGAGTTTACCCAGGCGGTGCCGGGGGTGGAGGTGGCGGGTCTCGATATTTCCGACTACGCCATCGATCACGCCAAGGAAGAGGTCAAACCGGTCCTGAAACAGGGACACGCCAGGGAGTTGCCTTTCGAGGATGACAGTTTCGATTTTGTTGTCTCCATCACCACCTTGCACAATCTCTATCTGTTCGACCTTATGAATGCCTTGCACGAGATCGAGAGGGTGGGACGCGGGGGAAAATACGTGGTGGTGGAGTCCTACTGCAACGAACGGGAGAAGATGAACCTTCTCCATTGGCAGCTGACCTGCGAATGCTTTTTCACGCCAGAGGAATGGCAATGGGTGTTCGCCCAGGCCGGCTATTCGGGTGATCACGGGTTCATTACCTTTGAGTGAGGGGAAAATTCTCGTTCTCGGCGGGTCGGGTTTCGTTGGGCGGCATCTTCGCGCCCGTCTCGCGGCCCATATGGAGGAAGACCGGGTTGTGGCTACCTATAACGGGACGCCCTTTCCCGGCGGGGTGCGGTTTGACGCCCTGTCCATGGACCTGTGGCAAGCGGTGCCCGATCTGGAGAGATTTTCCCACGCCGTGAT
>CAZYDR010000151.1:0-6673 GCA_964645285.1 uncultured Alphaproteobacteria bacterium
TCGAAAAACCCTACACCCGATCAGGCTATTCTGACGAGGGGGGATTGTCGCTATTTCTCAGCCCAGCTCCGGGCTGGCTGGCCGGCCCAGCAGCCCGGCGATTACCAGATCGATATCGGCACGCCGGTTAAGCACCGCATCGACGGCGCTGGCGATCGGCATATCGATCTTGTGGCGCGCCGCCAGGGCGACGATCGCGGCGGCGCTGGCGACGCCCTCGGCTACAGTCATGCGTCCGGCCAGGTAGTCGTCGAGGAAGGTTCCCTGGCCGATGGCCATGCCCAGGGTGAAGTTGCGCGACTGCTCGTGGCTACAGGTCAACACCAGGTCGCCGAGGACCGACAGGCCCATGAGGGTTTCGCGCCGGGCGCCCAGAACCTCACCGAGCCGAGCCATTTCGGCGAGACCACGGGTGATCAGGGCGGCGCCGGTGTTGTCGCCGAGGCCGCGGCCCTTGGCGATGCCGCAGGCAATGGCCATGACGTTCTTGACCGCGCCGCCAATCTGGGCGCCCACGGGATCGTCACCGTGATAGGGTCGAAAATGGGTGCTGCCGATCATCGCGGCGAGGCGCTTGGCCAGTGTTATGTCGGTGGCCGCTAGGGTTACCGCCGTGGGCAGGTCGCGGGCAACCTCGGCGGCGAAGCTGGGGCCCGACAGCACGGCGACGGGGGTATCGGGCAGGGTTTCGGCAAGCACTTCGCTCATGAGCGCGCCGCTGCCGGTCTCGACGCCCTTGGCACAGATGATCACCGGCGTTCCCGGCGCCAGACCGCCGCGCAGGTCATTGGTCGTCTGGCGGGTGTGCTGGGCCGGCGTCACCAGCAACAGAGCATCCGCCTCGGCGGCCTGGGCAAGATCACCCGTGGCGCGGATCGCCGGGTCAAGGGCGATGCCGGGCAGAAAGCCGGTATTCTCGTGGCGCTGGTTGATGGCCGCTACCACCTCGGCCTCGCGCGCCCACAGGGTCACCGCGCAGCCCGCGCGCCGCGCCGCCGTCGCCAGGGCCGTCCCCCAGGCGCCGCCGCCGATAACGCCGATTCGTATTTGCTCGCTCATGCCGTCCACCTTACGCCTTAATTCCGGCGCCGGTAACTGGCGGCGCGTCCGGGTCCAGCGGCCAGCGTGCCCGGGGACTGGCGTCGAGACCGTCAGTCAGGTCCTGTTGCAGGCGCTCGATGCCGGCCCAGGCGATCATTGCCGCGTTGTCGGTGCACAGTCCCAGCGGTGGGGCAACCAAGGTGAGACCATCGGCGGCGGCGACCTCGGCCAACCGCGCCCGCAAGGCGCCGTTGGCGGCGACCCCGCCGGCAACTACCAGGGTATCGCCCTCGGGCCAGCGGTCGCGAAACCTTTCGATGGCATGGCGGGTGCGGTCGGCCAGCACGTCGGCTACCGCCGCCTGGAACCCGGCGCACAGGTCGTCGACGTCCTGGGGTGTCAGCGTATCCAGCGCTGCCGCCGCCTGACGCACGGCGGTCTTGAGCCCGGAGAACGAAAAATCGCAGCCGGCCCGGCCCTTGAGTGGGCGCGGCAGGGCGAATCGCGCGGCATCGCCCCGGGCGGCGGCGGCCTCGACCCGAGGGCCGCCGGGGTAGCCGAGGCCGAGCAGCTTAGCGGTCTTGTCGAAGGCCTCGCCGGCGGCGTCGTCGGTGGTGGTGCCGAGGCGGCTGAAGCGGCCCACGCCCTCGACCGTTAAAAGCTGGCAATGGCCGCCGGATATGAGCAGTAGCAAATAGGGAAACGTCACCTGGTCGCTGAGCCGGGCACTCAGGGCATGGCCCTCCAGGTGATTGACCGCCATCAGGGGTAGGCCATGAAAGGCGGCGATGGCCTTGGCCGTGGTCAAGCCGACCATGACGCCGCCGATCAGCCCCGGCCCGGCGGTGGCGGCAATACCGTCGAGGTCGTCAAACCCGACCCCGGCCTCGACCATAGCGCGGCGGATCAGGCCGTCCAGGTGGCTGATATGGGCGCGGGCGGCGATTTCCGGCACCACGCCGCCATAGACCCGGTGGTCGTCGTCCTGGGAGCGCACCACGTCCGACAGCACCGCGTGATCATCACGAACCACCGCAGCGGCGGTTTCATCGCAGCTCGTCTCGATGCCGAGGACGATCACCGTGGTGTACTCCTTATTACCATCGGCCATGCTTCATGGCCGATGGGCGTTCAATCGTCACGCAGGCTCCCGCCGAACGGTCGGCGACCCGCGGTCGCGGGCTGAAAGAAAGCAGGGCTGCGATAGGCCTCAAAATCCAACATCGTGCGCAATAATCGCTTTTCACGCCGTGCGCCATACTTTACTCAAGCCTGATGACTGAATTACATCCCCTTCGCATCGGCACCCGGGGCAGCCCGTTGGCTTTGATCCAGGCCGAATTGGTGCGCGACCAACTCGCCGCCGCTCATCCCGAACAGGCCGCCCCGGTAATTAACGTCATCCGCACCACCGGCGACAAGGTGCGTGACCGGGCGCTGTCGGAGATCGGCGGCAAGGGCCTGTTCACCAAGGAAATCGAGGATGCCCTGTTCTCGGGCGCCATCGACCTGGCTGTCCATTCCATGAAGGACATGCCGACCTGGCAGTCTGATGGCCTTTCCCTGGTCTGCCAGCTTGAGCGCGAGGACCCGCGCGACGCCCTGCTCGCCGGCGACGCCGGCTCGGTGGCCGGGCTGCGCCAAGGCGCTGTTATCGGCAGCGCCTCCCTGCGCCGCCGGGCCCAGATCCTCATGGTCCGGCCCGATCTGGAAATGGCCCTGATCCGGGGCAACGTGGAAACCCGGCTGGCCAAGCTCGCCGCCGGCGAGGTCGACGGCACGCTGCTCGCCATGGCCGGGCTGGTACGGCTCGGCATGGTCGAGAAGTCCGGCGCCATCGCCCTTGAGCCCGAGGAGATGCTGCCGGCGGTGGCCCAGGGCGTTATCTGTATCGAATGCCGCGACGACGACGCGCCGACCCGCGACGCCCTGGCACCCCTCAATCATCAGCCGACGGCGACGGTGACCGCCGCCGAGCGCGCTTTCCTCGAAGTGCTTGACGGTTCCTGCCGCACGCCGCTCGCTGGCTACGCCGTGCTTGAGCCCCATGGCGACGTCCATTTCCGCGGCCTGATCGCCCGGCCCGACGGCAGTGAGCACCATAGCGCTGAGCGACGTGGCCCGGCGGTCGATGCGGCGGCCATGGGTGTGGATGCGGGCAATGAGCTCAAGGCCCTGGCCGGTCCCGGCTTCTTCGACGACGACTAGGGCCTTGGCAATCATGCGCCTGTTAATCACCCGGCCGCGCCGTGACGCCGAGGCGGTGGCGCGGGTGCTGCATGATCGCGGTATTGATTCTCTCATGGAACCGCTGCTCAAAGTCACTAACCTGACCGTGCCCAATTTTTCGCTCGATGACGTCCAGGCGGTGCTGCTGACCAGCGCCAACGGCGCCCGCGCCCTGGCCCAGGCTTCCACCCGGCGAGACGTGGCGGTGCTGGCGGTGGGTGCGGCGACGGCGGCGGCGGCCCGCGACGCCGGCTTTACCGACGTCGAGGCGGCGGGCGGCGATGTGGAGGCTCTGGGCGGGCTTGCCAAGGCGCGTCTCGATCCGCACGGCAGGCCTTTGATTCACGTCTCGGGCAGCGCCGTGGCCGGCGACCTTGCCGGATACCTGAGCGAGGCCGAATTCACCGTTCGCCGCACCGTGCTTTACGAGGCTACCCCCGTATCGGCTCTGTCGCCGACAGCGGTGGCGGGACTGAACGATGGCGCCATCGATGGTGTGCTGTTGTTTTCTCCCCGGACGGCCAAATCCTTTGTTAGGCTTGCCCGTGAAAGTTCAGTCCGATTGACCCAGGTGCGTGCCCTGTGTCTGAGCCGTGCTGTAGCCGACCAGGCGGCCGCCGCCCCGTGGCGGTCGATCGAGGTGGCGGCGCGGCCCGATCAGGAAGCACTGCTGGACCTTATAGGCGATTGAGCGGGTCAGGTCCGGAGACGTAGACCATATGGCGAAACGACCCGGTACTGAAGATGGTGACACTGCTACACCGGACGCCGAGGTGATTGACGTCGAAGCGACGGAAATCCGTGAAGATGAGCGGCCGCGCCGGCCCGGCGCCATCGTGTGGATTGCCAGCGCGGTAATCGTTGTCGGTATCGGCCTGCTGATCTGGGCCCGCGCCACCGGCCCCGTGGCCGAGCCAAAGGGTCCCGATCCGGTCGCCGTCATGGATCAGCGTCTGGCGGACATTGAGCAACGCTTCGCGGCAATCGACGCGCGACTGGCTAAATTGTCGGAGATGATGGGCGGCGCGACGGCAGCCGGCGATGCGGCCAGGCTCGCCAGCCGCGTCGATGCGGCGTCAGACGGCCTTGCCGCCATCGAGCAACACCTGGCCGAGGTCGAGGCCCGGCTGGATGTGGTTGCCGACCGGCCCGTAGTGACAAGCGACGGAACGGTGGCGTTTGACCCATCCCCTCTCGAGGAACGTCTGGCGGCCCTGGAAGCCGCGCCGGCCGTAACCGGGTTCGGCCCCGATGAAACCACCATCGAGGCTATCGACGAGGTCGAGGCCGAAGGGCAACGCCTGGCCGCCCTGGCTGATGATATGGCGGCCCGAATCGCCGCCCTCGAATCCCGACCCGCGCCCACTGGCGGCGCGGCGGCGGCCATGCTCGCGGTGGCCCAGTTGCGCGCTGCGCTTAGTGGCTCCGGCGGCTTCGAGGCCGAATTGGCGGCGGTCCAAGCGACCATTGACGGCGGCGCGCCGGTGACTACCGCGCTCGACGCATTGGCGCCCCACGCGGCGCGCGGCATTGCCACCAACGCCATGCTGCGGGCGCGCTTTACCGGCCTGGCCGACGATGTGGTGCGCGCCGGCTACGCGCCGCCCGAGGGCTCCTGGATCCAGCGTACCATGGCTCGTCTCGCCAAGCTTGTTACCGTGCGGCGCACCGGCGACGATGTCATGGGTGCCGCCCCCGAGGCGATCGCGGCGCGCACTGAAGCACGGCTGGCGGCCGGCGATCTGGCCGGCGCCGTGGCCGAGGCAGAGACCCTCGATGGCGCGCCCCTGGCGGTGGTCGCGGACTGGCTCGGCCAGGCCCGTGCCCGCCTTGCCGCCGGCCGTGCCCTGGCCACCCTGGATGCCCGCGCCGTCGCCGCGCTGGGCGGCGCTGGCGGGTAAGGCGCGGTGCTGCGCAATCTGGTCTTTCTCGCGGCCCTGGGCGCCCTGACCTGGGGCGCCGTGCAGCTTGCCGACAATCCCGGCGACGTGGTCATCCGCTGGCAGGGTTACGCCATCACCACCACCGTGGGCGTGCTGTTGTTGCTGGTCGCCGCCGTGGCGGTGCTGTGGGCCTTCATTTATAACCTGTGGCGCTGGTTGCGGGCCGGACCGGGCCGTTTCATGACCGGGCGCACGGCGCGCCGCAAGGAGCGTGGCTATCAGGTGCTGACCAAGGGCTTGGTGGCGGTGGCGGCCGGCGATTCCAAGGAAGCCCAGCGTCTTGGCCGCAAGGCCGGCCAACTGGTCGATAACGCACTCAACCTGCTGCTCCTCGCCCAGGCGGCCCAGCTTGGCGGCGACGAAGTGACGGCGCGGCGCCATTTTAAGGCCATGCTCGATCATCCGGAAACCGAGTTTCTCGGCCTTAGGGGCTTGATTGTTCAGGCGACCAAGGCCGGCGACTGGAATGCGGCCCGCGATTACGCTCGGCGCGCCTATGCTTTGCACCCGGAAACCGAGTGGGTCAGCGCCGCGCTGTTCGACCTCGACGTTCGCGCCGGCGACTGGCGGGCGGCGCAGAATACTCTCGAATCGGCGACCCGCAGTAAACTTGTTACCAAGATGGATGCGCCCCGTCGCCGGGCCGTGGTGCTCACCGAGCGCGCCAAGGCGGCGCGCGCCAGGGGGGCCGTGGGTGACGCCGTGGCATTGGCCCGCGAAGCCCACAAACTGGCTCCCGACTTGATTGCCGCCAGCGCCATGGCGGCTGAACTCATGGCCACGGAGGGCAAGGGTCGGGCGGCGGCCAAGCTGGTCGAGGCGGCGTGGAAACGGGCGCCCCATCCCGACCTCGCCCGGGCCTTTGCCGCCGTCGTGCCCGGTGAGGCCGCCCTGGCGCGCACCCGGCGTTTCGAGGAACTCCACCAGCTCAATCCCGATCACGGGGGAAGTCATCTCGCGGTGGCCGGCGCGGCGCTTGAGGCGGAGCTCTGGGGCGAGGCCCGGCATCACCTGGAACAGGCCGCCGCCAGCCGGCCCAGCCAACAGGTCTATCGCATGCTGGCTGCCGTGGAAGAGCGCGGCGAGGGCGCCCCCGATGCGGTGCGCGATTGGCTGCTCAAGGCCGCCAGCGCGCCGCCCGATGCGGCCTGGCTGTGTGATAGCTGTGGCGCCGCCGCCGCCGAGTGGTCGGCCCGCTGCAACGCCTGCGGTGGCTTCGACAGCCTGGCTTGGAAGACCCCGGCAGCGCCCGCCGCTCTCGGGGAGCCGGCCAAGGCCGTCGAAACAGCGTCTGGTGAACCAGACGGCGAGCCGCTGGCCCTCAACGGCCCACCGGGCCCCGTTGACGCCGCCCGACGCCAAGAGTAGGTTGCCGCCCTGTCGCCGGCCCTGGCCTTCGCCACCGGCACCCATGCCGAAGTAGCTCAGTGGCAGAGCAACTGATTCGTAATCAGTAGGTC
>CAZYDR010000152.1:0-6606 GCA_964645285.1 uncultured Alphaproteobacteria bacterium
TACCCAATATCTTGCGGCAAATCGCTCCATGATTTGCAATATATAGCGTGGCGCGGCTAGGCGTAGCCGCTGAAGATCGGGATACCCATGCCCGACTGCCGCGCCGACACCTCTATGGGGCACCAAATGGGAGGTGCGAACATGCCAAAAAACCGCTGACATTGGGGTACGTACCTTCATCCTCTTTCGATACGGGACCAATACGATCTAAAGAAATGTTTCGATGACGGATACTTGTGGACGACTGACCTGCTCCATTAATTCGATTATCGGGCGCACGATCTCGCGATGTTGGAGGCCGCCATCGACAGTAAGCGGCGAGGTGTGACATTTATCCTATCCCGTTGCGGAGCGCCGCCGTTCCGACCTCATCGACGACATAATCGATTCCGTTGTCGGCCGGTTTGACGATCGTTTTGTAAATTTCTTCAGCGCGTTCCTTGCTCAGCCATTGGCGGCTGACATCTTTCGCCACCAGCGCCGGATCTCGGCTGCACGGGTCCCCATAGCCGCCGCCAGCGCAGGTTCGATAGACGATCGCTTCAAACGGCGCGCAGGTCTCCTGATGGAACGACGGTAGTTTTTCCAACTCGCCGTTAGCGTGACGCTTCCAGTTGCCCGAGGGCGCCGCGCTCGTGCCATCCAACACCCCCTTCGCCGCGTAGGTATCGCCGTCGGCGCAATACGCGACCGTCATGTCGCCGGTCAGCGAATAGTAACTTCCTTCGGTGGCTGGCGCGCCGTTCCACTGGCCACAGCCCATGGTGTCTATGCCGACACGTCGGGTGTCGATCAATATTGGATACATGCCCTCGTCGATCTCAACCGAATCAATCACCATCACCCCGCCACCGTCTGGCGCCTCATAGGTCAACCAGCCATCATGTCCATCGAGTCCCGGTCCGGCTGACAACCCGACGCAAAGCTGGTTGATGTAGGGAACCTCCTCGTTGCGACGGGAATCAACGCCCGAAACAACGCCCATCCCGGCCGAAAAATCACCGCCGCCCTCGGCAAGGCCGTATGGCCGGCCCATCTGTGCAAAGCAGCACTGTATGGCGTTGATCAGTCTGTCGTTCACGTTGGTTGTCGCGACCGAGGTGCCCGCCGGATAGGTGGGTCGACCGACGACACATCCATCGCGCAAGAGCCCCTTGATACGGCTCGCACTGCCCGCGTTGTGGGGAATCGTTGGGTCGAGATTGTAGAACGCGCCGATGACGCAAGAGCCCGAGGCACAGGCCTCGGAGAGATTGATGCCGCCGGGCACGCAGTCGGGATTGTCGCGCAGATCGACCGTGATCGTGCCTTCTTGTGCATCGACGGTAACGATCGCCTTGATGACCACGCCGTCATCCGCGACGCCCGGAACCGGGTCGTGGCGCGTTTCATAGCTCCAGGTTCCCGAGGGAAGTTCCTGGATCGCCGAAATCGCCCGGCGCTTGCCATAATCCATCCACTCCTCGACGAACAACCTGACGGTATCGATGCCATATTGTGCGACCAGTTCCTTGAGCCGCCGCTCACCGATCCGGCAAGCACCGACTTGTGCCCGATAGTCGCCGTACCAAATCTTGCTGACCCTAATTTTGTATAATCCCATCCGGATGATGTCTTGGTGGTCTTCATAGTCCTCTTGGATACGCACACAGGGAAAGTGCATGCCTTCCTGATAGATCGTGGCGGCGTATGGCAGGTAGGTGGATGGTTCGGGCGCCCCGACGTCGGCGTGATGCGAACGCGAAAGCGTCCAGAACAAGGGTTGCCCCTCGAAGAATACCGGGACGCAAAGTGTCATATCGCCGTGGTGCGTACCGCCCAGATAAGGGCAGTTGTTGAAGTAAGCGTCGCCTTCCTTGACGTCGTCGAACAACGCCGTGATGGGTTCCGTCGTCAGGCCAAGCGCGCTCACATGAATGGGCATCGCCTCTTCGACACAGATAAGCCGATGATCGTAGGTCAAAATTCCGCAGGACATGTCCCGCGCGTTCTTGATCATCGCCGATCGGCTCGCCTTCATCACCGTGTTGGTCATCTCACGAATGATCGATTCCAGGCGATTGGCAAGCACCGACATGACGATCGGATCAATTTTGCCGTTGTGTTCTGGCGCTGTGTTCGACATTCCGTTCTTCTTTACTCGATCTCTAGAATTGTCCGCTGATCATCCCCGGTGTCCACGCGCTACATTATCGAAACCAGGTAGTTGCCATAACGGTCGACCTCGGCGATCTGCCCGGGCAGCAGCAGTATGGTTGTCGTTTCCTCCTCGATGACGGAAGGGCCCTCTATGCGGTCACCCGCCGCCATGGCGCCACCATCGAAAACAGGCAGTTCGGTGGTACCGTCGCTATCGCGGATGTAAACCGGACGATGCGATTTTGGCTCGAGTGGGGCCGCTCGAATCGGTCGCTCGATTCCACGACGGCTCGACCCGCCGGCATCACCTATGGCCCGAATTTTCCAGGTCGTGAACTCGACGACGTCTTCTTCGTCTTTGATCGTGTAGATACGTTCGTGCATGTCGTGGAAAGCACGCACGAGATCGGCGATCTCGGGTTCGGTCAGTTCCCTTCCGCCGGGCTCGAATGGTACATCGATTTCCCAAGACTGGTATTCGTAACGGCCTTGGAAGAAGTACTCGAAGCGCCGCTTCTCGACGGCGACACCAGCGCGATCGAGAAACGCCGTGCCGCGCTCGCGCAGCTGCGCGAGCAGAGCGTTGACCTCGGCCAAGGCAAATTCCCGGTCGTCGGTGTGGAACGTGGCGAGTTCTTCCCAGCGAATGTCGGAGATAAGGCCGCCAAATGCGCTGAGGCCAGCGGAAAACCCGGGGATCATGAATCGCCCGATCCCGAGGACCTGCGCCATCTCGCCAATGTGACAGGCCGTGCCGCCGCCGCCAGCCAACAAATAGCTGTCCCTGGGATCGATGCCTTCATTGATCGTGATGTCTTCAACTGCCGCTATCATGTTGTGGTTGCTGGTCGTGTGAATGGCGTAGGCTGCTTCCATGAGACCGACATCAAGCGCCTCGGCAATCTTTGCCACAGCTTGTTCGGCGGCTGACTTGTCCAGCTTGATCCGGCCGCCAAGGAAGTAGTCTGGATCGATGATTCCGAGGACGACGTTTGCGTCGGTTACCGTTGGTTCCTTGCCGCCGGTTAGGTAGCAGGCGGGACCCGGCTTCGCTCCGGCGCTCTGTGGCCCGACGCGCAATAATCCACCGGCGTCGACCCAGGCGATCGAACCGCCGCCCGCGCCAACCGAGCGCACATCGACCTTTGGGATCCCCAGCATATCCTCGCCAATCATTGCCTCGGGCGAAATGACAAGCTGTCGGCCCCGTATGGCTGACACATCAAATGTGGTGCCGCCCATGTCTATGACGATCACGTCAGGCTCGTCGGTCAGGCTGAAGGCGGCGATGGGCGCCAATGTGGGTCCCGACATCACGCTGTAGATGGGTCGCTCGACGATCTCCTCGGGCGGCATCATGCCGCCCACGCAATTGGCCACCAGGAGTTCGTTTTTGAACCCCGACGTCCGCAGGGCGTCGCGAAGACCGTTGATGTACGAACTGACGATCGGCTGCAACGAGGCGTCGATGGCGGTCGAGATCGTACGCCGGTACTCGCGTGGAATTGGGTTCAGCTCGTGGCTGAGCGTGATCGGAATGTCGGGCCATGCCGCGCGTATGATCTCGCGCACGCGGCGCTCGTGCGAGCCATTGACGATCGACCACAACAGCGAGACCGCGATCGCCTCGACATCGCATTTCTTGAAGTGCTCAATCGCCATGTCGACGTCTTGCTCGCTGAGCGGCGCAATTTCGTTGCCGCGCGAGTCAATTCGGCCCGCCACCTCACAGGTTCGGTTCCGCGCGACGAAGGGTTCGGGATAATCCAGTTTCCAGTCGAACGCGCGCTTCCTCGGCGCCTCTCTCAGGGTAAGGATATCGGGGTGGCCCTCATTACAGATCAACCCGACCTCGGCCACCTTGCCCTCGACGAGGGTGTTTGTCGCCACGGTCGTGCCATGGACGATGTTGTCTACCTGGGACAGAAAACTGTCGAGGCCGTGGCCGTAATTTGTGGCCGCGAGATCGAGGACGTTGAGAAATCCTTTTTCGAATTCTCCTGGCGTCGACGGCGACTTGAAAATGTCGAGGCCCTTGCCGTGCTCGTAGACGATGCAGTCGGTGAAGGTCCCGCCGATATCGATGCAAACGCTATAGGTCAATGGTGCCCCCCTCCTCGATCGGGATTTCCCCCGTTACCAGGCCGCTGGCGTGCAAGGTTCCGCCGCGTTTACGCCGCCGCGCAAATCCGCCGTCATTTGTGCATCGACGACATAGTCGACACCGTTTTCAGCGAGGTGAAGCGCCACGCGGTAAATGTCTTCGGCCTTGCTGACGCCCATCCACTGCCGGTTGACGGCCGCGGCCACGCGCTCCGGCTCCCGCTTGGTCGGGTCTCCGTACCCGCCGCCGCCACAGCTCACGAACCGCAACGCCTCATCGGATTGGCAAAGCTCTTCGTGGAACGCGGGTAATCGGTTGAGACCGCCGTCGCTTGCTCGCTTTTGGTTCGAGGCGCAGACCGCGGCGTGCCCGCCGCGCACCCCCTTCGACGGGTTAATATCGCCGTCGCTGCCATAGATGGCCATGAGTTCGCCCGCGAGCGGACGAAAGACGCCGGTCATGCCGGGAGCGCCGCTCCATTGTCCATGACCCTGAGTGTCCTTGGCTACGCCACGGGATTCGACGAGAATCGGATACATCGCCTCGTTGATTTCGATTGAATCGAGGGCCATCTGGCCGCCATCGCAGGCGGCGCCTGCGGTTAACCAGCCGTCGTAGCCGTATTGCGCGGGGCCGCCGCCGTAACCCATGAAAACCTGGTTCACGTAGGGTCGTTCGCGGCCGCGCGTATCGGTTCCCGATATCACCGATTCTCCCAGCGACTGAGAGTTGGGAAACTCGCCCATACCATAAGGCGTTCCCATTTGCGCGAAACAGCAGGCCACGGCGGTTGTCAGCCGCGAATTCACGTTGGTGGTGGCGACCGATGTTCCGACCGGATACTTGGGCCGACCAACGACGCAGCCGTCGCGCATGCGCACCTCGATGCGACTTGCGCTGCCTTCGTTATGCGGAATGCCAGCATCCAAGTTGTAGAAGACGCCCGTCAGGCAGGCGGCCTTGACGCAGGCCTCCGACATATTGAGCCCACCGGGGACACAGTCGATGTTATCTGTTGCGTCGACCACTATCCGCCCGGCTATTGGATCGGTGGTAACGGTTACCTGTACCGGTATGCCGTCATCAGCCACACCGGGCACGGGGTCATGAACCGTTTCATACGACCACGTCCCAGTCGGCAGCTTTTCGATTTCGGCGATGGCACAACGTTCGCCATACGCCATCCACTCTTCGATGAAGTCGATGACGGTCTGTCTGCCATAGGTCGCAAAGAGTTCCTTCAACCGCTTTTCGCCGACCCGGCATGCGCCGATTTGCGCCCGATAGTCGCCGTACCAGATATCGTTGCAGCGTATTTTCATCTGGCACATGCGAATGATGTCTTTGCGGTCTTGGAAGTTCTGCTGGATACGCACGCAGGGAAAGTGCATGCCTTCTTCATAGATCGTAGCGGCTTCGGGAAGGTAGGTGGACGGTATCGGCGCGCCGATATCGGCGTGATGCGCGCGCGACAATGTCCAGAACATGGGTTCCCCATCGAACATTACCGGCACGCAAACAGTCAGGTCGGCGTGATGAGACCCGCCCGTATACGGGCAATTGTTGAGGTAGGCATCGCCTTCCTCTACATCATCGAAAAACTCCGTGATCGGCTTCGTGGTGAGGTCTAGCGCGCCTAAGTGAACCGGCAGGCCATCCTCGACGCACAACAACCTGTGATCGTAGGTCAAGAGGCCGCAGGAAAAATCGCGAGCGTTCTTGATGACAGCCGAGCGCGAAGCCTTCATGACGGTGTTCGTCATCTCCCGAATGATCGCCGTCAGTCGGCTCGACAGAATGGCCATTAGATACGGTTCGATCTTGCTCTCAGTTTTCCGGCTCATGTTCTTGTCCACGGCGTCGTTCTTCAAAATTTTTTGGCAGCCAACGTAACTTCCTGCCCAACTATTGCCGACTGTATCGCAACCGAACCCGGCGACGAAAAAATCATATGGCATATGAAAAAAATACTCCATCTATTGATCTTGTGATGTGAATGGACTAAAAAAATTTATTCGGACAATCGGAAGAAGCCGAATGATCACGCGGTCTACCGTCGAAATTTCTACTCTCTTTGGAACGGCAGATGCAGCGGTTTAGGATCGGTTTGAACAACTGAAGACAGGGAGATTGTGAAATGACCAAAGCGACAGGCAATATGCAGCGTCTTCCAATTGGCGTAAGTCGGCGGAGTTTTCTGATCAATGCATCCAGTATAATGGCGGTCTCGGCCGCGACGGGACTGGGGTCTCGTGCGTCGTGGAGTGCGGCCGCGGCGAAGGACGTCCGTTGGCTCACCTGGGGCACTTACTACAGTGAAAACTATATGGCCGGCTTCAGCGAAGGCACCGGCATCAACGTGT
>CAZYDR010000153.1:0-6506 GCA_964645285.1 uncultured Alphaproteobacteria bacterium
AGGCGGTGATGCTGACCTTGATGAACTCGTAGGCCATGTCGTCGTAGCGCTTGTCACGGGTCACCATGCCGATGACTTCGATGATGAAGACGAAGATCGGCACCGCCAGCACGAAGGCGGCGAACCACAGGTGAAGCTGGGCGACGATCCAGACCACCAGCCGGCTGTTGACCCCGGCGATGGTCGGGTAGTCGGCGGCGGTCAGTTGCGGCGCCGCGATGTAGCCGTTGGCCACCGCCTCCTGGGCGAACCCAGTCGACCCGGCAAACCCTGAAAACACCACGATCAACAGCAGCGCAATCCACGGCAGCTTGAAAGGCCGGCAGGTCATGGGCTGTAGAACAGGCTGAGCCCCTGGAGACTCATGATACCGCCGTCGAGCGCCAGGAAACCGGCGCAGAACACCATGAAAGCGATGATGAAGGGGACCAGATAGTCTTTCACGGCGTTCTCCGTCCCCGGCTCAGAACAAGAACCACACGAAGACCACGACCACCGCGCAAAGCACGGCGACGAACAGAGCCGGACCGGCCCACGGGTAGGCTTCGCCGCTCGGGCGCTCAGCGCCCATGGTTGGTCTCCTGGCGTGAAATTGACACTGTCCGGCCCGCCCTATACCGTCCGGGCCATGGAATTGCCCAAGTCAATCGCCGCGTCCGATATCGTGATTTTTCTCGGACTGGTCGTTAACGTCGTCATTATCGGTCTTATCCTTTATTTCTTCGTCTTCTAGACGCCGGGCCTAGCTCTGCTTGCCGGCGCAGCCACAGAGCTTGCGCAGATGCCCGACCAGGGCGTCGACCTGTTCCTCGGTCAGGGTCTTGGACCACGGCGGCATCATCGGTGACTTGCTGGCCGACGGGCCGCCGTCGAGAATCACGTTCTTGACGTCGGCGTCCGAAAGCTTGTCCATCTCTTCGGCGCTGGTGAAGTTGCGCGGGCTCACCGGGAAGTCCTCGGAGACGTTGGGACCGTCGCCCTTGCCGGTCAGGCCGTGGCACTGGGCGCAGTAGAACTGGAACGTCTGCTTGGCATCGATGGCCCAAGCGAGGGCGTTGCCATGGAAGCCGAAAGCGAGTACCACGGCTGCGAACAGGGTTGGTTTCGAGATCGTTTTCATTGCTCCATCTCTCCCGTTCACTTGAAGTTGGCGACGAAAGCGGCGACCGCCTTCATCTCTTTTTCGCTCAACAGGCCGGTGAAGCTGGGCATCATGCGAACCGGCTTGAATGTGTCGGTGTTCATCAGGTAGGCGTAGATCCAGTCGTGATTGAGGCGCTCACCGGCGCCGACCAGCGATGGCCCCGAACGGCCCCCGGTAAACTTCTTCTTGGTCGGGAACTGGTGGCAGCCGCTGCACGGCATCTTCTTGACGAAGATCAGTTTGCCCTTGGGATGCTTCTTGGGCTTGATCAGGCCGGCCTCGACGATGTCGGAAGTCAGGCCCATGAGGAAACCGGTGACCGAGACCGCGTCATCGGCGCCGAGCGCCGGATGGTCGTTCGGATTGTCCTCGGTCAAGGAGTTGTACTTGAGCGAGCGGATCGGCACCGGGTTCTGCAGCCAAGCCTCGAGCCAGGGCTGCTGGAACTTGCTGCCGGCGTACCACAACTCAGGGCCCTTCTTGGCCAGTTGGTCGGCGATGGTCTTCTCCTTCGCCGGCCCATCAGTGTAATGGCACTCGGTACAGCCTTGGGCATCAAAGGTCGCCTGGCCGTCGGCCAGGGCCGGGACCGATGCCAGAGCGAAAGCCCCCAGCATCAGGCCAAACAGCGTCAACAGCTTCATAATCCCTCTCCTTATAATTATGCTTGCGCCGCGCGCGCGGCGCGGCCCGCCAGCCACAGGCCGAGCAGGCCGGCAATCAGCGCTGCGAGGATAGCGTAGATGTAGACCCGCATGGGTGTCGGCGCCTCGAGCAGCACGTAGTGCCACGACGACAGGCTCATGATCAGGCCGTGCTCGCCGTTGGAGCCGTCCCAGGCGTTGAGCGACAACGGGATGAATTTACCGGACACGAACTGCACGTCGCCCTTGTCACCGGTGGTCAGCGGCCGGGTCATGACGACGCTCCAGCGCCCCTGATCCCAACCCGCCACGGCGCTGATCTGCTGGCCATCCGCGGCCTGGGCCGTTGGCGGTTGACTCCAGCCCCGGGCGATGGCCTCTTCCGCGCCGGAGCCGTCGTCCGCATGGCGGTCGGCGTGCCACATCCAGAGATTGACCGGGTTGGAGGCGCTGCCGCGCAGGAAATGGGGTTTCTTGGTACCCTCGACGGGCTTGACCGGGAACTGCAGGGCGATGGCGTCGCGGAACGTCTCGAGCCGGCGCGGGATCATATTCTGGATTTCGATATAGGAGTTGTAACCACCGACCTGCCTGATCTCCTGGCTATCGAAGGCCTGGTCGTCGTCGTGGGTGACGTCGGCGAAGGGATCGTCCCACTCGATGAGGAAGGCGATGTCCTGGTCGTTGAACAGGGCCCTGACCGTGACCAGCTCGATACTCGGGTTCTGCCAGCGCGGCGCCACCACGACCTGGCCGGCGAGGCGCACGTCCATGGGCGTGACCTGGGCCCAGGCCGGATCGTCGGCGGCGTGCGGCAGGGCGCCGGTGACGCGCCGCACAGTCAGCACCCGGTTGTCGATCATTTTGTGCTGCAGGGACTTGATGAAGTTGGCCAGATACCAGCGCTCTTCCTCGCTCAGGCTCTTGATGAACGACGGCATGGGCGTACCGTTGATGCCGGTCGAGAAGCGCATGTAGATGTCTTCGACTTCATTGCCGCCCTTGAGTTTCCAGGGGTGCGTGACATTGCGGATGCGGATCGGGAAACCCCAATCGTCCTTGCGGTCGAAGGATTTCTGACCGTCGCCGCGTCCCAGCTTGCCATGGCATTCCCAACACTTGGCGCGTTCGAACACCGCCTTGCCCTTGGCGATGGTGTCGGCGTTGTAGGCGGCCTTGGCGGCGGGCAGCGAGACCAGCATCTTGTAGGGGTCGAACTCCTCGTCGTCGAACTCGGGCGCGAAGGTCTTGATGTAGGCGATAACCGCCCAGCGCTCCGCCTCGCTGAGACCGTTCTTGATCAGGTCGTCGTCGAAGGCCTGCATGCCGGTGCCGGTAAGGCCGCGGCTGACCGTGCGGAACAGGTCCTCGTCGGTCGGCAGCTCACCACTCTGGGTGGTGCGGAACTTGAAGGTTCCCAGGGTGAAGTCGCGCGGCCGGGGGTCGAGATAGGGCGCCGCCGGGCCCTCGCCATCACCGAGCAGGCCGTGGCAGAAACTGCAGCGCGCGAAGTAGATCACCCGGCCCTGCTCGATCAGTTCATCGGTCATCTCGGGTTTGGGTCCCTTAGGCGTATCGGCGGCCCCGGCCGGCGCCATCTCCCAGACACCGAGAGCGATTACCGCGACCAGCCAGATCGTTATATGCCGCATCACAGTCATTCGGTTTCCGGTATGCGCGGTGTCTTCCGGGCCATGTCGTACTCGGCCAGGATGATCTTCCAGCGCTCCTCTTCGGTCAGGCTGAGTTTCCACTCGGGCATGGCCGAGTCCCACGGCGTCGCCTCGGTCGGCAGGCCGGCACCGCCGTTGGTCACCCGCCAGAAGGTGTAGCCCTCGACGATGGTCTCGATGGTGCCGATGTCGGTGAAGTTTATCGGCCGCAGCTTGAAGCCGTCGGCCATGGGCCCGTCACCGCCGACGCTGTCGCCGTGGCACGGCCGGCAGTTCATGGCGTAGAGCGCGCGACCCTCGAACAATGTTTTCTCGAGCAGCGCGGCGCGCGCCGTCTCGTCGCTGACCTCGCCGCCCTCGAGTTCGGCGAGGAAGACGTTCATGGGCTCGGTCGGGATGAAATTGAGGATATGGTCGGCGTCGCTCTCGCCCCACCAGGCCTCGACATCGGCCGCGACCTGGGGAATCAGGTTGACCTCGCCGGCCTCGGCGGCCTCGACGAAGGCGGCGACCTCGGCGGCGCTAGGATTGGCCGCCGGGTTTTCAAGCGCCTCGTAGGATTTCGGGAAGTTCGACGACGGATGCTGGATGCGCAGCGACGGCGGCAGCTCGATCTTGGGTACGGTGACGTCGTAGACCACCCAGCCAACCACCGCCGGCAGGGCGATCAGGGCCAGCGCCCGGGCGATGCGGCCATAGCCGCCGGTCAGCAACTTGGCGATCGGGCGCTGGAAATCGTTGAGCCCCTCGTCGGAGAAGGTCACCAGCATGAACAACGCGATGACGGTCAGCGTCATGTAGATGAACATCAGCGTGCCGGGCACCGGCAGCGGCAGATCGAGTGTGGTGATCTCGCGCGAGATCGCCGGGATACCCCATTCCACCAGGCTGTAGATCACCCCGAGGGTGATGATGACGGACCACAGGCGGCCGATGCGGAAGCCCTTCATGGCTGTTCTCCCCGGGCCTTCATCATTCCCCGCCCTTCTGCAGCATCAGGTAGGCGAGAACGTCCTGGAAATCCTTCACCGTGATCGCCTCGATCAGGTCCTCGGGCATGACGCTCTTGTTCTCGTCCTGGGTGATTTCCTTGATGTCGGCCTTGGCGATGGTCACCACCTCGCCGGTCGCCTTGGTGATGTCGATTTCGTCGGCGTCGTCGCGGGTCTTGATGCCGACAGTCTTACGGCCGTCCTGGGCGATGACCTCAAAGGTCTCGTAGCCCGCCGTGATGGTCTTGGCCGGCCGGGTGATCGATTCCTCGATGAGCTTGAGGCCGAGCTTGGCGGCGGCGCTGAGATCGGGGCCGATGTCGCCGCCCTCGTCGGCGATCATGTGGCATTCCATGCAGTTGTCCTCGAACACCACCAGACCGGCGTCGGGATCGCCGCCACCGGCCGCCGAGGCCGCCATGATCTTGGCGAGTAAGGCCGCGCCGACCTCGCTGGGATTATTCAGCACCTCAAGATCGACATCGCCGCCCTGGCTCTGCAAATAGGAAATCACCGCTTTGATTTCGAGCAGGCTGAGAGAGATCGGCGGCGCGTAGACGACGGCCATCTCGTTCTTGTAGCCCTCGACCACGAAGGCGCCGGGGTTGGCCAGGCTTTCGATCAGGTAATCGGTGCGGCTGTACTCAAGGCCGGTCTCGGTCGAGCGCTGGGCCGCCCGCTCGATGGACCGGACGCCGATGGGCTGGGCGAATTTCTCGCCGAACTGGCCCTGGTTGGGACCACGCACGGCGCTACCCCGGTCGCCGACGCTGTGGCAGGTGAAGCAGCGGCCCTTGCCCCAAAAGATGGTTTCGCCGCCTTCGGGTCCGACCTCGACGACACTGGCCGCGACCTTCTCGCCGCCGGTCAGTTCGGTCACCGCGTAGCCAATCCAGAGAAACGTTCCCAGGGCGATCAACAGGAAGATGAAGACCTTGCCGACAGCGTTAGACGAGCCGGATTCGGAAGTCACGGTCATGACTCGTCACCAGCTTCGTCGGGCGCCCGCCTCTTGGCTGCGATGCCGCCGAGCCAGAACATGAAGGCGATGCCGATCATGAAGGTCAGCACCGACGACGCCACCATCTGGGTCATGGTGAAGTTGCTTGGCGTGTAGGACCACTCGGAGGTGTCGCGCATGACGCCGAAGATGTGCCAGTCACCGCGCAGGCCCGAGCGGATGAAACCCATCAGGCCCATGTTCATGGTGATGACGAAGGTCAGCAGCAGCAAGGCGTATTGGCCGCGGATGGGAATCTTGCCCCATTGCAGCGGGCCGATCTCCTTGGCGCCGCGGAACAGGAAAACATCGACGGCGCCGACCAGAATGAGGCAGCTGATGAGCTGCAGGAACTGGCTGACCGCGACGTTGCGCAGGAACGGCGAGGCCTGTTCCATGACGATGAAACCGTAGACCCCGAGGAAGATGACCACGTTGAAGGCGGTGATCGCCAGGTAGAGGCCCTGGGCGAGCTTGCCGAGATTGCGCAGCGCCAGGATTACGGCGACCACGGCGGCGGCGCACTCGAACAACAACAGATAGCCGACGGTCTCGAAATAGACCGCCCGGTCGGCCGGCAGGTCGAGCTCGGTCGGGTCCATTTCGAACAGCTTGAGGGCGTACTGGCCGACCAGGGCGACGGCAGCTAGGCCGGCCAGGGGGATGATGATCTTGGGCATCCGGCCCTGTTCGGTCATCGGCACCACGTCGCTCTTGTTGCCCCGGCGATAGAGCAGGAAGCTGAAGAACGTCGACAGGATGATCAGGTTGATGACCGCGTTCTTGGCCGGCATCAGGCCCAGGAACTTGAGCGTCGGGTGGTACTGGCTGCCGCCCATCTCGCCGACCTCCTGACCGGTCAGCGGCAGGTTGTGCGGCGTCAGCCAGACCGCGAAGGAGACCACCAGGGCGATGAGGATGTACTTGATGAATTTGTAGTAGCGCTCGGCCCCGGGAATTCGCGTCATCCCGGTCCACAGATAATAGTTGCTGATGAGGAACAGCGAGCCGACCAGCATGGCCTGAATGATGAAGGTCCAGGAGAAGACGCCG
>CAZYDR010000154.1:0-6259 GCA_964645285.1 uncultured Alphaproteobacteria bacterium
GCGGCTATTACTCGGGCTACGACCACATTCCCGCCGACGTCATCAAGACCTACCAGCATCAGGCCAAGGTATGGAGCAAGCTCGGCCTCGACGTCGGCAAGGACCGCATCGAATGCGGCATTACGATTCATATGCGCCAGGGCGGCGTCAACGTAAATGCCGAAACCATGCAGACCAGCCTGCCCGGCCTGCACGCCGCCGGCGGCGTCGCCGCCCACTATCTCGGCGGCGTCGGCCCGGTGAGCTTTGACGGCAAGGTCGCCGGCCAAGCGGCGGCGAGCGCCGCCGAAACACGGACCGAACCGTCGGTACCAACGGCGGCCATCAACACCGAGGAGGCGCGGGTTTTCGGCTTCCTGAAGGCATCCCCAGACGGCATGCGCCCGGTTGATCTCAAAATCCAGATCCGCGAGGTCATGTGGCAGCTCGGCTACGTCAAGAACGAGGCCAAGATGCAGACCGCCCTCGACGGCCTGCAAACCCTGCGCGAGGTTTGCGTGCCGAAACTGCGGTTGCAAGGCGACGGCCGGGCATGGAACACCGGCTGGCTCGACGCCCTCGACGCCTGCTCGATGATCGACGCCTGCGAGGCGACCGTCCGCTCGGGATTGCTGCGCAAGGAGAGCCGGGGGCCGTTCTACCGCGACGATTACCCGGTGGTCGATAACGAAAACTGGCTGTGCAAGATGATCGTCGCCCGCTCCGGCGACGTGTGGCGCTCACGCACCGAGTCCTACGCCCTGCCATACCTGCAGCCGGAAGCACCCCGCGAGCCCTTCTTCGAGGTCGATTACTGATCATGGAGACCATTAACGCCCGTATTTTTCGTTACGACCCCAACGTCGACGACGCCCCGCGCTACGACAGCTTCGAGGTGCCGTGGACGCCCCATATGCGGATTAGCGAAGTTCTCGACTACGTCTACGAAACCCTGGGCAAGGACATCGCCAGGCGCTGGCTGTGCAGCGCCAAGAAATGCGGCGCCTGCACCCTGATGGTCAACGGCGCACCCAAGCTGGCGTGCTGGGAGCCGGCGGAGGCGGAGATGACCATCGAGCCCCTGGCCAACTACCCGGTAATCCGCGACCTGGTGATCGACCGCGACCCCTACCAGGAACAGCTTGTCGCGATCTCGCCCCTGCTGGACCGCACGGCGCCCTACGAGAGCTTTCCCGAGCCCCTGTCCGAAGGCGACATGGCCGCCGGCTATCATCTGCGCGACTGTCTCCAGTGTCTCGCCTGCATGGCCGTCTGCCCGGTACTCGGCCAGCCCCATAGCGACTTCGCCGGCCCGGCGCCCCTGGTCGCCCTGGCCGAGCTGGCGTTCGACCCGCGCGACGGCGCCGACCGGGCCATACTGGCCGAAGACGCCGGCCATGTCTTCAAATGTGTCTCCTGCTACCAGTGCGAGGCGGCCTGTCCGGTCGACATTCCCATCGTCGCCCATGCCATCGAGCCGCTCAAGCGTCTGGCCTACGGGCGCGGCGAAGGCGACGGCGCCGGCCACGCGGGCGCTTTCCTCGACAACGTCAAAACCTATGGGCGGGTCAATGCGCCGAAGCTGGTGGCCAAGTCGGGCGGGCTGTCCCTCAACAGTCTGCGCACCGGCGCGCGGATGATCGCCAGCGGCAAGGTCAGCGTCGCCGACACCCTGCTCAAACAACCACCGGCGTCGGCCGCGACCATCCGTAAGACCTATGGATCGGACGGCGACCAATGAACCAGGATTTCGCCTATTTCGCGGGCTGTTCGGCCAAGGGCAGCTGCAACGAACTCGACACCAGCACCCAGGCGGTGGCGACCCATTTCGGCGTCACCCTGCACAAGCTTGAGAATCCCGGCTGCACCGGCGCGCGCCAGTTCCGCGCCATCAGCGAGCATCTCCACCTCGTCGCCAACGGCCGCATCCTGGCCCTGGCCGAGGCCGAGGGCCACGATCTGGCGGTAGTCTGCGACAGCTGTCTGCTCAATCTGACCGAGGCCAATCAGCGGCTGCAGAGCGACGCCGAGGCGCTGGCCCGGGTCAATCAGAGCCTGGCCGAAACCGGGCTGTATTACAGTGGCGCCACCACGGTCAAACATTTTCTGTGGATTCTGCTCGAGGACATCGGTGAGCAGCGCATCCAGGGCGCCGTCACCCGGCCCTTGAGCGACCTTAAGATCGGGCCATTCTACGGCTGCCACATTCGCCGTCCGGCCACCGCCCATGACCCGGTGGCGGCCGACAGAATGACGTCCCTTGAGCGCCTGTGCCGCCTCGTCGGGGCCGAGCCGGTGACCTATGACGGAGCCGACAAGTGCTGCGGTTTCCACGTCCTGGCGACGGACCAGAACATCGCCTTTGACATGAGCGCCGGCCACCTCGCCGCCGCCGAAGGTCAGGCCGCCGATTGCCTGGTGACGCCCTGCCCGCTATGTCACACAGTGCTCGACGCCCACCAGCCTGATATGGCGCGGCGGACAGGGCGGCCGTCACAGCTCCCCATCCTCCACGTCGCCCAGTTGGTCGGCCTCGCGGTCGGCCTGCCGGCGGAGGCGCTCGCGCTCTCCAATCACGTGGTCAATACCAGCAAGATCACCGCCGGTTAGGAAGCGCCGGCGCTCTCTCGCCGGATGCGCGGTATGACGTCGGCCATGACCGCTTCCAGCACCGGGAACTGTTCGGGCTCGGGCGCATCGATGAGAAACTCATTGACCCCGGCGTCGCGATAGCGGCCAACCATTTCTTCGAAGGCATCGGTGTTTTCCCATGGATTGGGCAGGCCCTGCTCGGCAATTTTCGACGCCCAGCCATAGATCGATCGCCTTATCTCCCGGGGGTCACGACCGATATCGGCGCAATGCTGGTCGAGGATCAGGCCGCGCTCCCGCATCTCTTCGGCGGTGCCGGACGAGTTCCAGGTATCTGCATATTCGGCGCAGATGCGCAGCATGCGCGGCCCGTGGGCGCCGAAGGTGAACGGGGGCCTAGGTTTCTGCACCGGGCCGGGACGCACATAGGCGCCGTCGAGCTGATAATAACGCCCGTCGAACGTGGTGGTTTCGTTACGCAGCAGGCTGTCGATGATCTGCACCGCCTCATGGAACGAGCGACGACGGTCGCCGGGCGACTGCAGCGGGATACCAAAGCGCCCGTGCTCACCCTCCGTATAGCCGGCGCCGATACCAAGCTCGAGGCGGCCGTTGGAAATGTGATCGACGGTTATGGCCTGTTGCGCCAGGAGTCCCGGGTGGCGGAAATTGTTGCAGCTCACCAGCACGCCGACGCGAATACGTTCGGTGCGCGCCGCCAGGGCCGCCAGCATGGTCCAGCCCTCGAAATAGGGGCCGCTCTCGTTGCTGGTCTGGTTGAAGTGATCGCAATCCCAGACGCTGTCGAAACCGAGTGCCTCGAAGTACCGCCAGCGCTCGACCAGGGTGTCGAAACTGAGGTTCTGATCGGTGCAGAGCCCGAAACGGACGGTCTGGTCGATGGCGGTCATGGCGTGGTTCTCCGCAAAAATATTTTTGGCTTGTACCAAGGAGCAGTAATAGAGCGCCTAATCCCGAACGGGATAATGGCGGAAGAGGTATCCGCTACATATCGCTAATATCTGCGGATTTTTGCCGACAGTTTAATGCTACCCACAATTCTACCCCCCTTTTTTGCCTTCGCTTGCCCAGCCTAATGTAGTATAATCGCTGAATGATAGATTCTGCATACGCCATGGCAATCTCCCGCCCTTTCTTCGCGGCCTGATCTTCGGCGAAAGCCGAGAGAGAGCCCGCCGCCGGCATCGCATCGCCTCGCGTCCAGGTCCATCATACCTAAGCCGGCGGCGGGACACCCCGCCACCTAAATGACAATAGGTGCACCGTCGTGATGACGGCGCTATCCCTCTGACGGAGCGACCCATGGACTGCGACCTCGACAATTCATCCCCCGAGACGGTGGCGCTTTGTCCGCCCGCCGCCCTCGCGCCTTATGTGGAAATCTTTTCGGGCGAAGCTGGGGGGCGGCGGTGACCGCTGTAACAACAGCAGGAAAACAGCGCGGAAAGCCGTTTCCGCAAGGCGAGAGCGGGAACCCCAATGGCAGGCCCAAGGGCTCTCGCAATAAGGTGACCCTCGCCGTGGAAGCTTTGCTAGAGGGCGATGCAGAGACGCTTACCCGCAAGGCCATTGAGAAGGCGCTTGAAGGCGACATGGTGGCCTTGAGGCTGTGCCTGGACCGCATCGCCCCGGCGAAGAAAGACGCGCCTGTAACCTTCGCGCTGCCCGCCATGAAAACGGCGGCGGACGCGGTCACGGCGGCCGGAGCCATCCTCAAAGCGGTTGCGACCAGCGAGATGACGCCGAGTGAGGGGACGGCGATTGCCGTACTGGTCGAAACCTACCGCCGCGCCCTCGAAACCCAAGAGATTGAATCCCGGATCGCAGCCCTGGAAAGGAAGAACCCCAAATGAGCCGACTCAAAAACCGAGTGGAGAAACTTGAACACCGTGCAGGCACAAGCGAAAAGGACTCGCCGGTCATCGGATATATATACGACCACAGAGACGGCGAAGAAGGGGCCGCCAAGGCACAGGCCGAGGCCGTTGCCATTTGGGAAGCCAAAAACGGGCCGCTCGGGAACCGGGAGCCGTTTTTCATTGAGCGTTGGATAATCTTGAACCCGGAGACCAGAGAGGCCGAGCAGAGAGCCGTCGATGCGGTCACCAAAAGGATTAATGCCAGGAATGCTGTCGAGCGCCCTAGCAGCGTTGCGCCCGTCCACCTGAAATAACAGGTCAATAACAGGTGGCCACACGGTGGTGTACTGTTCCTGGGTGCATCAGTTGAAAGGCAGCCCAGCCGATCTCAGTTGCCACCCCTCGCGCGCGCGCGGAACAGGGCGGCAACCAAGCTGGGCAGGGAGTATTTCCCCACTATAAAAAGGGCGCCGGCAAGAGTGCCGCCCTAAAACGAATGGCAGGCAGGCTAGATATGTCTGGCAATTGTCTGTACCCTCTACCATTGAATACCACAGAATCGAAAATTATAGAGGTCGTAATAATGAAAGCTCTCCTGCTCGGAAAATATGCCCCTCATGCTTTGAAGGGTCTGATTTCTGGTTCTGATCGCGAAGCCGCCATAAAAAAGCTTATGGATGCTGTTGGTGGCACTGCCGATTACGTTGCATTTGTGCGAGGCAAGTATGATGTCGTAGTTCGGGTTGAAGTGAAAGACCAAGAAACCGCTATGGGCCTTGTGATAGCCATAAAAGCGAGTGGAGCTTTTGAAGAGGCGGACTACCTAGAAGAAATCGATATGCCTCGCGTGATAGCTGCCGCAAAGACTGCAGCGAGTGCATACACAGCGGCCGGGTAGCCATTCGCCCTCGGCGATTAGCTCTTGGATGTTGCCCACGGTGAGATTGACGGCCTTGGGAAGCCTGCGGGCGGGAAGGCTTTTTCCCCTCCCATACAGCCGCGTTTAATGGCGCACCGAAGGGCAACCAGAACGCCCTAAAGCATGGACGCTACACCGCCCAAGCCATCGCAGAACGGCGAGCCGTGAACCAGTTGATACGAGAATGCCGAGGTGCGTTTTGAAGCGGTGGCGCTGGCGGTGTGGGAACGGGCGGATAGGTCGGCAAACGAAGACCGCAATCAACTCGATGGGCGGCGGATAAAGGTGAAGTCGCCGGAACCCTGATCGCCACTGTCGGGCACGGTGCCGAACTCGGGCGTCTGGTTCGAGTTATTGGTCACGCCCCGGACTGGCCGGTCAAACAGTTGAAACGACGTGATGTAGGGCTTGGTGTTTTCCGAGGGGGCTTTGATCAGGTAGTAAGCGAACACCGAATGGCCACCGGAGCCGGAGCCGGCTACGGGCTCGGTGTCCCCCGACGAGATGATCTTGCGTGACGGATATTTGTCGATGTTGACGAAGAACTTGTCCTCGTTCTCGTTCACCTTAGAGACCTGTCCGATTTTCTGGGACCACCTCATAACGACAGGGGGGCTGGACAGTCTAATTTTACTCCGCCATTGACATCAGTGAGAGAAGCGCGGAAATTTGAACCTGGGAGTAGTTGCTTCTATCGGTACATCGGCGCGTAGAGAGATGTTTGAGCATATTGACGAGTGTTCGAATCACTTGTGACTGGAGAGGAAGTAATGACTGATATATCAATCGAAAGTCCAGATACTCAACCGCCATCCAGTGAAGGGATGGATTTTCACCAAGTAGCGAACGAAGCGTTTAACGAGGCGCAAGCCAATGGCGCGGAGCCGCA
>CAZYDR010000155.1:0-6252 GCA_964645285.1 uncultured Alphaproteobacteria bacterium
CAGGCCGTTTCGACACTGTCACCAGATGCCAGACTGAGTTCAATCTGGCGCAGCAGGTTCAATACATCCTCATCGGAATATCGCTTCCTGGCCATCCCAATACCTCCACACCTTCGTTGAATATCATCAATTATGTGGACCAGTTATAGGGGGGCAGGACAGGTCGATATTCCCGGTTTGCAGTTAAAATTGGATGAATCGGGCGGCCAATCGTCGTCTTGCAGCCCATCCGCGCCACCGCTATACAAAGGACGCGCCCGGCCCGACCATGGCCGGGCGGTAGTTTTTCGGGTCAGTGAGAAGGACAGGATTATGACCGAAGTCGGCGGCATCGCGGGGGAGCGGCTGCGCTCCTATATCGAGCGCATTGAGCGCCTTGAAGAGGAAAAGGCGAACATGGCGGCCGACATTCGGGAGATCTATTCCGAGGCCAAGGGCAACAGCTTCGACGCCAAGACCATGCGCCAACTGGTGCGCCTGCGTAAACTCGACCAGAGTGAGCGCAACGAACAGGAAGAATTCCTTAGTCTCTACCAGCGCGCCCTCGGTATGGATTGACGCCAACCCACCCAAGCCGGATGATCCGACCATGACAGATCAAACATACGACTACATCGTGGTCGGGGCGGGATCGGCCGGTTGCGCCGTCGCCGCCCGGCTCTCCGAGGATCCCGCCAACCGGGTGCTGCTGCTGGAAGCCGGCGGCAAGGACAACTACCCGTGGATTCATATCCCGGTGGGCTACTTCAAGACCATGTTCCACCCGAAATACAGTTGGTGTTACGAGACCGAACCCGAAGACAGCGTCAACGGCCGCAAGATCGCCTGGCCGCGGGGTAAGGTGCTGGGCGGATCGAGCTCGATCAACGGCCTGATCTACATGCGTGGCCAGCATCAGGACTACGACCATTGGCGCCAACTCGGCAACGCCGGCTGGTCGTGGGACGACGTGTTACCCTTCTTCAAGAAGGCCGAGGACCAGGAGCGCGGCGCCGACGATCTTCACGGCGCCGGCGGACCGCTCGGGGTTTCGAACGCGACCGACGACAACGAAATCTGCCACGCCTATATCGAGGCCGCGGTCGAGGCTGGTATTCCGCGCAACAACGATTTCAACGGCCTGACCCAGGAAGGCGTCGGCTACTACCAGACTACCAGCCGCAAGGGGCGGCGCTGCAGCGCCGCCGCCGGTTACCTCAAACAGGCCAAGGGACGGCCAAACCTGACCATCGAGGTCAACGCCCTGGCCAGCCGCGTGGTGTTTGAAGGCCGCCGGGCCAGTGCCGTCGAGTACCGCGTCAAGGGCCAGCCCCGTTTAGCCAAGGCCGGACGCGAGATCGTACTCTCCGGCGGCGCCGTCAACTCGCCGCAATTGCTTCAGCTCTCGGGTATCGGCCCTGGCGAGTTGCTCAAGGAACATGGCATCGATGTGATTCTCGAGGCGCCCGGTGTCGGCGCGAACCTGCAGGACCATCTGCAGATCAAAAGCGTTTACCGCTGCACCAAGCCGATCACCATCAACGACGAAACCCGCTACCTCCATCGCCAGATCGTCATTGCCCTGCGATTCGCCCTGTTCAGGCGCGGTCCCATGACCATGGCCGCCGGTCAGGTCGGCGTCTTCGCCAAGACCCGGCCCGAACTCGAAACGCCGGACGTCCAGTATCATCTGCTGCCGCTCAGCATCGATGCTAACCTGATCGGCGACGCGGCGTCGGATGGTGGCCTCGGCATGAATGATTTTTCCGGCTTCACCTCGTCGGTCTGCCAGCTTCGTCCGGAGAGTCGGGGCACGGTGCTGATCAAGTCCGCCGACCCGGCCCAGGCGCCGGCCATGCGGCCCAACTATCTCGATACCCACACCGACCGCCAGACCATGATCGACGGTCTCAAACTGGCCCGCAATTTTGCCTCACAGCCGTCGATCACGCCCTATATCGCCGAGGAGTATCTGCCCGGCGAGGCGGTGCAAAGCGACGACGAGCTGCTTGAATACGTTCGCGAGTACGGCAGCACCATCTACCACCCCGTGGGCACCTGTAAAATGGGTAGCGATCCCCAGGCGGTGGTCGATGAACGCTTGCGGGTACGCGGTATCGAGGGCCTGCGGGTTGCCGATTGCTCGATCATGCCAACCCTGATTTCGGGCAACACCAACGCCCCGGCCATCATGATCGGCGAAAAAACCGCCGCCATGATCCGGGAGGATGCGCGGGGATAGGCTGACCGCCTACTTCACCGCCCACAAAATTAGGTGGTGCTGCTCGCCGGTGACCGGGCCTTTTTCCAGGTCGCGCTCCAGCGCCACCAGGCCACGCTGAAAGGCCTCCTCGGGGATCATATGGAGGGTTGAGCGGGCCTTGCTGGCGTAGAGTGCCGCGTTGGTAACCGCGACCGGATGGGAGACCTCGATGGTCTCGATCTTGTCGAATCCGGCATCGCTAATTTGCCCGCGCAGGGCATCCGCCGATGGATAGCGCGTCAGGTTGGTGGCCACGGTTTCGGGGAAGTAGCGCGCCGTTACGGCGCCGGATTCTAGCATGTCCTCGGACCGGGTGACCGTGAGTACGCGACCGCCGGGCGCCAGCACGCGATGGGTCTCGCGGTAATGATCGGCGGGTGAGCCCAGGTGGTGGGTAACATCGACGGAAAACACCAGATCAAGACTGGCGTCGGGAAAGTCGAGATACTCGGCCGAGCCGACGGCGAAGCTGACCGGTGAATCGCGCCGCTCCGCATGGACCAGCATTTCCTCGGAGATGTCGATGCCGTGGGCCTAGCAGCCGGCGATGAATTGCACGGCGATAATGTAGTTGCCGGTGCCGCAGCCGACCTCAAGCACCCGCGACACGCGGTCGATGCCGCTGTTCAGCAGCAGCGGCTGCAGAATTTCCGGCCACACGCCGCGATGCTTGGCATAGCTGGCGGCGGCGGCGCGGTCATAGATCAGTCCCTGTTCAGTCGCCATTTCATAGCCGTCTGAGTACATCTCGATATTCGGCCAAGGCGAGGTCGAGGCCAAGGGCGTCGCCGATAGTAAACCAATCGAGAGCCGTATGCTCGTCGCCACACATATGGGGTCCCGGTCCGTGCCATCGGGTTATGGCATATACGTGGTAGTCGCGCTCACCGTTCTCTTCCGACCGTGGCTCGACAATCACCACGCGCTTCTCGAATGCCATGGGCGTAACGTCGATCTCTTCCTCGAACTCGCGCACCAGGGTCTGGTCCAGGGTCTCGCCGGCTTCCTGGTGGCCGCCGACCATGTCCCAGGCGCTGGGGTAGAGCTCGCGGTGCGGCGCGCGCTTGCCGAGCAGGATGCGCCCATCCTCCATCAGCACGCCACAGGCGCAGCGCCTTAACGCCATGGCTCAGAATTTCTCGACCGCCGGACGCA
Organism: uncultured Alphaproteobacteria bacterium; assembly: GCA_964645285.1. GTDB lineage: Bacteria > Pseudomonadota > Alphaproteobacteria > JAAXGF01 > JAAXGF01 > JAYZAP01. The sequence goes on from CAZYDR010000155.1 coordinate 3,398, forward strand.
GGTCGAGCTCAAGGGTCCAGGCGCTGCGGTGCTGGATATGGAGCTGGTAGTATGTCTCGGCGATGGCGTCGGGTTCGAGCAGCTTGCCGTCGGCGATCTCGTCGGTCATGTCGGCGTGGGCCGGGCCGTTGATCTGGCCGTCGATGATGGTATGGGCGATGTGGATGCCCCGGGGCCCCAGTTCCCGCGCCATGCTTTGGGCCAGGGCGCGCAGGCCGAACTTGCCGGCCGCCAGATTGAGGAAATTGGCGCCGCCCCGGAGCGCCGCCGTGGCGCCGGTGAAGATGATGGTGCCGTGGCCGCGCGTCACCATGCCCCGGGCCGCCGTACGGCCGACCAGGAAGCCGCCGAGGCAGCCCGAGCGCCAGCAGTTCTCGAAATCCTCGGTGCTGGTCTCGATGACGCTGGTGCGCCCGTAGGAGCCGGTATTGAAGACCACCAGATCGGGCGCGCCGAGGTCGCTTTCCACCTTGCCGAACAGCTCGAGGACGGCGGTCTCGTCGCTGCTGTCCGTTGGGCAGGAGCAGGCCGTGCCGCCGCTATCGTTGATGGCCGCCGCCAGAGGTCCGGTAACCGTTTCACCGCGCGCCGCCAGGGCGACCTTCATACTGGCGTCGGCAAAACGCCGTGCCAACGAGGCGCCCAATCCGGCACCGACCCCGACGACTACCGCAACTTGTCCTTCGCTCATCCCGTTACTCCCTTGGTTGGTTTCCTATTCCGCCGCGCTGGCCGCGTCGCCCGGATTATGGAAACTCTTGAGCAGTTCGGCCTCGTCGTGCTTGGCATTGATCATATGGCGCTGCTTGACGAAGCCGAAGCCCCGGATGTGTTCCGGCACGCTGGCGATTTTCACAGCCAGGCCATGGTTGTCATGGTCGAGGCGGTCGATCAGTTCGCCGATGGTCTTCTCGTATTCCTTGATCAGGCGGCGTTCGGTGCGGCGCTCGTGAGAAAATCCGAAGGGGTTGAAGGGCAGGGGGCGCAGCCATTTGAACGCCGCCACCAGGCGCATGACGTGACCCATCCAGGCGCCGTAGGGCGCCTTGATCGGGCGTCCGGTCTCGGGGTCTGTGGCGGCCAGCAGCGGCGGGCCGAGGTGGTAGCGGATCTTGTAGCCGTCTTCGAACTTGGCGCCGATGCGGTCCTCGAAAGCGGGCTCGGTGAGCTGCCGGGCGATCTCGAATTCATCCTTGTAGGCCAGCAGCTTGTAATAGTAGCGCGCGACCGCTTCGGTGAGCCCGGTGAGGCCCTTGGCTTGCGCTGCTTCGGTGGCGCGGACGCGCTCGACCAGGGCATTGTAGCGCGCCGCATAGGCGGCGTTCTGATAAGCGGTGAGCGACCCCGTACGGTGGGTGATCAGTTCGTCGAGGCCGGCGGTAAAGCTCTCACCGGCGGCTTGCGGCGCGGCTCCGGCGGCGGCGCTCTCCACGGCGGCGCGGTCATGGGCGGCGTGGCGGCCCCAGCGGAAGGCGCGCTGGTTCATGGCCACGGCGACACCGTTGAGTTCGATGGCCCGCTCGATGGCCGCGCCGGACAACGGCAGCAGTCCCTTCTGGTAGGCATAGCCGACCATGAACATATTACTGGCGATGCTGTCGCCGAACAGCGCCGTGGCCAGGCCGGTGGCGTCGAGGAAGTCGGCATGGTCGGGGCCGGTGGCGCCGCTCACCGCATCGCGCAGATCCTGGCCGGGGAAGGTCAGGTCGGCGTCGCGGGCAAAATTGCCGGTCGGTGATTCGTGGGTGTTGACCACCGCGTGGGTGACGCCCCTGGTGACCTTGGCCAGGGCGTCGAAGCTGGCCGCCACCACCATATCGCAACCGAGCAGCAGCCGCGCCCCGCCGGCCGCCACCCGGACCGCGTGGATATCCTCGGGCGACGTGGCGAAGCGTACGTGGCTGATCACGGCGCCGTATTTCTGGGCCAGGCCGGTCATGTCGAGCACGGTGACGCCGAAACCGTCGATGTGGCCGGCCATGCCGAGTAGCGTCCCGATGGTGACCACCCCGGTGCCGCCGACGCCGGTGACCAGCACGCCGTAGGGATAGTCGAGGCCGGGACGCTCGGGCTCGGGCAGGGCCGGGACCTCGGCCTCGCCGGCGACGCCCTGGGGGCGGCGCAGTTCGGCGTCGTGGACCGTGACGAAGCTCGGGCAGAAGCCCTTGATGCAGGTGAAATCCTTGTTGCACGACGACTGGTCGATGGCGCGCTTGCGGCCGAATTCGGTCTCCAGGGGTATTACCGACAGGCAATTGGATTGGATGCCGCAGTCGCCGCAGCCCTCGCACACCGCCTGGTTGATCACCACGCGCTGGGCCGGGTCGGCCATGGTGCCGCGTTTGCGCCGGCGCCGCCGCTCGGTGGCGCAGACCTGGTCGTAGATCAGCGCGGTGACGCCGGGGTATTGGCGCAATTCGCGCTGGACCCGGTCGAGCTCGTCGCGGTGGTGGACGGTAACGCCGGCGGCGAAACCGTCGCCCAGAGGATATTTTCCGGGCTCGTCGGCAACCACGGCGATACGCCGGATGCCTTCACCGTAAAGCTGGTGGGTGATCAGCGGCACGCTCAGGGGACCGTCCATGGGCTGGCCGCCGGTCATCGCCACGGCGTCGTTGTAAAGCAGCTTGTAGGTCATATTGACCCCCGACGACACCGCCGCGCGGATCGCCAACAGGCCGGAGTGATAGTAGGTGCCGTCGCCGATGTTCTGGAACACGTGGGGCGTATCGGTGAACGGCGACTGGCCGATCCAGGTGGCGCCCTCGCCGCCCATCTGGGTGAAGGTCTCGGTGTCGCGGTCCATCCACAAGGCCATATAGTGGCAGCCGATACCGGCCATGGCGCGGCTGCCC
>CAZYDR010000156.1:0-6218 GCA_964645285.1 uncultured Alphaproteobacteria bacterium
GGCGGCGCAAAACCTGCCCGTTCTCCGGCGCTAATTCACCGAAGATCGACTACAAGGACGTCAAGCTTCTGCAACGTTACCTGTCCGAGCGGGGAAAGATTGTCCCCAGCCGCATCACCGCGGTATCGGCCAAGAAACAGCGCGAGCTGGCGCGGACGATCAAGCGGGCGCGTAATCTCGCGCTGCTGCCCTTCGTCATTCAATAGATTGGCGATGGGCCGGCCCAAAGGCCGGTTCGCTGGATGTCCAGAACCCTGACCATCGCTGTCCTGGCGGGTATCGCCAGTGGGGCATTTTTTATCGCACCAATGTTTGGAACGATTCTCGGAATGCTGTTGATCAACTTCACACACTTGCCCTTGTTCCTGGTCGGACTCGGGCTCGGCACCGCGGCCGCGAGCGTATCCGTGGCGGCTGGTAGTGTATTGGTTGGCGCGGCGGCGGGCTTCGGTCCGCTGGTATCGTTCGCGGTGGTATTCGGAATTCCGGTCATCCTTGTGACACGCCAGGCCCTGTTGTCACGCGCCATCGACGGGGGTGACGCAGAGTGGTATCCGCCGGGCCGGGTGCTCGGCCTGCTGGTGGGCTACGGCATTGTCACATTCCTGGTCGTGTACACGACCATGGCAGGCCGCGAGATTGGCCTTGTGGGCGAGATGGAAATTACCCTGAGCCAGATTTTCGCCATGCTGGCGCCCCAACTCACCGACGAGCAGCGCCAGATAGCGGCGAACCAATGGGCGACCATGCTGCCGGCGGCCCTGGTTGCTTCGTGGCTGGTCACACTCGCCATTAACAGCGCTATCGCACAACGGATTCTCGTTCGAATGGGCGCCAATCGGCGTCCCTCGTTGGATCTTGGGCAGATCAAAATGCCCATGGCCTTCTCCTATGCGATTCTGGCGAGCGGCGCCTTGTGGTTATTCGCCGATGGTCAGGCCGGCTTTATGGGCCAGACTCTGACGATCATCTTTGCGGCGGCGTATCTGTTCATGGGTCTGGCGGTGGTGCATCATGTGTCGCGACCCTGGCCCGGACGATCGCTTGCCCTGACTTTTTTCTACATGCTTTTGTTGTTCCTTCTCGGATTGCCGGGCTTCGCCCTGGTCGCCGGGTTGGGACTCGCGGATCAATTAATCGGACTACGGCAACGGTTCACGACCGCCGGGCCCGATAAGGAGAACGACTGATGCAGGTAATCTTGCTTGAGCGAATCGAGAAGTTAGGCCAGTTGGGCGAAGAGGTGTCGGTGAAGCCCGGCTATGCGCGCAACTATCTGCTTCCCCAGGGCAAGGCTCTGCGGGCCAACAAGACCAACAGGAGCCGCTTCGAAACCGAGCGGGTCCAGCTTGAGGCGAACAATCTCGAGCGTCGCGACGAAGCTCAAAAGGCCGCCGAGGCGCTGGTCGACTTCACCTGTGTTCTGTTGCGCCAGGCCAGCGACAGCGCCCAGCTATACGGCTCGGTGACGGCTCGTAATATTGCCGACGCATCGACGGACGGTGGCGTCAAGATCGACCGCCAGCAGGTCGAATTGGGCCGACCGATCAAAACTCTCGGCATCCATCCGATCCGCGTGGCGCTTCACCCGGAAGTCATCGTCGCCATCAAGGTAAACGTGGCGCGTACTGCCGAGGAAGCCGAAGCCCAGGAATTGGCCCTGTCCTGGCCCCAGGCGGCAACACCTGAAGCCGGCGCCGATGACGGCGAAGAAGCACCGTCCGTGGAAGAAATTTTCGAACAGCCTGAAACCATTGATCTCAGCTATGAAGACAGTGACGAGAGTAGCGACGAGGGCAATGCCGAGAGCAGCGCCGACGAGACGCCAAATGAAGACGCGACTGGCGACGACGCGGCTGATGACGAGACCTGATCGCCGCGCCGCCACCGGCGCCTGCGACTCGGACCCAGCATAATTCGCCGCGGCACCCCTACCGGTGCCGCGACGTTTCTGTCTTCGCCTTGGTAGGAAAATATATTGTCGCTGTATTTCAACGACCTAGAACCAAATACCCCCAACTTACACCTTATCCACAGACCTCGATCAATAGACCCACGACGAGCCTCGTGATAGGTTCCGGCTCGCATTTTTTGATTGGGGGGGTCGGCGTGGAAGGAGCACTTAACGAACGGGACGAGAGTGTCACATTTCGCTCTCTGCCGCATAATGACGAAGCCGAGCAGGCGCTGCTGGGCGCCATGCTGGTCAACAATGAAAAGAGCAACATGGTTTCGGGCTTTTTGCGTCTCGAGCATTTTTTCCAGCCTATTCACGGGCGCATCTTCGAAGCCATTCTGAAGCTGGTCGAACGCGGCCAGATCGCCAATCCGGTTACCCTCAAGCACTACTTCGAAAACGATGAGGCCCTGGCCGACATCGGCGGCGCCCAGTATCTCGCGCGTCTGGTCGGCTCGACAGTCACCATCATCAATGCGGACGACTACGCCCGTACGGTCCACGATCTCTATCTTCGCCGCGAGCTAATCACCCTTGGCGAGGACGTGGTCAACGAGGCCTACGACTACAAAATCGAAACCCCGGCCAACGAGCAGATCGAAATGGCCGAGCAGCAGCTTTTCAACCTTGCCGAGGAAGGCGAGTCCGAGGGCGGTTTCAAGCAGCTTGGCGTTTCCATGACCGCAGCCATCGTCACCATGGAAGGCGCCTTCAACCGTGAGGGCGGCCTGACCGGCGTCGGCACCGGGTTGATCGATCTCGACAACCAACTCGGTGGGCTCCACCCCTCGGACCTGTTGATCCTGGCCGGGCGGCCGTCCATGGGCAAGACGGCCCTGGCGACCAACATCGCCTTCAGCGCGGCGCGCAACTACAAGCCCATTCTGGATGACGACGGCAACGTGACCCATACCGAAGGCGCCGTGGTCGGCTTCTTCTCCCTGGAGATGTCAGCCGAGCAGCTGGCCACCCGTCTGCTCGCCGAGGCCACCGGCATCTCGTCGGAAAAGCTGCGCCGTGGCCAGCTTTCCAAGGAAGATTTTCACAAAGTGGTCAAACAGAGCCGTGTCCTCAGTAATGCGCCGTTTTTTGTCGACGATACGCCGGCCCTGTCGGTGGCGGCCCTGCGGACCCGGGCCCGGCGTCTGAAACGAACCAACAAGCTGTCGCTTATCATTGTCGATTATCTACAGCTGATACGGCCCTCGGGCGGTTCGCGCCACGACAGCCGGGTTCAAGAGATTGGCGAAATCACCCAGGGCCTCAAGGCATTGGCCAAGGAACTCAACGTGCCGGTGGTGGCGCTGTCCCAGCTGTCGCGCGCCGTCGAGCAACGCGAGGACAAACGGCCCCAGTTGTCCGACCTTCGCGAGTCGGGCTCCATCGAGCAGGATTCCGATGTGGTCATGTTCATCTACCGCGAAGAGTACTACCTGGAACGGGGCGAGCCCATGAAGCGGACCGAGGAAACCGACGACCGTTTCGCCGACCGTTACGAGCGCTGGAGTCAGCGCCTGCAAGAAGTCGAAGGCACCGCCGAACTGTTCATCGCCAAGCAGCGCCATGGACCGATTGGCAAGGTTCGCCTGCAGTTCACCAAGGATACGACCAAGTTCAGTACCCTCGACACTCAGCACGGCGGGGAGGATGCACCCTTCTGATCCCGTCGGGACGGTGTTGACCATCGATCTCGGCGCCATTGCCAGCAACTACCAGCTTCTCAGCGACCGACTCGGCGGCGTGCGTTGCGCCGCCGCCGTCAAGGCGGACGCCTATGGAGTCGGCGCCGAACGGGTCGCCCCAGTGTTGGCGCGGGCGGGATGCGACACCTTCTTCGTTGCTACCCTGGACGAGGCCTTGTCCCTACGCGAGCTGATGCCCGGCCCGACTATCGCCGTGCTCAATGGCGCTCCCGTGGCCGGCGAGGCCGATTTCCTCGCCCATGACCTGACACCAGTTCTCAACGATCTCGGCCAGATCAAACGCTGGGCGGCGCTCGCCCGCGACCATGGCCGGCTCGATGCGATGATTCATTTGGACACCGGCATGTGCCGGCTCGGCCTGCCGGCCTATGAGGTAGAACGTCTCGCTGCCGAGCCGGAGCGGCTCGATGGCCTCGACCTGACCCTGGTCATGAGTCACCTGGCCTGCGCCGAGGAAACCGAGCACCCCATGAACGACGAACAGCGAATCGAGTTTGATCGCCTGCGCCAAATACTGCCATCGGCGCCAGCCAGTTTCGCCAACTCCGCGGGCATCTTCCTGGGACCCGAATTTCACTATGATCTAGGACGTCCGGGGATCGCTCTCTACGGCTCAAATCCACTTCCGGGCACACCGAACCCGATGGCGGAAGTCGTTCGTTTACAAAGCAAAATTGTCCAAGTGCGTGACGTTGACAGGCCCCAGACCGTTGGCTACAGTGCCGCGCATCGGGTTGTCGGGTCGGCGCGAATTGCGACTGTTCCTGTTGGTTATGCCGACGGTTATCGCCGGTCTCTCAGTGGCCGGGCGTTCGCCGCCATTGGCGACGCCAGAGTTCCGGTGGTGGGGCGGGTATCCATGGATTTGATCACCCTTGATGTTTCGACCTTGGAGCCGGAACAGACGAGGCCGGGAACCGCGGTCGATCTCATTGGCGGCCCCTGCCCGCTCGACGAGATTGCCGCCTTGGGCGACACGATCGGCCACGAACTTCTCACCAGTCTCGGCCGACGATACGAACGTCGCTACATTGGCGGCGTTGCGTAAGCCATGACGTCTCGTACCGTGCAGGCCTATGACACTCTGGTGCTCAGTAACCCCAGGGTCGTTCTGGCCTTATTGCTCTCGCTTCTGGTTTTTTTCGGCTACCACATAAAAGACTTCAAACTGGACGCATCGGCCGATTCCTTGCTGCTGGAAGACGACGTGGACCTCAAGGAGTTCCGGAAAATCCACGGGCGATATCCGAGTAGCGACCTGCTCATCGTGACCTACACCCCCGATGACGATCTTTTCTCGGACCAGGCATTGGACACTTTGAAGGAACTCCGTGAAGAGCTCAGACAAGTTGCCAGTGTGGACACGGTGTTCACAATTCTCGATGCCCCTCTGTTCAAGAGCTCGGATGCACCGATTCTGGAACTGATCGACGATCTACCGAGCCTGGAAAAACCCGAAATCGATAGGGACCAGGCCAGGGACGAGCTGCGAGACAGCCCGATTTTTCGCGAACTCATCATCAGTGCGGATGGTGGAACCACCGCCTTACTGCTGGGGCTGACCGAGGATGAGCAGTACAACAGCCTGCTCCGATCTCGCGATGAGCTACGTGCCAAACTACGAAATACCGGTCTCTCCACCGATGAAGCACAATCACTGGAGCGGATCAGCGACCAATACGATCAGGCCCAAGAAGCGTTAAACAATCAACGCCACCGCGACATTGCGCGGATAAGAGACATCATCGAGCCGTACCGTCAGCACGGCGTTTTATATCTCGGCGGTGTGCCAATGATTACCGACGATATGGTGACATTCGTGCGCAATGACCTGATCGTCTTCGGTGGCGGTGTTCTGGTATTTCTCATAATTGTTCTCACCGCCATCTTCCGGGAATTGCGCTGGATCGTGCTGCCCCTGCTCAGCTGCTTCTACGCCGGATCAATCATGATGGGTGTACTGGGATTGGCCGGTTGGAAGGTCACCGTCATCTCGTCCAATTTTCTCGCCCTGATGCTGATCATCACCATCTCCATGAACATTCACTTGATCGTGCGGTACCGGCAACTCCATCGAGATCACCCTGGTGATGATCAGTTGGCGCTGGTCAGAACCACCATCCATAAAATGGTGAAACCCTGTCTCTATACCGCGCTAACAACCATCATCGGCTTCAGCTCCCTGGTTGTCAGCGATATCAAGCCGGTCATCGACTTCGGGTGGATGATGAGCGCTGGTTTGGCGGTGACTTTCGCCACCTCGTTTCTATTGTTCCCCACCTTGCTGTTGGTAATGGGGAAACGCGGATCCAAGCCCACCATCGATAGTGACCGGTTCCTCCTGCCATCCTATCTCGCTCGCCTGACCGAAACCCAGGGCAACAAAATTCTGGTGTTGGCAGGCGTATTGGCCGTCGTGAGTGCAGCCGGAATTGCCCAGTTGCGTGTCGAGAACAGTTTCATCAACTACTTCAGCGACGACACGGAAATTTATCAAGGCCTCAAGCTCATCGATGAAAAGCTCGGCGGCACGACGCCGCTGGAAATACTGATTAACT
>CAZYDR010000157.1:0-1333 GCA_964645285.1 uncultured Alphaproteobacteria bacterium
TTCAAACAGCCCAAGACTAACATTCAGTCTGGACCAGGTTTCGGGGGGCAGGTCATTGGCTAACCAATTACCCGCGTTGCGGTGTGCAAAGCGTGTGTTCTAAAGAAAATGGGTTAGCCGTATTGCGGCTAACTCATTGAAAAATATGGTGGGAGCGGTTGGAATTTAACCAGCGACCCCCGCCTGGCGAAGACGGCGGTCAAGCGGTCAGTGGCGGTGTACAAGTGCCTCCGGTGGCCGGAAGCCGGACCATAATCTATGAGTCGCCGGATGAACTCGACACCGAGCCGCTGGCGAGAGAAGCGCCACTGAGCCCGCTGCCGGGCAGCCAATCCACCGCGTTCGGCCGGGCTCATCGCGTCTACCTCGCCTCCTTTCGCGGAATCTAGGCGGCAGAGACCAGCTGGCGGCGCCTGGTCAGCGCCAATCGTCATTTTCTGGGGCCGCTCAGCACCGGCATCGCCCAGGTCGACCTGGGCCGCGAACAGGGGATGTTCTACCGCCTGCAGGCGGGTCCGGTTGCTGATGGTGCCAGCGCCGAAGCCCTGTGCCTAGATCTAATCGCCCGGGCCGTCCCCTACGTCGCCCGATGTCCTCAATAGGCCGTTGACCGGACGCGGCGAGGTTGGTGCTTTGCCTCGGTCCCGGTTCGACATAGATTTTCCGCTGGGTTATTCGATGCTAGGTGGGGGTGGTATAATGGAAGGCAAACAACTCAATCTGGTGTTGCTGGCGGTCGGCCTGGGGGCGGTCAATCTGGTCTATCTCGCCGATTTCTTCGCCGGCATGGGGATCATCGTCATGGGGTCGCTACCGAGGACCACGGTGATCATCGCCAACGTGATCGCGATCGCCGGTTTGGTGAGGCTCTGTGGTTTGCAAGATGAAGTACCAAGTGAAGGCTGCGCCGCGCGGGCCGTCTGCGCTGTCCACGACCTGTGAATTTCCTTCACGGTCGTTGTAGAGTGGTTCTCTCAAGGCTCGAAATTTGAGGGGACTGACGATGGCTGGCACACAAGACCGCATCAAGGTGGGGCTCGATTTGCCCATGAGCGACAGGACTGGCCTGGGCTGGGCGGAACTCCGCGATATCGCCATGGCGGCCGAGGATGTCGGGTTCGATTCAATCTGGGTCGATGACCATTTACTTTATCAATACGAAGGCAACCCGGAGCCCAATGGCAACCGAGAATCCTGGGCTATGCTGTCGGCCATCGCCGCCAGCACCAAGACCGTGGAATTGGGCCACCTAGTCCTTGGCATGGGTTTCCGCAATCCGGCTCTGCTGGCCAAGATTGCCGATACGGTCGATGAAATCAGCGGCGGGCGGTTG
>CAZYDR010000157.1:1343-6197 GCA_964645285.1 uncultured Alphaproteobacteria bacterium
GAGGAAACCCGGCTCCTCCCCACCGGGAAACAGGGCGGGCGGTTGATCCTCGGTGTCGGTGCCGGCTATCACAAGGTCGAGTACCGCGCCTTCGGCTATCCCTACGACAACCGCTTTGCCCGGTTCGAGGAAGCGCTTCAGATTGTCCACGGCCTGCTGCGCAACGGCGAGATTGATTTCGTCGGAAAATATTACGAGGCCCGTGACTGCGTACTTCGGCCGCGCGGCCCCCGACCCGAGGGCCCGCCCGTCATGATCGGCACCACCGGCCACAAGATGCTCCGGCTGACGGCGAAATACGCCGACATGTGGAACGCCTACTGGACCTCGACCAACAACAGCCCGCTCGGCGTGGCGCCGTTGCGCGAACGCATCGACGAGGCCTGCGCCGAGGTCGGCCGCGACCCGGCGACCCTGGAGCGAACGGTGACGGTGCTGACCGCCGAAGCCGACGCCGCCAATCCGTGGTGGAACTCGTTGCCGACCGGCCACAGTTACGAGCCGTTCGAGCCCCTGAGCGGTGAGCCCGAGGTGTTCGCCGAGGGACTTCGGGCCTACCGCCGCGAGGGCATCGCCCAGGTCCAGATCAGTGTCGACCAGATTTCGACGGCGGCGATCGAACGGCTCGGGCCCGGCCTGGGACTGCTCAAGAAGGAGGGTTGATGCCATGGCGGCCTACGATGCGTTATTCCGACCGCTGACCATCAAGAATGTCACAATCCGTAACCGCTTCCTCAGCACCAGCCACCAGCCGAGCTATGGGTCCGGTGGCAGGACGACGGAAAAATATGTGCTCTATGAGGCGGAAAAGGCCAAGGGCGGTGTCGGCCTGGTACAGTTCGGCGGGGCCACCACGGTTTCGGTGGAGAGCGCCTATTACTATGGCCAATTGAACGGCTCGACGGACGCCATCATTCCGGACCTGCTGCGCATGGCGACGGCGGTCAAGGAACACGGCGCCGCCTGCACGGTTCAGCTGACCCACGGCGGCCGCCGCGAGCGTTGGGACGAGAGCAACTGGCTGCCCGTCTATGCCCCATCGGTCCGCCGTGAGCTCGTCCACCGGGCCTTTCCCGCCGCTATGGAGGACCACGATTTGGCCCGCATGGTGCGTGATTTCGCGGCCGCCGCCGGGCGGGTGCGCGAGGCCGGTGTCGATGGTGTTGAGATCAGTTGCATTCCGCCCAGCATCATCGGCCAGTTCTGGTCGCCCCTGACCAACCTGCGCGACGACGACTACGGCGGGTCGCTAGAGAATCGCATGCGCCTCGGACTCGAAGTCCTAGCCAACGCGCGCCGGACGGTCGGCGACGATTACATGATGGGAATACGCCTCTCGGCCAACGAAATGACCAAGGGCGGCTTGACCATCGAGGACTGTGTCGAGATCGCCGGCACCTACGCGGCCGGTGGACTGGTTGATTTCGTCAGTGTCGTAGGCGGCCGCTCGGCCGATTACAAGTCGACCCACGAGATGTACCCGACCATGCAATACCGGTCGGCGCCCTACCTCGACCTCGCCACGGCGGTCAAGGACCGGGTCGATATGCCGGTGTTCCATGCCACCCGTATCACCGACGCCGCCACCGCCGCCCATGCGGTCGAGGGTGGCCGTATCGACATGATCGGCATGACCCGCGCCTTCATCGCCGATCCGCACCACGTCAACAAGCTGCGCGAAGGCCGCGAGGCCGACATCCGGCCCTGTGTCGGCGCCACCTACTGCATCGACCGGGTCGCCACGTCCGACGGGGCGATGTGCATGCACAACGTGATTACGGGACGCGAAAAGCACCTGTCCCATGACATCGCCAAGTCACCGGGCGAGCCACGCCGTATCGCCGTAATCGGTGGCGGGCCGGGCGGTCTAGAAGCCGCCCGGGTGGCGGCCTCTCGCGGCCATTCGGTGGTGCTGTTCGAGGCCGGCACGGCGCTCGGCGGCCAGCTCAATCTGGCCTCCATGGGGACCTGGCGGCGCGACCTGTCGGGCATCGTCGATTGGCTTGTCGGGCAGGTCGAAAACCTGGACGTCGATATTCGCCTGAATGCGCTCGCCGGCGCCGACGACGTGTTGGCCGAGAAGCCCGACGTCGTGGTCATTGCCACCGGCGGAATGCCCGTGGTCGGCCACTTCGAGGGCGCCGATTTGGCGACCACGGTATGGGATGTTCTCGCCGGTCAGGTCGAACCGGGCGACGAGATACTCCTGATCGACGAGACCGGCGGCCACGGCAGTCTGAGCTGCGCCCAGTTCGCCGCCAGCCGGGGCAGCACGGTCGAACTTGTCACCCCGGACTTCGCCCACGGCAACGAAGTCGGCAAGGTCAATCTGGCGGCCCATATGGGTGAGCTGTACGGCAAGGGCGTCACCCTCACTGTCGACCGCCAACTGAGGGCGGTGCGCGCCGAGGGCAACAAGCTCGTTGCCGTGCTTGCGAACATGTACAAGGAAATCATCGAAGAGCGGGTGGTCGATCAGGTGGTCGGCGATTACGGCACCGTACCCAACGACGACCTCTATCTCACCCTCAAGCCGCAATCGCGCAATCTCGGTGAAATGGACCTCCATGCCCTGGCCGACTACGAAGCCCAGGCCATCGACAACAATCCGGAGGGGATGTTTTTCCTCTACCGCATCGGCGATGCTTGGGCGAGCCGCAACGTCCACGCCGCCATGTTCGACGCCATGCGGGTCTGCAAGGACCTCTAAATTCGACAACAACAGTTAGTATACGGGAGAGTGCCATGGCGGCTTACGACGCCTTGTTCCAACCGCTGATCATCAACAACGTCGCTATTCGCAACCGCTTTCTCAGCACCAGCCATCAGCCGAGCTATGCGGCGGGCGGCAGGACGACGGAGAAATACGTGCTCTACGAGGCCGAGAAGGCCAAGGGCGGCGTCGGCCTGGTGCAGTTCGCCGGCGCCACCACGGTCTCGGTCGAGGGTTGCTACTACTACGGCCAGTTGAACGGCTCGGTCGATACGGTGATCCCGGATTTGCGGCGCATGGCGGAAGCGGTCCAGGAACACGGCGCCGCCTGTACCGCCCAACTCGTTCACGGCGGCCGCCGCGAGCGCTGGGACGAGAGCAACTGGCTACCGGTGTTCGCGCCGTCGGTCCGCCGTGAACTCATGCACCGGGCCTTTCCCGCCGCCATGGAGAGCCACGATCTGGCCCGCATGGTGCGCGACTTCGCGGCCACCGCCGGGCGCGTGCGCGAGGCTGGTGTCGACGGTGTCGAGATCGGTTGCAAGACGGACACCCTGATCGGCCAGTTCTGGTCTCCGCTGACCAACCAGCGCGAGGACGACTACGGCGGGTCGCTGGAAAACCGCATGCGGCTCGGCCTTGAGATCATCGCGGCGGCGCGCGCCACGGTCGGCGACGACTACATGCTCGGCATACGCATTTCCGGCGACGAGATGACCAAGGGCGGCCTTGATCCGGCCGACTGTATCGAGATCGCCGGCGTCTATGCGGCCAGCGGTCTGGTCGACTTCGTCAGCGTCGTCGGCGGTCGCTCGGCCGACTACAAGTCGACCCACGAGATGTATCCGACCATGCAATATCCATCGGCGCCCTATCTCGACCTCGCCACGGCGGTCAAGGACCGGGTTGATCTACCGGTGTTCCACGCCACCCGCATCACCGATGCCGCCACCGCAGCCCACGCGGTCGAAAACGGCCGCATCGACATGGTCGGCATGACCCGCGCCCTGATCGCCGATCCGCATCACGTCAACAAGTTGCGGGAAGGCCGCGAGGCCGATATCCGGCCCTGTGTCGGCGCGACCTATTGCATCGACCGGGTCGGCACCGCCACCGGGGCATTGTGCATGCACAATGTCGCCACCGGGCGCGAACAACACCTGTCGCACGACATTGCCAAGACCTTGGGTGAAACACGCCGGGTCGCCGTAGTCGGCGGTGGGCCCGGCGGGCTCGAAGCCGCCCGGGTAGCCGCTTCGCGGGGTCATTCGGTGGTGCTGTTCGAGGCCGGAACGGCGCTCGGCGGCCAGCTCAATCTGGCTTCCAAGGGCATCTGGCGACGCGATCTATCGGGCATCGTCGACTGGCTCGTCGCGCAGGTCGAGGCGCTCGGCGTTGAGATTCGCCTGAACGCGCTGGCCGATGCGGATGACGTCCTGGCCGAGAACCCCGATGTGGTCGTTATCGCCACCGGCGGGTTGCCCGTGGTCGGCCATTTCGAAGGCGCCGAACTGGCCACCACCATGTGGGACCTGCTCGCCGGTCAGGTCGAGCCGGGCGACGAGGTGCTGATCGTCGACGAGACTGGCGACCACGGCGGACTGTCCTGCGCCCAGTTCGTGGCGGCCCAGGGCAGCACGGTGGAAATGGTGACCCCGGATCGCGCCCACGGAAATGAAGTCGGAGTGGTCAATCTGGGGGCCCATATGGGCGAGATCTACCGCCTCGGCGTCACCCTCACCGTCGATCGCCAGATGACGGCGGTGCGGGCGTCGGGTAACAAGCTCGTCGCCGTACTCGAGAACACCTACCACGAGGTCATCGAAGAGCGGGTCGTCGATCAGGTGATCGGCGATTACGGCACCGTGCCCAACGACGACCTCTATCTCGCCCTCAAACCGCAATCGCGCAATCTCGGTGAAATGGACCTCCATGCCCTGGCCGACTACGAAGCCCAGGCCATCGACAACAATCCGGAGGGGATGTTTTTCCTCTACCGCATCGGCGATGCTTGGGCGAGCCGCAACGTCCACGCCGCCATGTTCGACGCCATGCGGGTGTGCAAGGGCCTGTGAGGCGATTGGGAGGCGTTGTCACGTTAACCACCGTGTAACCAGCTTGTGGGCGCCGACGCCAGAGCT
>CAZYDR010000158.1:0-6152 GCA_964645285.1 uncultured Alphaproteobacteria bacterium
TGCTGATTATCACCGGCGCCCTGGTCGGTTCGTCGGGCGCGATCCTCAGCTACATCATGTGCAAGGCCATGAACCGCTCGTTCTTCAGCGTCATCCTCGGCGGTTTCGGGGCCGAGGACGGAGTCAAGGCGATCATGTCTGACCGCCCGGTGAAAAGCGGCAGCGCCGACGACGCCGCCTTCATCATGAAAAACGCCGGCAAGGTCATCATCGTGCCGGGCTACGGCATGGCGGTGGCCCAGGCCCAGCACACGGTGCGTGAAATGGCCCAGGCCCTGCAGCGTGAAGGGGTCGAGCTGACCTACGCCATTCACCCGGTGGCCGGGCGCATGCCGGGTCATATGAACGTGCTGCTGGCCGAGGCCAATGTGCCTTACGACGAGGTTTTCGAGCTCGACGAGATCAACAGCGAATTCGCCACCGCCGATGTGGCCTTCGTGATCGGCGCCAACGACGTGGTCAATCCAGCGGCCAAGACCGATCCGCAAAGCCCCATCGCCGGCATGCCGATCCTCGACGTCGAGCGCGCGCGCACGGTGTTGATCGTCAAACGCAGCCTGTCCCCGGGCTACGCCGGCATCGACAACGACCTGTTCTACCGCGATAGCACCATGATGCTGTTCGCGGACGCCAAGAAGATGGTCGACGAAATCGTCAAGGCGCTGTAGGGGCGGGACTCAATACCCACAAACGCCAAAGGCCGCCCCATGGGGCGGCCCGTAAATTCGACGTCTTGGGTGACTGTGTTTAGGCCGAGCCTTCGCGGAGCGCCTTCTTGCGCGCCAGCTTGCGGGCGCGGCGTACCGCCTCGGCGGCCTCGCGGGCGCGGCGCTCGGACGGCTTCTCGTAGGCGCGGCGCATTTTCATCTCGCGAAAAATACCTTCACGCTGCATCTTTTTCTTCAGTGCGCGAAGCGCCTGATCGACGTTATTGTCTCGGACGTGAACCTGGACCAATTAAGACCTCAAGAGCTGGAGTTTCGAACCCCGTGTCAGGGGCTGCGCTTGATAGCATAGGCAGGGGGGCTTGTGAAGGCCTGACGACGCTGTCTGTGGTACAAATCTCTATGACTGAATATATGGTGAATTGATGGCTATTTTAAAGATCGCCCGTATGGGCCACCCGGTTCTCCGCGTTCGGGCCGAGGAAATCCCCGATCCCACGGCGTCCGAGGTTCTGGCCCTGGCCGGCCACATGATCGACACCCTGATCGATATCGACGGCATGGGTCTGGCCGCGCCCCAAGTCCATGTGCCCCAGCGCCTGATCATTTTCCGCAGCCCGCAATCGGCTGACGAGGAAGGTGAAGGTGAGCGCGAGTGGTCGGGCCTCACGGTGCTGGCCAATCCGTTCGTCGAGGCCATTGGCGACGAGATGATCGAGGGTTGGGAAGGCTGCCTGTCGGTACCCGGTCTGCGCGGTCTGGTCACGCGCCCGGTCCGCATCCGCTACGGCGGTGTGACGCCCAAGGGCGAGACCATCGAGCGCGAGGTCGCCGGCTACCATGCCAAGGTAGTGCAGCATGAGTTCGACCACCTCGACGGCATTCTCTACACCGAGCGCATGACCGATATGACCAAGCTGATCTTCGAGACCGAGTCGCGCTATCAGCATCAGCCCCACGACGAAGAAGACGAAGACGAGGCGGAACAAGAGGTCGCCGAATGAGCGACCCCCTGCGCCGGCGTCTGCTCGACGCCACCTTGCCCCATGTACCGTTCGACGGCTGGTCCGAGCGCACGCTCAGGGCCGGGGCGGAGAGCGCTGACGTCAAATGGCCGGCGGTGCGCCGCGCCTTCCCCGGCGGGGAAGGCGACATGCTGGGTTTCTGGAATGCCGAGGGCGACCGCTTGATGATCGAGGCCCTGGCCGAACAGGATCTCGGCGCCATGCGAATTCGCGAGCGTATTGCCACCGGTGTGCGGCTGCGCATCGAGCCCCTTGCGGGTCACCGCGAGGCGCTGCGTCTGGCGTTGACCCGTGCCGCCCTGCCGACCAACGCCCCCGGCGCGCTCCGCGCTCTGTGGCGCACCGTGGACGCCATGTGGCACGCCGCCGGCGACGACGCCACCGACTTCAACTACTACTCCAAGCGCGGCCTGCTGGCCGGAGTATACTCTTCGACCCTGCTGTACTGGCTCGACGATAGTTCAGAGGATCACACCGAGAGCTGGGCCTTCCTCGACCGCCGCATCGCCGACGTGCTCCGGGTGCCCAAGGCCACCAGCCGCCTCAAACACCTACTGCCCAACCCCGACCGCCTGTTCCGCGTCTTCGCCCAACGCCGCCCGGCTCGGGGTTAGCAGCGTTTTACTCGGCCGCCTTCTCGGTCAGGCCGATGAAGAAGTCGTTGCCCTTGTCATCGATGATGATGAAGGCGGGAAAGTTTTCCACTTCGATGCGCCATATGGCCTCCATGCCCAGTTCCGGGTATTCTAGGACCTCGACTTTGCGGATGCAGTCCTGGGCGAGGATTGCCGCCGGGCCGCCGATCGAGCCCAGGTAAAACCCGCCGTGTTTGGTGCAGGCCTCGCGCACCTGGCGGCTGCGGTTGCCCTTGGCCAGACTGATCATGCTGCCGCCGGCGGCCATGAACTGATCCACATAGGAATCCATGCGTCCCGCCGTAGTCGGCCCGAACGAGCCCGAGGCATAGCCTTCCGGGGTTTTGGCCGGGCCGGCGTAGTAGACGATATAATCCTTGATGTAGTCGGGCAGGCCGTCGCCGTTATCGAGGCACTCCTTGAGTTTGGCGTGGGCGATATCGCGGGCGACGATCATCGGTCCGGTGAGCGACAATCGGGTGCGGATGGGGTGCAGGCTCAGGGTCGCCAGGATCTCACTCATGGGCCGGGTCAGATCGATTTCGATAACCTCGGTATCCAGGTTGGACTCGGTGACCTCGGGCAGGTATTTCGCCGGGTCGGTTTCGAGCTGTTCGAGAAACACGCCCTCGACGGTGATCTTGCCGAGGATCTGGCGATCCGCCGAGCATGACACGCCAAGGCCGATGGGGCAGGAGGCACCATGGCGCGGTAGGCGGATGACCCGCACATCGTGGGCGAAGTACTTGCCGCCGAACTGGGCGCCGATGCCGGTGTTCTGGCAAATCTCCAGGATCTGTTGCTCGAGTTCCAAATCACGGAACGCATGGCCGGCTTCGCTGCCCGAAGTTGGCAGGGTATCGAGGTAGCGGCAGCTTGCCAGTTTGACGGTCTTGAGATTGAGTTCGGCCGAGGTGCCGCCTATAACCACCGCCAGGTGGTAGGGCGGGCAGGCCGACGTGCCCAGGGTGCGAACCTTTTCGTCAAGGAAGGCGAGCAGGGAGTCGCGGTTGAGCAGCGCCCGGGTCTCCTGGAACAGAAAAGTCTTGTTGGCCGAGCCGCCGCCCTTGGCGATGAACAGGAACTTGTAGGCGTCGTCGCCCTCGGCGTAGATATCGATCTGGGCTGGTAGATTGTTGCCGGTGTTGGTCTCGGCATACATGTCGAGGGCTGCCATCTGGGAATAACGCAGATTGGTCTCGGTGTAGGTTAGGGCGATGCCTTGGGAAAGGGCGGCTTCGTCGTGGCCGTCGGTCCACACGTACTGGCCCTTCTTGGCCATGACGATGGCGGTACCGGTGTCCTGGCAACCGGGCAGCACCATGCCGGCTGAAATATTGGCGTTTTTCAACAGCGCCAGCGCCACGTAGCGGTCGTTGTCGGTAGCCTCCGGGTCGTCGAGGATCTTGCGCAACTGGGCCAGATGGCCGGGCCGGAACAGGTGGGTGATGTCGCGCATGGCCTCGAAGGCCATCTCGGACAAGGCTTCCGGCGCCACGTTGAGCACCGTGCTATCACCCACGGTAGTGGTGGTCACATGGTCGCTGGTGACCAGACGCCACGGCGTATCGGCCTCGCCGAGGGGAAACATTTCCTGGTAGGCGAAATCGGTCATGGCTTGTCCTTTTGGATCTTGGTTCGACAACCCTATCACTTGCCCCGCTGGACGATCCAGATGCCGGACAGAATTACCGCTGCTGCGATTAAGATGGGGAGTGTGATGGTTTCATCAAGGATGAAGACCGCCAACACCAAGCTGACCACGGGCAGGCCGAACTGGATGGTGGCGATGCGGGCGATACCACCCTTGGATAGGGCCCAATACCACGCCACGTAGCCGAGAATCGAGGTCACGAAGGCGGCGTAGGCGATACCGCCGTAGGCCATGGGGCCGACCGCGCCCCAGTCGACCCCGCCGGCTACGAACGGCAGCACCGGCAGCACCACGATGCTGCCGATGGTGATGCCCCACAGGGTGGTCGGGCAGGTTCCCAGACTGCCCGACAGGCGGCCACCGGCGACATAGCCCATGGCCACGCCGATACAGGCGAAGGCGACCACGAGATCGCCGACAACGCTGCTGCCGTCGTTTTCCAGACCGGTACGCGACGCCACCAGCATAACTTCGCCGGTCATGGCGATGGCGCCCGGCGGGGCGGTAACTGGCGCTCGAGCACGGCGGCGAACAGGCCCGTGAGCAATGGCAGACCGGCCAGGATCAGCGAGGCGTGGATCGCCGACGTGAGTCCCAAGCCAACGCTGTAGACCATGGGAAAAATGACGAAGCCGCCCACGGCCGACGTCGCCAACAGTATGATTTGTGAGCGGGTCCTGGGTATGGCGCAACGCAACGGCAACGCTATGGGCAATGCGATCAGGGCGGCCATAACGGTACGTAATGCCCCGACCACCACAGGATCGATCTCGTTGACCGCCAGTTTGGTGGCGACCGACGAGCCGCCCCATAGCACGACGGCGAGAACGGCGACCGCCAGCACAAGCCTATCTGCGGGCAGAGCGGAGTCTTCCTTTGCTTGGCTCACCGCGACCTCGAATTGGGTTAAAGGCGGACTAGTCCGACGGCACTTCCGGGACGTTGGCGGTCTGGTTGGCGCGGAACTCGTCCAGGGCGGCAGCCACTTTCGGATCGCCCAGGGCGACGATGGCGGCGGCCATCAATGCCGCATTAATGGCACCGGGCTTGCCGATGGCCAGGGTTCCGACCGGGATGCCCGCCGGCATCTGAGCCATGGCCAGAATCGCGTCGTGGCCGTTCAGGGCCCAGCCCATCATGGGTACGCCAAGCACCGGCAGGGGCGTCAACGCGGCGATGGCGCCAGGCAGGGCAGCAGCGCCGCCAGCGGCGCCAATGATGACCTTGAGGCCACGCTCGCGCGCCGGTTCAACGTATTTGACCACACGGTCAGGCGTGCGATGGGCCGACATAATGCGGGCTTCACAGGGGATACCCAGTTTCTCGAGGGTATCGATCGCGTGGCGCATGGTGTTCCAGTCGGACTGGCTGCCCATGATGACGCTGACGACCGGATTTTCTGACATGCGCTTTTATCCTTTATTTATGTGGCCGTTATTATAGGGAGCCATAATGAGCCGCCAAGGCCGAAAACGGCGGGTTGAAAGCTTTTGATTGCTTGTCGCCCGATAGAGTTTATTAACCATTTTCCGATTACGGTTGGATCTGAGAATCTCGATATTCTACCGCGAAAACGCCCCATTTATGGTGTTAATGAGAATGGCGGACGACAAGGTTGTGCTCCCCGTCGCGTCAAAGCGGGTGATGCAATAACGAAGTGAGGAGCGCGCCGGCGGTACATGGCTATGGTTTGGAATCATGAAAGACTATGAAGTTCAGATCGGATTCGCGATGAGGCGTGAGTAATGGCCGCTGGTCCCACACGTCCCGTTGGCGCCATGGCGCCGATTACGCGCAAACCACGGGCGGCCAGGACACGGCGCGCTCGATCGCCGACGTGACGTCGGTCATGGATATTCCCGAGACTGAATTCACGCCCAAGGTTCGCGCCGCTATCCTGGCGTTGATGCAGGAGATCGAGAGCCTGCGCGAGGAATTGCGCCAGAGTAGATCGCGGGTCGATCACCTGGAACATCTCGTCGATCAGGATACCCTGGCGCCGGTGGCGAACCGCCGCGCTTTTGTCCGTTAGATGTCCCGTACCATGGCTTTCGCTCAACGCTATGGTTCGTCATCCAGTGTGATTTATTTCGACGTCGATGGCCTCAAGGCAATAAACTGTCCGTCATCAAGATCTTTGGGACCACTGAGCCTGTTTCATAACGGAGGATCT
>CAZYDR010000159.1:0-6067 GCA_964645285.1 uncultured Alphaproteobacteria bacterium
GGCCTCATGCTCGACCTTGGCCGAGGAGTTCTTTACTTCGATGTAGGGAAAGGTGTGTGCGCCACAGCGGTCCCCCAGGAGCAAGGAGTCGCACTGCGTGTAGTTGCGCGCCCCTTTGGCCTTGGGTTGCACTCTCACCAGACCCCGGTAGCTCTGCTGGCCAAAACCGGCCGAGATGCCCTTGGAGATAATGGTGCTCTTGGTGTTGGCGCCCAGGTGAATCATCTTGGTGCCTGTGTCGGCCTGCTGATGATTGGCTGTCAAGGCCACTGAATAGAACTCACCGACAGAATGATCGCCCTGCAGAATAACGCTGGGGTATTTCCAGGTGATGGCCGAGCCCGTCTCGACCTGCGTCCAGGAGATCTTGCTGTTGCTACCGCGACAGGCACCGCGCTTGGTCACAAAGTTGTAGATGCCGCCCTTGCCGTCCTTGTCGCCGGGATACCAGTTCTGCACCGTCGAATACTTGATCTCGGCGTCATCCAGGGTGATCAACTCGACCACCGCGGCGTGGAGCTGGTTCTCGTCACGCTGGGGTGCGGTGCAGCCTTCCAGGTAGCTGACGTAGGCGCCCTCGTCGGCGATCACCAGGGTGCGCTCGAACTGGCCGGTATTGGCGGCGTTGATGCGGAAATAGGTCGATAGCTCCATGGGGCATTTCACGCCCTTTGGGATGTAGGCGAAGGAGCCGTCGGTGAAGACTGCCGAATTGAGCGCGGCGAAAAAGTTGTCGGTGGTCGGCACCACCGTGCCGAGGTACTGGCGGACCAGGTCCGGGTGCTCCTGGATGGCCTCCGAGATCGAACAGAAGATAATCCCCAGTTCGCCCAGCTTGTCCTTGAAGGTGGTGGCCACCGAGACGCTGTCGAACACCGCGTCGACGGCAATGCCGGCGAGCATTTCCTGTTCGCGCAGGGGAATGCCGAGTTTCTCGTAGACCGCCAGAATATCCGGATCGACCTCGTCGAGGCTCTTGGGCGCCTCGCTGGTCTTGGGCGCCGAGTAGTAGTGGGAGTCCTGGTAGTCGATGGGCGGGAACGTGACCGCCGCCCAGCGCGGTTCGGTCATGGTCTGCCAGTGGCGAAACGCCTCGAGCCGCCATTCGAGCAGCCATTCTGGCTCGTTCTTCTTGGCCGAGATGAAGCGCACCGTGCTCTCGTTTAGCCCCTTGGGCGCGGTGTCGGCGTCGATATCGGTAACGAAGCCGTACTTGTACTCGCCGTCGATCGCCTCGGCGATGGCGGCGTCACTGGTAACGGCGGTATCGGCGGGTGACGCCATGATCAGGTCTCTCTCTCGCCGTCGCGGGCACCGGCTTGGCTCGGCTGCATGGTGAAGGCGGCAAAGGGACCCATCATGTCGGCTAGGGAGATGCCGTCGAGGGCGCGGCTGACGGCTTCGTTGATCTTCTGCCAGTTGGTCCGGGTCGGGCAGAAGGTTTCCATGTCGCAGGCGCCGCTTTCTGAATCGAGGCACGACGTCAGGGCAATGGGGCCGTCGACGGCGGTGATGATCTCGGTCACGCGGATGTCCTGGGGCGCCCGCGCCAGACTGTAGCCACCGTTGGAGCCGCGATGAGAATCGAGCAGTCCCTGGCGCGACAGGGCCTTGAGTATCTTGCCCACGGTTGGCTCCGGCACCCGTGTCGCCTGGGCCGCGGCGGTGGCGGTGTGCAGCGGCTCGTGGCTCATGGCGATATGAGTCATGAGAACGACGCCGTAGTCCGCCAGTCTGCTCAACCTGATCATGGGGTTCCGGTCATTGGTTAATGTGGACCTTATTGGTCCTGATTGGTGAAGTAGGCAATCCTGAACCTTTCGTCAAGCATTGGATTAGGGAAAACCGTAGGTTTTTTGCCGCGCCCGCCGGTATAACGGAGCCTCACGCAACCGGAGGCGCATCAATGATTGATCTCGACGGCAAGGTCGTGCTGGTAACCGGCGGCTCACGCGGAACCGGCGCCGCCATTGTTCGCACTTTGGCGGTTGCCGGCGCCGATGTCGTGCTGCACTACGGCCAAAGCCGCGATGCGGCCGAATCCATTGCCAACGAACTGGGGGAAGGGCGTTGCGCCCTGGTCAGCGCCGACCTCGCCGACGACGCCGTGCCGGCGCGGCTATGGGCCGAGGCGGTGGCCTGGAAGGGACGTATCGACGTGCTGGTCAATAACGCCGGCATCTTCGTCGACGCCGGGATCGACGACGACTTCGGCCTGTGGTCCGAGGTCTGGGCACGCACCCTTCAGGTCAACCTGGTGGCGGCCAGCCACCTCTGCCGCGACGCGGCCCGCCACTACCGGAAGCGGGACGGCGGCATCATCATCAACATCGCCAGCCGTGCCGCTAATCGCGGCGATTCACCGGATCATGCCCACTACGCGGCGTCCAAGGGCGGCATGATCGCCATGACCAAGACTTTCGCCCGCGCCTTCGCGACGGACGGGGTGACCGCCTTCACCGTGGCGCCGGATTTTGTGCGCACGGAAATGGCCGAGGAGTTTTTCGCCGTCCATGGCGAAGAGCCGGTAGTCAGCGAAATTCCCCTTGGCGAAGTGGCTGAACCCGTGGACGTGGCCAATATGGTGGCGTTCCTGGCGTCCGGTATGGTGCGTCAATCCACCGGCCAGACCTTCGACGTAAACGGCGCCTCCTACGTGCGTTGAAGAATGTCGGCGACGGGGCCAATATCACCGATGATCAGTCCGTCGTAGAGACGTTCGTATTCGGTCACACAGACTTCCATGGAGAAGATGTTCCGGGCGCGCTCGCGAGCCGCCGATCCCATGGCGTCGCAGCGGTCGGCGTCGCGGGCCAACGTGAGGATGGCTTGGCCGAGGGCCGTGGGGTCGTGGCTCGGCACGACGAGGCCGGTAACATCGTCGATCACCGCTTCGCGATTGCCGCCGACATCGGTCACCACCAGGGGCAGACCGGCGGCCATGGCTTCGATGATGGCGTTGGAAAAGCCTTCCTGATGGGAACACAGGATACCGAGGTGGGCCTGGTTGAGGATTGCCGGCACGTCGTCGCGCTCGCCGAGCCAGTGGACATTATCGGTAATTCCCAGAGCTGCGGCGCGGGCGCGCAAGGCCTCGCCATGACCACCATCGCGGCCGACACAGTTCAACGTCCAGCCTTCCGGCATGTGGTCGCGAACACCGCCGAGGGCGTCCAGCAGATCGGCGTGCCCCTTGTAAGGGATCAGGTTGGCGACGATGACCATGTTGAGGTTGCCGCCGTCGTTGTCCGATTTGCCCGCAAAGGCTGACAAATCGACGCCGCTGTAAATCAGACCGAGGCGATCCTCGGTGACGCCTTCGGCGCGCAGTTCGCCAATTACCGCCGTCGAGTTTCCCAGCACCGCCGTCATGCGCCGGTGAAGCCAGCGTTCGACCTTGGCCGCAAAGGGACGTTGGGCCTGATAGACGTTGAGGCTGCGGCGGCTCATGACCCGGGTCGGACAACCGGCCATGAGGGCGCATAACCCGCCGGCCACATAAGCCTCGGGCAGGAAGAAATGTACCACCGATGGACCCAGGGCGCGCATCAGGATAATCAGCCGGATCATGGAGATGACAAGTAACAGGCCGCGACGGCCGAGCGGCCCGGGCCAGCGCCGCAGCCAGGCGGAACCCGGCGGCGCAATGACCGGAATGCCCGCATTTTCCAGCAGCGGCGCAAGAACGCCCTTGTGGCTTAAGGTGTAGACCACCGGCCGGAAACGGTCGTGGGCCAGCCGGGGCAACACCTGAGCCAGATGACGCTCGGCCCCGCCGGTATCGAGATCGCCGATAACGAAAAGCAGTGTTTGAGCCACGATCCTTGCCATTTAGCCACAATATTTAGTGATAAGAGTACGCCACAAACACAATATCAGTTGGAATTACAGGGGGAAAGCGGGCAAAATCGCAACATGGGAAACCAACCTTCGACGCCCCTTGACTGAATTGGACCACTAGAGCGTCTTCAAACAATATGGAATCATTTGATGGGACATATGAGTGTTTTGGGTAGGAGCGACGCGCAGTCCGATGTGGTACATCGGGCAAGCGTCGCGACGCCCGCCAAAACGCATCGATGCCCCACCCGCGGACCGCGTCCCCTTAAACCGTGGCCGCGTTGCACGCCTTTGCCGATGCGCCACATTGCCATGCGGCGCGTGCCTAACCACGGATTAAGGGGACGCGGTCAAATGGTTCCATTTTGTTTGAAGGCGCTCTAGACCATGTGCGGTATCGCCGGGGTTTGGTCGCCGGAGCCTATGGGTGAGGGCGACGCTACCACCAGTCGCCTCCACGCCATGATCGCCACCCTGCATCATCGCGGGCCCGACGGCGATCGGGTGTGGTGCGATGGGCGGGTCGGCTTGGCTCACGCCCGCCTCGCGGTCATCGACCTCAGCCAGGCCGCGTCACAGCCCATAAGCGATGCCGACGGCGTGATCCACGTGGTCAACAATGGCGAAATATATAATTTCCAGGCCCTGCGCGAGGAACTGATCGGCCTTGGCCACACCTTCGCCAGCCAGGGCGATACCGAGGTTATCGTTAACGGCTACAAACAATGGGGCGACGAGGTGATCGGGCGGTTGCGCGGCATGTTCGCCTTCGCCCTGTGGGATAGCCGCCAGAGCCGCCTGGTGCTGGCGCGGGATCGCATGGGGCAAAAGCCCATGCGCTATGCCTGGCATGACGGCAAGCTGCTGTTCGGCTCGGAGATCAAGGCGCTGCTGGCCTGGCCCGGCATGTGCCGCGAGGCCAACCTGGAGGCTATCCACCACTATTTGGCATTTCGCGCGGTGCCGGCGCCGTTCACGGCATTCAAGGGCATTCATCACCTTGAGCCGGCCCATTACATGGTTGTCGAGTCGGACGGCAGCAGCCGTACTGCGCGCTATTGGTCCATGCCCGAGCCCGGCACCGCGAGCCCCCGGCCCATGGCCGAACTGGCCGAGGAAATCACCAGCCGCTTCGACGAGGCCGTGCGCCTGCGCCTGGTCGCCGACGTGCCCCTCGGCGCTTTCCTTTCGGGGGGTGTCGATTCGGCATTGGTTGTGGCGGCCATGGCCCGGGCGACGGACAAACCGGTCAAGACCTTCACCATCGGCTTCAAGGATCGCGGCTTCGATGAGCGCGCCCCGGCGCGGGCTCTGGCCGAACGTTACGGCACCGACCATCAGGAGTTCGTGGTCGAGCCTGACGCCGTGGATATCCTGCCAAAACTGGTATGGCATTACGGCGAACCCTTCGCCGACGCCTCCGCCGTACCGACCTGGTATGTCTCGGAGATGACCCGCCGCCACGTCACCGTAGCCCTCAACGGCGATGGCGGCGATGAAGGGTTTCTCGGCTATCCGCGCTATTCAGGCTGTCGCCTGGGGACCATGACCGACGTGCTGCCCGGGCCGGCGCGGTCCCTCATGGGAGCGTTGGGGCGGGTTTTGCCGGTGGAAACCAGCGGCTCTCGAACGTTACGCTACGCCCGGCGCTTTCTCGTCGACGCCGCCATGCCCGCCGGCCAGCGTTATTGCAGCTGGGTGACCCTGTTCGACCAGGCAGGCAAGCAGGGACTTTACGGCGACGCCATGCACGATTGCCTCGATACCTCGTCGGAGGCGCTGCTGACGGCTTGGCTCGGCGATGGCGCGGTGGATGCCGGCCGGGCGGCCTATGGCGATATTCACACCAACCTGCCCGACGATCTGCTGGTCAAGGTCGATGTGGCGTCCATGGCCCATGGCCTGGAGGCCCGCTCACCGTTCCTCGACCACGAACTGATGGCCTTCGCCGCGACCATCCCGGCGACCCAGCGCATGTCGGGCCTGGGCACCAAGGCATTGCTCAAGTCAGTCATGGCGGAGCGGTTGCCGCGCGAGACCCTGCGCCAACCCAAACGCGGCTTCGGCGTACCCATCGAGCACTGGATTCGCCATGAGCTTAAGGACCTGGCCTACGACACCCTGCTGTCGGTTAGGGCCGGCGCCCGCGGCCTGTTCCGCCCCGACGCGGTCCAGCAACTGCTCGACGAACACGTCGCCGGCCGCCGCCTGCACCACGACCGCATCT
>CAZYDR010000160.1:0-6040 GCA_964645285.1 uncultured Alphaproteobacteria bacterium
TATTGAATCAATCTATCCCAATTCATACAATCAAATTAATAGGTCCTGAGCCTAGCTTGACCAAATAGATCCTTCGACAGGCTCAGGATGAGG
The DNA here is from genome assembly GCA_964645285.1 of uncultured Alphaproteobacteria bacterium. Taxonomy (GTDB): domain Bacteria; phylum Pseudomonadota; class Alphaproteobacteria; order JAAXGF01; family JAAXGF01; genus JAYZAP01. The sequence goes on from CAZYDR010000160.1 coordinate 94, forward strand.
AAGAGACCTGAATATTAATCAAGCTCCCTCACCCTGAGCCTGTCGAAGGGCGACGGCTAGAGTTCACCAAGTATGGTGTCGGCATCGCTGACCTCGAAGGCGTCCTCGGCCTCCAGGTGCAGGATCGTGACCACGCCGTCGTCGACCACCATGGAATAGCGGTCCGAGCGCTCCCCGAAACCGGGATAGGTGACGACGATGCTCATGGCGCAGGCGAAGTCGCCGCCGCCGTCGGCCACCATCATGACCTTGCCGTCCACGTCCTGGTCCTTGCCCCAGGCGTCCATGACGAAGACATCGTTGACCGACAGGCAGACGATGAGATCAATCCCCTTGGCCTTGATGTCGTCGGCGCGCCGCACATAGCCCGGCAGGTGCTCCTGGGAGCATGTCGGCGTGAAGGCGCCGGACACGGCGAAAGCGACGACCCGCTTGCCGGCGAACAATTCGTCCGACGAAATCTCCACCGGGCCGTCAGCGCTCATATATTCGAGCGGCGCCGAGGGGATACGGTCGCCCACTTTGATGGTCATGACGGTGCTCCGGTCGGCTACAGATCACCAAGCATTGTCTCGGCGTCGCTGACCACGAAGGCCCCCGGGGCTTCCACGTGGAGCGCCGCGACCACGCCGTCGCGAACCAGCATGGAATACCGTTGGGAGCGCAGGCCGAAGCCGCGCTCCGAGAGATCGAGTTCGAGGCCCACGGCGCGGGTGAAGTCGGCGCTGCCGTCGGCGGCCATCATCACCTTGTCACCGACGCTCCGGTCCTCGCCCCAGGCGCCCATAACGAAGGCGTCGTTGACCGACAGGCAAACGATGGTGTCGACGCCTTTGGCCTTGAGCGCATCGGCGTTCGCCACATAGCCCGGTACATGCTTGGCCGAGCAGGTCGGCGTAAAAGCGCCGGGCAGCGCGAACAGAGCGACGGTCTTGCCGCCAAACAGCGCATCCGTGGTTATCTTAGCCGGGCCATCGCCGGTCATGTGGTGGAGTGTGGTGGACGGAACGCGGTTGCCAACAGAGATGGTCATGGTCTTAATCCTTTGCCCGGGATGGCCGCTTTCCCGTTTTGGTAATCTTGGCCGTGTTGAACTACTGGAGAGAATCTAGGGCTAACGACGGCGCAAGGCTATAGGGTTTCGCCTAGGAATCGACGCCCCAAACCCGTTGCGCGGTCTCCTGAATAACCTCGAGCTTTCGCCATTGCTCGTCCTCGCTCAGTATATTGCCGGCGATCCCCGACGCAAAGCCGCATTGCGGGCTGAGGGCAAGCTGATCGACATCGATAAACCGCGAGGCGTCGTCGATCCGGCTCATCAGTTCATCGACGGCCTCTACGGTGCCTGTCTTGGTGGTGACCAGGCCGAGCACGACGACGACGCCCGGGCGGACATAACGAAGCGGCTCGAAGCCGCCGGCCCGCTCGGTATCGTATTCAAGCAACAAACGGTCGAAATTAAGGCCCGAAAACAGCAACTCGGCGATGCCGTCATAGGCTCCTTCCCGGTGCCACATGCTGGCGCGATTGCCGCGACAGATATGAATGGCGAAGCAGGCTTTGCCTTGCTGGCCTTCGATAACGCCGTTGCTGGCATCAATTGCCCGCGACAGGTTTTTCATGGGATCATCGCCCCGTGCCGCCATGCGCTCCAAGGTCTCCCGGTCCACATAGCCCGTATAGCTCGGCTCATCGAGTTGGACATAGGGGCAGCCCGCGTCGACAAGCTCGGCGACCATGCCGCGCTGAATGGCCACCACATCCGCAAGGAACGCATCGCCATCCGCGTAGTGCGGTTTGGAGCCGGGGATGTCGCACATCTGGGCCACCCGATCCGGTCCCATAAGCATGGCCTTGGCCGGGTGCTTGGCAACCGAGGCGAGATAGCTGTACTCGCGCAGGGGAAAATTCTCCGTGCAAACCAGCTTGCCGGTTGCCGGGATCTTGAACGACTCCACCGCGTCGCCGCCGCGTGAGTGGGGCGCCTCGCCTTCGAAGATCGAACTGGGGTTGGCAACGAAACCCTTCCACGAACCGTCCCACAGGTTCCAGCCCTCGACAACCGAGAAACTGACCTGCCAGTTTATGCGCCGATACTCGCCGTCCGAGACAACCGGCAGGCCGAGACGTTCCTGTCTGGCTACCACATGGGCAACCGCTTCGTTTTGGGCCCTTTCCAGCGCTCCTAAGTCTATGAGATTGTTGCCGTAATCGAGGAACGTCTGCTTGAGACTTTCCGGGCGCAGCAAACTGCCCACATGATCAATGCGCAGTTTCGCGAGAGCGTGTGTACCGATAGCCAAAATTAAGTTCCTTCTTCTAAAGTCTAGTCGCTGGTTGAAACGACCCGCCCAGCCCGGTCCAGAGCGCTGATAACCGCATCGTCGGTCAGCAGTTCCGGTAGCACCAGACCACGGGGCAGCGCCGGCCCGTAAACCGCGTTGAACGGGATGCCGAAACGTCCGAAGTCTTCCAGATAGTCGGCAATGGCGAGATTGGACGACGTCCAGTCGGCGCGCATGGCGACCACATTGTCCTGGGCCAGACGACGCGCCACCTCGCCTACATCGAGTACGGTCGCCTTGTTGAATTTGCAGGTCACGCACCAGTCTGCGGTAACATCGACGAACACGGTCTTGCCGGCGGCGACCAGGACCGGGATAGCGTCGCGGTCGAAGTCCTGCCATAGGGCATCGGCGGCCGGCGCCTGGACGCCGGGCACCGGGCGCTCGAAATGGACCGGGGCTATGAACGCCAGAGCGATAAGCAATATGAGCAGACATGAGGTGATGAGCCGGCGTTTGCGCTCGCGACGGGCGGAATAGGCCAGAGCCATGACCATGGCGAGCATAAGAGCGCCCACGGCGATGGCCACACGCGTTCCCGACTGAGTGGCGAGAACGGTTACCAGCCACAGGGCCGTCGCCGCCAATAACAGCGCCAGAACACGCCGCAGGGTGACCGTCCACGGCCCTGGCCGGGGCAACCTGATGGCCAAACTAGGGGCCAGAGCGATGGCGATAAAGGGCACCGCCATACCGAGGCCGAGAGCCGCGAAGACGGCGAATATCTCGCCCGTACCCCGGGCCAGAGCAAAGCCGACGGCGGTGCCGAGGAACGGCGCCGAGCAGGGCGTCGCCAACAGGGTTGCGAAGGCGCCCGAGACGAAATGTCCGGCCATGCCGCTGGCGCCACCGCTTGAAGCCACGCCGCCAAGCCAAGCCGGCAAGGGAATATGGAACAGGTCTAGCAGGTTGCTGGCAAACAACGTGATCACCACCACCAGGGCGACAAGGAACAGGGGTTCCTGGAACTGAACCCCCCAGCCCACCGCCATGCCCGCCATCTTGGCCCCGGCCACGGCGGCGGCGAGGATCAGAAACGATACCAGGATGCCGGCGGCGGTGGCGGCGAAGTGCAGTGCGACAATGCGCCGCTCGGCGCCGCCATGACCGATCGCGCCCATGATCTTGAGCGACAATACCGGCAACACGCAGGGCATCAGATTGAGAATCATGCCGCCGACGAAGGCCAACGCCAGAATGACCAGCAAACGCCACAAAGAGGGTGTCTCGGCGACGCCGGGTAACACGGTGGCGACCTGTTTGACCAGCCTGTCGCCATCGACCAGGGTAAGGGTCAGCGCCGCACCGACCAACGGCGTGCCGTCCCGTGGCGCCGGGGCAGTCGACCGGAACACCGCCTGGTCACCATTCACGTCCACCGCGGGCTCGCCAAAATAGAACGCGTAAGGCCCTTCCACGAACAGCTCGGGCGCGACAAACCCAATGGGCGACACCGCCGTCACACGAAGCAACTGATCGGCCCCGACACCGGAGGCCTCGGCCAGATGTATAGCCATGCCGCCGGGCGCCGACGGGCCGGGCACCCGGGCAAGGAAGCGCGCGACCAACCCGCCAAAGGAACTCGGATGGGCCGTTCCCGGCGGCAGCTCAAGATTGAGTTCAGCCGTGAACGGATAGCAGATTTCCTCGCAGGCCGCATAGTCGACCACGACTCGCAGAACCAGCGGCCGGCTCGCGTCTTCGGCCCGGGCGGTGATGGGAAACACCACCTCATCCTTATAGCCGTGGGTCACCAGATCGCCGATCTCGAGGAACCGCTGGGGTGCCGGCCAGGCCATCTCGACGCCGGCCAGATTGGTCGATCCAGACCAGTCTAAACGCGGTGGGAAACCGGCCTCGCCGGGACTGCGCCAGTAGGTTTTCCAGCCCGGCGCCAGGCGGATTTGCAGACCCAGGGTCACAGTGCTATCGCCCACCGCATCCTGGGCGGCGACCAGACGAGCTTCGCTCACATCGGTACGGTCCCAGGGGCTGGCCGCCGCCATGGCATCGCCCACAAGCGCCGCCAGCACGAATATCGCGCCGACGCCGAGACGAAAAATCTTTGAAACAACGGAGTAAATCGACATTATTTCAACACTTTAAACGTTATCCAAGCGACTTGCCATGGTCGCCGCCAGACCCCATATGACTTTATAGATCGTTTTTTACCTTTGATTTGTCACTTCTGTGAGATACTTGCGTGACGGTGAATCGGGCGGGTGCACCAGGATATGGAGAAGGTGCTTATGGACGAGCAATCCGGTTACTTTGAAGGGCAGATGCTCATTGCCATGCCGCAGATGAGCGACTCCCGGTTTTCACGAACCGTGATCTACCTCTGCGCTCACAGCGCCGAAGGCGCCATGGGCCTTGTGGTCAACAAGCTCATCGACTCGATCACGTTCCCTGATCTCCTTGAGCAACTCAACGTAGACACGGTGCCCGAGGTCGATCAGATCAGGGTTCATTTCGGTGGCCCGGTGGAATCCGGTCGTGGCTTCGTGCTCCATTCCGACGACTATGTGCAGGACACCACCCTGATGATCCAGAAAGGGGTCGCCCTGACCGCGACCCTTGATGTGCTGCGTGACATGGCCGACGGCACCGGGCCCCGACGCAGCATGCTGGCGCTGGGCTATGCCGGCTGGGCGCCGGGACAGCTCGATGCGGAAATCCAGGCCAACGGCTGGCTCAACGTATCATCCGATCCGGAGCTCATCTTCGGCGGCAATATCGACGGCAAATGGACCTTGGCCCTCGACAAGCTCGGCATCGATCTCGGCGCCCTCTCGGGCGTCTCTGGTCGCGCTTAGGCGTTACGGTCACCTGAAGGTGACCTGCGTTCAATCGGTCATTCTTTATGACCGGTGGCGATACGCGAAAAATCTTCGGCGAGCAGGGCAAACAGTAGGTGGTCCTGCCATTCGCCATTGATGCGCAAGTAGCGCCGGGCGTAACCTTCGCGCTGGAACCCTAGTTTGCGCAGCAAGCCCTCGCTGGGCAAATTGGTCGGCAGGCAGGCGGCTTCAAGCCGGTGCAGGGAAAGTTTCTTGAACACGAAGGGCAACAACGCCTCGAGCCCGTCGCCCATGAGGCCCTGGCGGGCGTATTCCATGCCGATCCAGTAGCCGACACTACACGACATGGCGACGCCGCGCTGGACGTTGCTCAAATTAATGCCGCCAACCAGGGCATCGTCGTCACGCCGCAGGATGAAAAAGCTGTAGCCGGTGTCGTCTCGCGCTTCCCGCGCCTGGCGGCGCAGGCGACGGCGAAAAGCTGCGCGGGTCAGCGCCCCTTCGGCCCAGCGTGGCTCCCACGGTTCGAGAAAGGTCCGCGATGCGGCCCGCAGTTCGGCCCAGGCGCGCCAGTCGCCGGCTTGGGGCGGCCGCAGATAAACCTCGGCGCCCTCAAGCTCGATAGCCGGGCGCGGCGCGTTATCAGATTTAAGGAACCCGAACATCAGAGCGGCTTCAGAGGATACGGAGCCATTTGACCGCGTCCCCTTAATCCGTGGTTAGGCGCGCGCCGCATGGCGATGCCCGGCATCGGCAAAGGTGCGGAACGCGGCCACGGTTTAAGGGGGCGCGGCCCGCGGG
>CAZYDR010000161.1:0-5635 GCA_964645285.1 uncultured Alphaproteobacteria bacterium
GCAGCAATATGTCGACGGCCTGATCACCCAGGGTGAGAAGTACAACAAGGTGGTTGATGTCTGGGCCCAGTGCACCGAGAACGTGGCCGACGCCATGATGAAGAGCATCTCGCGCAGCGAGGGTGACGATCAGCCGGGTCCGGTGGCATCGCTCAACTCTATGTACATGATGGCCCATTCCGGCGCCCGTGGTTCGGCGGCGCAGATGAAGCAGCTTGCCGGTATGCGCGGCCTGATGGCCAAGCCGTCGGGCGAGATCATTGAAACTCCGATCATCTCGAACTTCAAAGAGGGGCTCTCGGTGCTGGAGTATTTCAACTCCACTCACGGCGCTCGTAAGGGCCTCGCGGATACGGCGCTCAAGACCGCCAACTCCGGTTACCTCACGCGGCGCCTTGTGGACGTTGCCCAGGATTGCATCATCTACGAGGAGGACTGTGGCACCAAGCAGGGCCTGACCGTCAGTGCCGTGATCGAAGGTGGCGATATAATTTCGCCGCTGTCGGAGCGAATTCTCGGCCGCTTTGCGTCTGTTGATGTCGCCAACCCGAACGGCGGCAAGAAGTTGATCAAGGCGGGCGAGATGATGGAAGAGGAGATCGTCGAGGTCATCGAGAACGCTGGCGTTGACGAAGTCGTCATCCGCTCGGTGTTGACCTGCGAGAGTGAGAATGGGGTTTGTGGCAAATGCTACGGTCGTGACCTGGCGCGCGGCACGACGGTGAATATCGGTGAGGCGGTCGGTGTTATCGCCGCCCAGTCGATCGGCGAGCCCGGCACCCAACTTACCATGCGTACGTTCCACATCGGCGGTACCGCTCAGCGTGGCGCCGAGCAATCCAGTGTCGAGGCGTCGTTCGGTGCCACCATGTTGATCCGTAACCGAAATGTGGTTATCGACAGCAAGGGCCGGCCGGTCGTCATGGGACGCAACTGCGAGATCGGGCTGCTCGACGAGAATGGCCGCGAGCGCGCTCGCCACCGGGTTCCCTACGGTACCCGCTTGCTCGCCGACGAAGGTGATACGGTGGCCAAGGGCGACCGGGTCGCCGAGTGGGACCCCTATACCCTGCCGATCATCACCGAGAGCGAGGGCACGGCCAACTACGTCGATATGATCGAAGGCGTGTCGTACCGTGACGTGATGGACGAGGCCACCGGCATTTCCAACAAGGTGGTGGTTGACTGGAAGCAGCAGCCGCGCGGCGCCGATCTTCGCCCGCGCATTACCCTGCGGGGCGCCGATGGTGAGGTGGTCCACCTGCCGAGCGGATTGGAAGCCCGTTATTTCATGACCACGGACGCGATTCTCAGTGTCCAGGATGGTGGCCAGGTTCATGCCGGCGACGTGTTAGCGCGTATTCCGCGTGAATCGTCGAAGACCCGTGACATCACCGGTGGTCTGCCGCGGGTCGCCGAGTTGTTCGAGGCCCGCAAGCCGAAGGATTTTTCGATCATTGCCGAGGCCGCCGGCCGGGTCGAGTTCGGCAAGGATTACAAGTCCAAGCAGCGCATTTACATCCAACCGGACGAGGAGGGCGCCGAGACCACCGAATACCTCTTCCCTAAGGTCAAGCACATCACCGTCCAGGAGGGCGACCATGTGGACAAGGGCGATCTGCTGATGGATGGCAGCGCCGTGCCTCATGACATCCTCAAGGTGCTTGGAGTTGAGGCCCTGGCCAACTACCTGATCTCGGAGATCCAGGAGGTCTACCGACTCCAGGGCGTGACCATCAACGACAAGCACATCGAGGTGATTTGCCGCCAGATGTTGCAGAAGGTCGAAGTCCATGAGCCTGGCGAGACCACCTACCTGGTCGGCGAGCAGGTTGATCGCCGCGAGTTCGATGGTGTCAATGCCAAGACCGTGGCCGAAGGCCGTAAGCCGGCGACCGCGTTCCCGGTGCTTCAGGGCATCACCAAGGCGTCCCTGCAGACCGGATCGTTCATCTCGGCGGCGTCGTTCCAGGAGACCACGCGGGTGCTCACGGAAGCGGCGGTTGCCGGTCGTGTTGACCAGCTGGCCGGCCTCAAGGAGAACGTCATCGTTGGCCGCCTGATCCCGGCGGGTACGGGTAATGTCATGGCGCGGCTTCGGGAAGTCGCCACTAGCCGCGATAACGAGCTTGAGGAGCGGGCTCGCAAGGACAGCGAAGCGATGGCTATTACAGACGGCGAGGCCTCGGAAGAGGAAGCCCAGATCGCCTGATTCTGACGAGAGAGTCGCCGTCTGTGGCAGCTCTCTCGACAACCTTCGTCGAGTCGCCGCGAAACCACGAAAATACCGTGGATTTCGGGGCTTTATTTGGCTTGACGAGGGATTCGCCCGCGACTAATATGCCGCGCTCTTTGGGACCGGTGGTAGAGCTTTTGCTCTAAACACGATCCCAACCGAAAACGGTAGACAATTTGGCTATGCCGGACGGGTCGGCGAAACGTACCCGCAAAAAGCGAACCCGCGTTGTTTTGCGCGTTTGGTCGTGTGGTGGTGTTTGGGCGATTGCAACGCCCTTGAGTATGGCGAGAGCCGTGGAATGTGGCAGAGGAATAGTGGATGCCAACGATTAATCAGTTAATTCGCAAGCCGCGCGCGCGCGCCGTGGCGAGGACTAAGGTTCCCGCCATGCAGGCGTGCCCCCAGAAGCGCGGGGTTTGCACCCGGGTTTATACCACCACGCCGAAGAAGCCGAACTCGGCCCTACGTAAAGTAGCGCGGGTGCGCCTGACCAACGGGTTCGAAGTCACCAGCTACATTCCTGGCGAGGGCCATAACCTGCAAGAGCACTCGGTAGTGCTGATCCGTGGCGGTCGCGTCAAGGATCTGCCCGGTGTGCGTTATCACGTCATTCGCGGAACACTCGACACCCAGGGTGTCGGTGACCGCCGCCAGCGCCGTTCGAAATACGGCGCCAAGCGACCGAAGTAGGGGAACCAGTACGATGTCGCGCCGCCGCGCCGCTGAAAAGCGGGATATTCTGCCCGATCCGAAATATGGAGACATGGTCGTCAGCAAGTTCATGAACTCGCTTATGTACGCGGGCCGCAAGTCGGCCGCCGAGCGAATTCTCTACGGCGCCTTCGATCTGATCGAAAGCCGCACCGGCCAGGACCCGGTCAAGGTGTTCCACCAGGCCATCGATAACGTCAAGCCGACCATCGAAGTACGCTCCCGTCGTGTCGGTGGCGCCACCTACCAGATCCCCGTCGAGGTTCGCACCAACCGGCGCCAGGCGCTGGCCATCCGCTGGATTATCGGTGTCAGCCGTAGCCGTGGTGAAAACACCATGGTGGAGCGCTTTGCCGGGGAATTGCTTGATGCCGCGTCGGAACGTGGCGCTTCGGTGAAGAAGCGTGAAGACACCCACCGCATGGCGGAAGCCAATAAGGCATTCTCGCACTACCGCTGGTAGCGCGCGACTTTATCGCAAGGTATTCGGACTATGGCCCGCACTACTCCGCTTGAGCGTTATCGCAACATCGGCATCATGGCTCACATTGATGCCGGTAAGACGACGACCACCGAGCGCATTCTCTATTACACTGGCCGCTCCTATAAGATTGGTGAGGTGCATGAAGGCACCGCGACCATGGATTGGATGGAGCAGGAGCAGGAGCGCGGCATCACCATTACGTCCGCGGCGACCACTTGTGACTGGCGCGACCATCGGATCAACATCATCGACACCCCGGGTCATGTCGACTTCACTATCGAGGTCGAGCGCTCGCTACGGGTGCTCGACGGCGCTGTCGCGGTATTCGATTCGGTGGCTGGCGTCGAGCCTCAGTCGGAGACCGTGTGGCGCCAGGCCGACCGCTACGGCGTGCCGCGCATTTGCTTCATCAACAAGATGGATCGCATCGGCGCCGACTTCTTCCGTTGCGTTGATATGATCATCGACCGCCTTGGTGCGTCACCGCTGGTTATGCAGCTTCCCATCGGCTCGGAAGCTGAATTCGTCGGGGTTGTCGATCTGGTTACCATGCGCGCCATTGTCTGGAAGGACGAAAATCTCGGCGCCGAATTCGTTGACCAGGACATTCCAGCCGAGCTTGCCGATCAGGCCGCCGACTATCGCCATCGTCTGATCGAGGCGGCTGTCGAACTCGACGATGATGTCCTTGAGGCCTACCTCGGTGGCGACGAACCCGACGACGCGACCCTGCGTGAATGCATCCGCAAGGGCGCTGTCAGTGGTAACTTTATCCCCGTGCTTACCGGTTCCGCGTTCAAGAACAAAGGCGTCCAGCCGTTGCTCGACGCGGTTGTTGACTATCTGCCGTCTCCCCTGGACGTGCCCGCCATTGCCGGCACCAGCCCGGACGGCGAAACCGAGATGACCCGTGAGTCGGGTGACGACGAGCCGTTCTCGGCGCTTGCTTTCAAGGTCATGACTGATCCTTTCGTCGGCTCGCTGACGTTCGTGCGGGTCTATTCGGGTGTGATCACGAGCGGTACCTCGATTCTAAACGCAGCCAAGGATCGGCGCGAACGGGTCGGCCGTATGTTGATGATGCATGCCAATTCGCGTGAGGACGTGGATGAGTGCCGCGCAGGCGACATCGTCGCCCTGGCCGGCCTCAAGGGCACCACCACCGGTGAGACTCTGTGCGACGCCAACAAACCGGTAATTCTTGAGCGTATGGATTTCCCGGAGCCGGTTATCGAGGTTGCGGTTGAACCCAAGACCAAAGCCGACCAGGAGAAGATGGGTGTTGCCCTGGCTCGCCTCGCCGAAGAGGATCCGTCCTTCCGGGTCAACGTCGACCACGAGAGCGGCCAGACCATCATCCGCGGCATGGGTGAGTTGCACCTGGAAATCATCGTCGATCGGATGCGCCGCGAGTTCAAGGTCGATGCCAATGTGGGCCCGCCCCAGGTGGCCTATCGCGAGACCATCGGCCGTTCGGCGGTGTTAGACTACACTCACAAGAAGCAGACCGGTGGCTCGGGCCAGTACGCCCGCATCAAGCTGGAACTTGAGCCCCTCAAGCCCGGCTCCGGGATTGAGTTCGAAAGCTCGATCACCGGTGGTTCCGTGCCCAAGGAATATATTCCCGCCGTGGAGAAGGGTGCCGTCGGCGCCTCGACCGCCGGGGTTATCGCCGGGTTCCCGATGATCGATTTCCGCATCTCATTGGTCGATGGCGCGTCGCATGATGTGGACTCGAGCGCCCTTGCCTTCGAGATCGCCGCCCGCGCCGCCTTGCGCGAGGCCGCCCGTTCCGCCAAGCCCAAGCTGCTTGAGCCGCTCATGCGCGTAGAGGTGGTGACACCGGACGAGTACCTGGGTGACGTAATCGGCGACCTCAACTCCCGGCGCGGTCAGATCAGCGGCATGGAGCAACGCGGTAACGCCCAGGTGGTCAAGGCTATGGTGCCGTTGGCGACCATGTTTGGCTACGTCAACAACCTGCGCTCGGCGAGCCAGGGACGGGCCACTTACACCATGCATTTTGATCACTATGAGCCAGTGCCTAACGTGGTCCACGAAGAGTTCGTCGCCAAGCTCGCTTAAGCGGGTTGGTGTTAGCAGATTAAGCCGCGCTCCCTGAGCGCACATACGACGTCAGGTTACGGAGTACAAGCGATGGCGAAGCAAAAGTTTGAACGTACGAAGCCGCATGTCAATGT
>CAZYDR010000162.1:0-5426 GCA_964645285.1 uncultured Alphaproteobacteria bacterium
GGCGCGGGGCAGGCGCGCGCTCGCCTTCCAAACGGACGTCTCAGTGCGCGCAGACGTGTTGCGGCTCGTCGAGGCGGTGGTGGGCGAGTTCGGCGTCATCGACATCCTCGTCAACAACGCGGCTACAACGTCGGCATTCCGCGGCGCCTTCGTCGATCATCCCGAGGAGATCTGGGACACCCATTACGAGATCAACTTCAAGGGCTACTTCCATTGCTGCCAACTCGTGGGCAAGCACATGATCGAGCGGGGCAAGGGCAACATCGTGAACGTCGCCTCCATCGGCGGCTTCATCCACCACCAGAAGTCCCCCAGCCCCTATAGCGTCAGCAAGGCCTCCATGCTAGTCAACGCCAAGGGCCTGTCCCACGAATTCGGGGCCCACGGCATCCGCATCAACAGCGTCGCCCCCGGCTATGTGGAGACGGACCTGGGGCCGGCGAGCGACGGCTTGAAGAGCGAGGACGTTGCGGCGAGGACGGTCATCGGCCGCATCGCCACCCCGCGCGACATTGCCCACATCGCCCTGTTCCTCGCCTCCGACCTCTCGCGCCACATCGTCGGCGAGACGATCGTCGCCGACGGCGGCGGCTACCGCTGAGGGTCACGGCGAAACCCGCCTTGAGTTCCACCCCGCCGTCCGCGGGACCGCCGACCGTAGGTCCGCTTACTAGCCGGGATCCACGGCGGTGCCCGAGACTCTATCAGCAAGTGGTACATAAAATGGAGGCTTTACACCCGAGCGGTTAGCTCGGCGATCACCTCGTCGGCGTTGCGCTTGCGGCAATATCCCTTAATCGCCCTTGTGGAGGCGTCGTGGCGCTCCTGGCTGTGGGTCGCGCAGGCGTCGTCAATCATGGTCATCAGAAAGCCACGGTCGCAGCCGTCGCGGATCGCGGTCTCGACGCACTGGTCGGTGACGATGCCCATGGTCAGGATATATTCGACGCCCAGGTTGCGCAGCACGAACTCGATATTGGTCGAGTTGAAGACGCTCGATGAGGTTTTGGGGATGTGGATCTCGTTCTCCAGCGGCGCCAGTTCGTCGAAGACCTCGGCCTCGACCGAGCCCTTGGCTGCGAAGATGCCCGAAATCTTATAATCGAGACTGCGGTCACGGCCATCCAGGGTGAGCGACTCAATGGTCGTGTAGATGACCTCGACGCCGGCCGCGCGGCAAGCGGTGAGCAGCCGTTGGCCGTTTGGAATGACGGTCTGCGAAAGGCGCTCCCACATATAGGCGTCTTCCGGCTGGGCGGCGCATTTTTTGGGATTGTATTCGCCTTTCTGCAAATCGATCAGCAACAGCGCCGTCTTGTCGATCTCGACCGCCCGCTGTCTGAAGGCGACATCGCCTTCGCTGGGAATGGCATCGATTTCACTTCGCAACATCGTAAATTCTCCACTGTAAACTAATTGAATCGCGGCTCGCTGACGTCCGGCGCGGGCGTGGTGTAGTGGCCGACGCCAGGGTCGTCGAGGACGCTGTCGAGGATGCCTGCCAGTCGCTCGGACCATTCTTCGGCCCCGGCGTCGGCGGCTACCAGGTCGTGGCGAATCTCGAGTAGCGTGTACGGCATGCCGCGTGCCTCGGCGTGCACGGGTATCGTATAGTCCTCGTCGAGTGCCACCTGGTAGGGTTGGTTGTCGCCGACCACCAGTTCGCCGCCGCGTAATCCCGCCATCATCAGATCGGAAAGGCGGCGGTCCCAACGGTGCAAGACGCCGATGTCCCAGGGCCGAGATACGCCGTTGTAGACTGGCGTGAACGAGTGAACCGAAACCATCACCGGCGTCACTTCGCCGGCCGTCCGCGCGCCGACTATCCGGTTGACTGCCTCGTGGTACGGCCAGTAGATCGCCTCGGCCCGGGCCTCGCGCGCCGCCGTTGCCAACGCTTCGTTGGCGGTGATGCGAACATCCTCGCTTTGGGTCACAAACGCGCCGGCCTGATCGAGCGGCCGGTTGCAATCGACCACCAAGCGCGAGTAGCCGCACAATACCAGGGGCGCATCGAGAATTTCGGAAAGCCGGCGCGCCACCGCCGACGCGCCGATGTCCCAGGCAATATGTCGATCGAGATCGGCGGGTGCGACGCCGAGAGCGCCGAGGCGGCGTGGGATGCGGCGGCTCGCATGATCGCAGGTCAGGATGACCCGGCTTCGTCCGTGCTCATTGACGATCTCGTAAGCCGCAGGCTCGTCGTCGTCGAGCAAAGGCCGGCGATCGGCGTCGGCCACGGGCCACTCCATTCACAGCGCCTCCAGGTACATCTCGCGTTCCCAGGGATGAACATGCACATCGTAGGCCGCCAACTCGGCGCGCTTGACCTTCAGGAACTCAGCCCAGACAGTCGCGCCGAGGGCGTCGGCGATCATCCGGTCGGCCTCGACCGCGGCCAACGCCTCGGGCAGCGTACGCGGCAGAAACGCGAGGCCCAGGGCGTTTGCTGCCACTGTCGACAGATGCCCGACATCCTCGGACACGGGCGCGGGCAGCGTGGCGTCGCTGTCGATACCGTCGAGGCCGGCGGCAAGCAGCGCGGTCAGGAAGATGAACGGGTTGGCCGCATTGTCGCCGGAGCGGAACTCGATATGCCGCCGCTCGCCCATGCCTGGAATGCGAACCAGGGCGGCGCGGTTGCCGACGCTCCAGCAGATATGGGCCGGCGCCCAGGAGCCGGGCTGCAAGCGCTTGTAGGAGTTGACGATCGGCGAGCCGACGCCGACTAGGGCCCGGGCATGGTCCAGCAGGCCGGCGACGAACTGACCGCCCAGCTTGGACAACGGCGCGTCATCGGCTTCGCCGATCGACTTATCGCGGTTGCCCTCGCGGTCCCACAGGCTGAGGTGAATATGCAGGCCCGAGCCGGCCATATGCGCATAGGGCTTGGGCATGAAGGTGGCGACCATGCCGGCATCGCGCGCCAGCGAGCGAATGATCTCCTTGTAGGTCAGATAATCGTCAACCGCCTTGAGAGGCTCAGCGTAGTGCGGCGTACCCTCGTATTGCCCAGGACCGTATTCCTTGCCGAGCTGTTCGACCTCGACGTTCATGACCCTGAGCGCATCGATGACGCTCTGCCAGAACGGATAGAAACGATCGAGACTGCCGAGCGAGAACATGCCCCCGCTCTCGACCGGTTGATATTCGCCGTTCTCGCCGGGCTTGAATAGGATCAGCTCGGGCTCGAGCCCGACGCGGACGGCGAGGTCCTTGTCGGCGTAGCGTTCGAGCATGCCGAGCAGGCGGGTCCGCGGACAGCCTTCCCAGGCGGAGCCGTCGCCCTCGCGCATGAACGTATGGACCCGCGCCGCATTCTTGTATTGCGGCAGCACGGCGTAGCTCGACGGGTCGGGAACCGCCATGAAATCGCCGGTATGAGCGAGGAACGCGGCGCCGTCTGCTTGATGGTTGTCGAGGGTGAAGTCGAGGTTGGCGCGGGCGAAGACAACGCCGTGCATCACCGCCGTCGCGAAGCTCTCCTTGGGCACCGTCTTGGCACCCGAGCGCCCGCTATAGTCGTGATAGATCACCTGTAAGTGTTCGATGCCGTCACGCTCCAGCGCCTGCAACAAGGTTTGCCCGTCCACTTTTTCCAGCCCTCCCCTCACCAGCCGTTGTTCGTTGGGGGAAACTATAATGCAGACTGCCGAACCCTGCACAGTCTGTTTTAATGTGATAATGTCTTCGCTGAGGGAACCGGCTGTATCGGGTTCCGGTAGGGAGGGGCGGAGATCTCAAAATCGCTATATTACCGTGACGCCGAAGTCATCGCCGGTATCGAACAAATACGTTTCTTTCCCCTGGCGGTGGTCGGCGGGACGGGATCCTATCTGATCGAAGAGGGCGGCCGGCGCCTGCTCGACCTCTCGGCCACCTGGGGCGCCGCCAGCCTCGGCTACAGCCACCCCGCGGTTATCGATGCGGCGACGGCGGCGCTCGACGACATGGCGGCGGCCAGTATCCTGTCTTCTGCCAACGAGCCGGCGGTGGCGCTGGCCGAGGACCTGCTCGCCCTGACGCCGGGCACGGGCGAGCAGCGGGTGTGGCTCGGCCATTCGGGCTCGGACGCCAACGACGCCATGGTGCGGGCCATCCCCCTGGCCACCGGCCGGCCCCGGATTCTCTCGTTCATCGGTGCCTATCACGGCGGCATTTCAGGCTCGGCGTCGATCTCGGGCCATTCGGTGCATGCCCACAGTCCGACACACGCGGGGCTGGTGCAGATTCCCTACCCCGATCCCTACCGGCCGCAAATGGACGGCGATATCGCAGAGTCAGTACTCGGCTACCTCGATTACCTGTTCGACACGGTGGCCCCGCCCGAGAGCATCGGCGCGGTATTCATCGAGCCGATCCAGTCCGACGGCGGGCTGATCGTGCCGCCCCCGGGCTTCCTCGCTACCCTGGCGCAGCGCTGCCGGCGCCACGGCATCCTGGTGGTCTGCGACGAGGTCAAGGTCGGGCTCGGCCGCCCCGGTCGGATGCATTGCTTTGAGGCCGAGGGGTTCGAGCCCGATATCGTCGTTTTCGGCAAGGGCCTCGGCGGCGGCCTGCCACTGTCGGCGGCGGTTGGCCCCGCCGAGGTGATGAACACCGCCACGGCCCTGGCCATCGAGACCACGGCGGGCAACCCGGTCTCGGCCTCAGTTGGGCGCGCCGTTTTGCGCACTATTGAAGACCAAGACCTGCCCGGCCAAGCGGCGAAGCGCGGCGACCAGCTCATGGAGGGCCTGCGCCAGCTCGCCAACAAGCACGCGCTGATCGGCAACGTGCGCGGCCGCGGCCTGACCATCGGCGTCGAGTTGGTGCGCGACCGCGAGACCAAGGAGGCCGCGGACACCGAGACCGCCAGACTGGTCTACCGCGCCTTCGAGCTGGGGCTGGTGCTGTTCTACGTCGGTCTGCGTTCGAACGTGCTCGAGATGACGCCGCCGCTCACCCTGAGCGACGGGGAAGTCGACGAGGCGCTCGACATCCTTGACCAGGCCTTCGAAGATGTCGCGAACGGCCGAGTCGACGCCGCCGCCGTCGCGGCGTTTGCTGGCTGGTAATGTCGTACTTTGCCTCTGCACAGGTTTGGCAATCACCGGATGAGGACAGGTACGCGTGACTGACATGGCGCAGGATGCGGTTGTAGGCTGGGCCGAGGGCGATGCTCTCGAGGCCCACGACATTGAGGTCAGCTTCGAGGGGCTGGTCGCGGTCGATGGCGTGACACTTGCGGTTCGGAATGGCGAAATCCTCGGCCTTATCGGACCCAACGGCGCCGGCAAGACGACCCTGGTTAACGCCCTGACCGGATTCCAGAAGCTCGACCGGGGGCGGATCGTGCTCGGCGGCGAAGACGTTACCGGGTGGCCGGCTCACAAGGTCAGCCGCGCCGGCATTGCTCGCACCTTTCAGGCGGTCCGCCTGTTCCG
>CAZYDR010000163.1:0-5294 GCA_964645285.1 uncultured Alphaproteobacteria bacterium
TGTGACCTCTGCCTTCGGAGGGCAGCGCTCTATCCAGCTGAGCTACGGGTGCATGCTGGGGTGGAACCTACGCGTAAGTTTGGGGGGGTGCAAGGGGTGGTGCGCGGTGTTGGCGCACCGCCCATGCCTGCCGCCGAGGCGTGGCTCACAGGGTACGGCATAGTCTCAGGGCGTCGTAGACCGCGGCGGCGATGTTGCGTGAGGTGACGCAGTCGCCGATGCGGTAGAGCTCGTATTCGCCGTCCGGGTTTTGATCGGCTGGTTGCGGCGCGCCGGCGAGCAGGGCGTCGATGTCGATAACGCCGCCATTGCGGGCGCCGCCGGTCAAGCCGTGGAAGACATCGTCGGCCGGCCGGGTGCCGTGCTCGACGACAATCTGGTCGGCCTCTTCCTCGCTGATCTCCATGGTCACCAGGTTCTCGAAGGTCGCCACCAGGCGGTTGCCGGTCTTGGCCACGCGCAGCAATCGCCGGTCGAAGTGGCACGGGATGTCGAGCTCATAGAAGCGCTTTTTCCAGCTGAAACGCTCGCTATAGGCCAACTCAGGCGTCAAGGCGTCGTCGATCGCCATAAAGCGCACCGCCCGCCCGGCCATGGTCAGCCGTTCGGCGGCGCTCGGCCCCGGGTGACGCCCGGTGCCGTCGTAGACGATGGCGTCGCCGCCGCTGGCCCCGTCGGTGGTCAACGTCTCCCAGAGATCGCTGACATGCTCGCGGCCGTCGAACCCCTCGAGATCGGGAACCCCGCCGGTGGCGATGATGACCACATCGGGGTCGAGCGCCCGCACCTCGTCGGGCTCGGCGAAAACGTTCATGCACACATCGACTCCCAGGCGCCCTAGTTCCAGGGCCCGCCAGTCGGCAACGGCCATGATGTCCTTGCGCCAGCTTCCCGTGGCCGCCAGGCGGAGCTGGCCGCCGAGCTGGGGCGCGGCTTCCAGGAGCGTCACCTCATGGCCGCGCTCCGCCGTCACCCGGGCGGCTTCGAGGCCCGCCGGTCCGCCGCCCACCACCACCACGCGCCGCGCCGCGCTGGTTCGTTCAATGTCATGGGACATGGTGGCCTCGCGGCCGGTGGCGGCGTTGTGAGCACAGACCGGCCGGTTATCGCCCATGCAGTTTGTCATGCCGACGCAGGGCCGGATATGGTCCTCCATGCCGGCTTCAAGTTTGCGCACGATATGGGGGTCCGCGATATGGGCGCGGGTCATGGCGACCATGTCGAGCAAACCCTCGGCGATGGCGTGGCGCGCGGTCGCCATGTCGGTGATGCGGGCGGCGTGAAACACCGGCAGGGAGACTTCGCGCTTGAAGGCGGCGGCGGGCTCAAGCCACGGCGCCAGGGGCGACGCCATGCCCGGCATACATTCCAGGGCGAGGCCGCGGGTGGTATCCATGCGTCCGTAGTTAGCGTTGAAGAAGTCGATCGTCCCGCCGGCCTCGAAGGCCTGGGCGATCTCGACACAGTCATCGAAATTGAGACCGTCGGCCATGCCCTCATCGACCGTGTAGCGCAGGCCGACCACGAAGTCGTCGCCGACCCGGCGGCGGATCTCCTCGTGGACCAATAGTCCGAAGCGGCTACGGTTGGCCAGAGAGCCGCCAAAGCGGTCGTTGCGCTGGTTGGTCACCGGCGACAGGAACTGACCGATGAGATGGCCGCCGGCCAGGGTCTCGATACCGTCGAGGCCGCCCTCCTTGCAGCGCCGCGCCGCGTCGCCGTAGGCCGCGACCACCCGGGCGATGTCGTGCTCGTCCATCTCGCGAGCGAACGAGCGGTGCAGGATCTCGCGGCTCGGCGATGGGGCGATGACCGGCAGCCAGTTGTCGGCATAGGCGTCGCCGCGGCGGCCGAGGTGGGTGATCTGGCACATCAGGGCGGCGCCGTGGCGGTGCATGCGTTCAGAGAACTTTTGCAGATGGGGAATGCAGCCGTCGACGCCGACGTTGAGCTGCTCGAAGGTGTTGGGGCTGTCCGGCGCCACGTTCGACGAGCCGCCGAACATGGAAAGCGCGATGCCGCCCCTGGCCTTCTCCTCGTGATAACTCTGATAACGGTCTGCCGCCATGCCATCGTCACCCAGGCCACAGGCATGGCTGGTACTCATGATCCTGTTCTTGAGGGTCAGATGCTTGAGTTGGAAGGGCTGAAGTAAGGGGTCAGTTGTTCGCTTGTCACCGCTGTTCATAGGCCTCGCCGTCCTCCGGGAAGTCGGACTGCTGCCGACAGTGACAGCACGAATTCCGACCGTAGCGCCGAGCCTGCCCTCTCGCCCGGTCATCGTCAACGGCGGACGTCAGTTGAGCTCAGGCGGCCGGTTGGTTGGCAATCCAGGTGATCGTGGCGGCGAAGCCGGAAAAGGCGTCGCTGGCCCGGGCCGCAATGATTGCCCGGTGCTCGGGCGCGGCCTGTATGGCGGCGGCGACGATGGCCGAGACCGCCTCGGGATGGGCCACGATGGCGGCGATGACCGCCGACGACAGTTCGGCCTCGGCGGCATAGTCGATGGTTGCGGGCAGGCTCGTGGACGGTACCAGGCTGGCCATCAGGGCGGCACCGATGGCGCGGACGTCGCGCCGGGCAATGGCTTCGGCGATGGCCGCCGCCGCGTCGGCGGGCAAGGCCATGGTGCCGGAATTCATGGTGGTATTCACGGCGGCAACAGCGGTCAGATCCCAACCGGGTTCCATCACCGGCGATGTGGGTTCGGGCTCCGCCGCCGCCACCTGGGTCGACTGGTTAGTAATGCACGGGGGCGTGCGCGGTACTGTGGCCAGGGCACGCATGATCGGGCCACTTTGCCCGCCCGACATTACCCAATCGTTAAGATTACTGAGCGCCGAACAACAGGGCGTCGCGATCGTAGAGCCGGGCTGCGAGCAGCAACAGCAGGGCCCCGACAAGGCCGGTGATTATAGCCGCCAGGGCCATGTCCAGATTTTCCACCGGCTCACCGCGGGCAAGCTGACCGATCAACAGGGTCTGGCCAAAGGTCGGGATGGCCATCATCCACGGGTGGGCGTTGACCGAGACGAAGACCAACACCAACCCAGGCAGGGACGGCACCAGGGGCAGCAGACCGAGGTAGGTCTGGGTCTCCTTGAAGCTGCGGGTCAGGGTGGCGACGATAATCTGAATCGCCACCGCCAGCACCATCAGTGGCAGGCAGACGAAGAACGTGGTGACGAACATGCCGGGCCCGAGGTCGACTTCAAGACCGTATTCGCCCCAGGTAATCACCTCGAATACCAGTTTGAAGGCGATCAGTTGCACGATCACCGCCATGGCAGTGAAGGCCATGGCCGCCAGGGCCTTGCCCAGCATCAACTCCCAACGCGCCACCGGGTTGGCCAGCAGGGGCTCCAGCGAGCCCCGCTCACGCTCCCCCGAGGTGGTGTCGATGGCGAGATAGACGCCGCCGATGAAGATGGTGAAGATCAGGAACGGCGGCATCATGTTGAGGAAA
Source organism: uncultured Alphaproteobacteria bacterium (assembly GCA_964645285.1). Classification (GTDB taxonomy): domain Bacteria; phylum Pseudomonadota; class Alphaproteobacteria; order JAAXGF01; family JAAXGF01; genus JAYZAP01. The sequence continues at coordinate 3,467 of CAZYDR010000163.1, forward strand.
AAGCCGGTCAGATTGCGGCCCACGGCGACGTTGAGCTGTTTGATCTTGAGCGGCACCGCTACGGCCGCGTCGAGGCCGAGAGCCTTGAGCCGGATGTCGCTGACCTCGGCGTTGTAGTCGCCAAGCGCCGCCAGGGTCCAGCTCATGGCGACCACTGCCGACAGGCGCGAGCCGTCGACCACCAGGTGAACCGCCGCCTGACGGCCGCCCTCGAAGCGGCTCTCGTAATCGGGCGGGATTATCAGCGCCGTGTCGTATTGGCCGGTGCGTACCGCATAGGCCGGGTTGACCGGCGCCGGCACGACATTGGCGCCCTTGGCCTCGAGATGGGCGACCAGGGCAGGGGCGTTTTCGGCGCCCCGGATCGGCAACGTGTAGGACGTGGTCGGTAGGGCGGTGATGGTCATGCCGACGAAGGCGACCAGGGCGCCGACCAGCGCCGGCCCGATGAACGGGTAGGCCAGGGCCATGGCCAGGCTGCGCCGGTCGCGAAAATTGTCGATGGCCTCCTTGGCGAACACGATCCACAGGCGCTCGAACATGGTCCTCATGTCCCCGCGATTTCGCCGTCGTCGCCGCTGTCCGTATCCGTGGCGTGGAGAAAAACCTCCTCCAGGTCGGTCTGACCGGTAGCGTGGCGCAATTCGTTCGGCGTGCCATCGGCGATGACCTGGCCGTCGCTGAGAACCACCAGCTTGTCGCACAGTTGCTCGACCTCGGACATGATGTGGCTGGAAAACAGCACGCAGCGACCCTCGTCGCGAATGCGCCGGAAAAGGCCGCGGGTGGCCCGGGCGCTGGCCACGTCGAGGCCGTTGGTCGGCTCGTCGAGTAGCACGTTGTGAGGCCGGTGGACCAGGGCCCGGGCCAAGGCGACCTTCATGGTCTGGCCCTTGGAGAAGCCCTGGGCCCGGCGGTCGGCGATGTCTCCCATGTCGAGCATCTTGAACAGCTCATCGATGCGGTTCTCCAACGCCGCGCCCTTCATGCTGTGGAGGCGACCGAAGTAGCGCACATGCTCGCGGCTGGTCAGGCGCGGATAGAGGCCGCGAGTGTCGGCCAGAACGCCGATGCGGCGCTGCACCTCGCGCCGGTCCGTACCGGTGTCGAAGCCGTCGACCGCCACGCTGCCGGTGTCGGGTTTGAACACCGTATAGAGAATTCGTAGGGTCGTGGTCTTGCCGGCGCCGTTGGGGCCGATCAGGCCGGTGATGGCGCCGTCGGCGACGGCAAAGCTGACGCCGCGCAGGGCGTGGACCGCCTTGAAATGCTTTTCCAGGCCGTTGACGTCAATCATGCAGCAACCGGAATCATACAAACGTCGCGCTGGCTTCGCCAAGACCGTCGATAATGGCGCTTACGGTGCTACCCGGCTCAATATCGCCGAGATAGACCAGGCTGCCGGTCAACACGACGTCGCCATGGCGCAGGGACTTGCCGCGTTCGGCCAGCAGATTGGCCAGCCAGACCATGGCATTGAGTGGATGCCCCATGACTTCGCGGCCAACGCCGCGGCCGATTTCACTGCCGTTGACCTCGGCCCGGCCGACCACCGTGGCAAGGTCGATGGCCTGCCAATCGACCACCGGCGGGCCCAGCACACAGCCGGCGCCGGAGAAATCGTCGGCAATGGCGCCCGGCAATCCCAGGGCCTTGAAGTTGCTGGCGCGGCCGTCGATCAACTCGAGTGATGCCATGCAGGCGCTGATCGCGGCGGCCACGGTCTCCCTGTCGAAGGGCGCCAGATGAGCCGGCAGGTCGCCGCTCATCTGCATGGCGATCTCGACCTCGATACCGGCTTTCACATAGTCGTCGAGGTGCAGGGTGA
>CAZYDR010000164.1:0-5293 GCA_964645285.1 uncultured Alphaproteobacteria bacterium
TGTGGCACTTTCCCTGGGGTCGCCCCCGCCGGGCGTTACCCGGCACCGTGTTTCCATGGAGCCCGGACTTTCCTCCCCCCGGCGAACCGAAAGGCGGTCGTCCGACCGTCTGGCATAGCTAGAGGTACGCCCGGACAACGGAAGCGTCAAGCGCGGGCAAGCACCTGGAAAATCTGCTGGGCGGTCTCCGGGTCGACCACGCCATCCACCAGGCGCTGGCGAAAGTGACGTTGAAAGGCGATGACCACCAATTCCAGGGCTTCGTCGAAGGCGCCCCTATCGGCCACGTCGTAGCCGAACCCGGCCAGGGCGCGGCGAATATCATCGACCGCGGCGCCGCCATCGCCCCGGCGCAGAACCATCCCCATCTCGCCGGTCACCACCGGAGCATCGTGCCACAGACCGACCCCGGCATCAGCCAGCGCCGCCCAGTCGAACAACTCGCCAGGGTCGTGACGCCGCGCCCAGGCAACATCCGCATGACCCAAAACGTGGCGCGGTGGGATCGGGCGCCGGGTAACGATGTCGCGGCACAGAGCTACTACCGACGCCATCTGGACCTCGGGAAACGGGCGATAACCGAACTCGTGACCCGGGTTGACCACTTCCACGCCGATGGACCGACCATTAACCTCGTGGTCGCCGCGCCAACACGACACTCCGGCGTGCCAGGCGCGACGGTCCTCGGCCACCAGGCGGTAAATTGCACCATCCTCGTCGACCATGTAGTGCGCGCTGACCCGCGCCTCACCGTCGCACAGCCGCGCCAACGCTGCTTGGCCGCTGACCATGCCGGTGTAATGAAGAATCAACATGTCGGACACCACCGCCGGCGGCCGGGCATCATGATTTGGCGATGGCCGTTCGATCACCTCGGACAAGGCCACCTGTTCAGGCTTTGCTGATGTCAGCCAGCGCGCCGCGTAACAAGGCCACCTTGACCGGCTTTATAAGGGTCGCCACCGATGGTAATCCTTTGGCCTCGCCAAGCATTTTGGCGAGAGTGGCATACTCCGGCGAATAACCGGTAACGACAATGAGATGGGCCGGCGCCTCGCGGGCGGCCACCCACTGGACCAGTTCGATGCCTTCGATCTCGGACATAATGAGGTCGACCACCACGGTGGTTGGATCGAATGCCGGATAGCGCTCTTGAAAATCGTAGCCGTTGGCGGTGACTTCGACCTCGAACCCGGCGTCAACCGCGACCTTGTGCACGAACTCGCCAAACCCGGGTTCGTCATCGACCACCAATAGACGTCCATCACTCATGATCCGGGCGGCACCGGATCGACGGTCGCGGACACACCGTCAACCGCGCGGCGCAGGGCTCGCGCCAGAGTTTCCCGCCGGTAGGGTTTGCTCAGCAGTTCGGCACCTTCATCGAGTTTACCGTCGTGAATAATCGCGTCCGCCGAATAGCCCGACGTGAAGATGATGCCAACCTCTGGACGTCGGACCGCCACCTCATCAGCGATGTCACGCCCGCTCATGCCACCCGGTAGAATTACGTCGGTCAGCATAATGTCGATGTCGGCCGTTTCATCGATTGCCTCGAGTGCAGTCGCGCCATCTTCCGCCTCGCATACGCGATAGCCTAGAGCCGTTATAACCTTAACCGCAAGACCGCGCACCTTTTCGTCGTCTTCGACGATCAGGACCAGCTGGCCATCACCACGGACGTCAGGCTCACGACGTTGTACTTCATTAACTTCTGCCGCATCAACAGGCCGGACACAAGACTGCACCTGACTAGGTCGCTACGCCGAAATAAGGCCTTGCAACGCGGGAGCCATCCACACAGGACATCGGGTTTTAGTTTTCAACCGCAAATAACCGTACTTACCGACCCCCTGAACGATCACGAAACGGCAGCGGCCGCCGTTCCTTCTCGCCAGCTGATGGCCCCTGTCATCGGGGCGCGCCATCGATTAGTCAAAAAGGCAAAGTATCAGGGCGTCGCCGTCGGGAGACGCTGCCCAAAGACCCCGGCAGCCAGCAGGTAAAGTGCGACGGCGAAACCGATCACGGCGGCGAAGCCGAAATGAATTGCCAGGATCGCCGCAAGCACCGCACCGATCACCGACGCGCAGCCGTTGATCGCCCAGGCCCAGGGAATCCAGCCCGGCGTCCGAGCCTCGATGCGCGCCAGGCCGAGGGGAAACGGCATGCCCATGCAGAATCCCAGAGGCGCGATCAACGCCGCGGCCGCCGCGACCCTGACGGCGCTGGAGAATGGTCGCAGGATGTCGAGCAGATCCGGCAGCAGGGCGAGATAGATCACCGCGACCAGGGCGATACCGCCGGCTGCCAAACCAATCGCCCGTTCCACCGCAACCCGGTCCATCAGGCGCCGGGTCGTGCCGCTGCCGAGGCCGGCGAACACCAGGAAGGCACTCAGCACCACCGCCACAGCGTAGAGCGGGTGGCCGAGAAACAGGGTAAAGCGGTGAATAAAGGCGATCTCGATGAACAGGAACCCGAGTCCTAGGGCGATGAAGTAGACGAGGGTACGCGCGCCCTCGGCGCCCCACCGTCCGCTACTCGGCAGGGCACGCAGTGGCAACAGGATCAGGACCAGGCTGGCGACCATCGCATGGGCCAGGGTCAACACCAGGACCAGGTAGCCCCACTCGATCAACATGTTGCCGCCACGGCCGCGCAACGCGGACAACTCGGGCAGGGTGCGCCATTTGAAGAAGCGGAAGAAATAGGGCCGGTTATCCGTCGCCGGGCGGATGTGGAACTTGTAGCCGTCGAGGAACGCCTGGCGATCGTCGTCGAGCAGCGCCGTCATACCCTGGTAAAAATACGGCTGGGGCAGGACGTTGAGGCGGTTGGCCTCACTGGCGTCCATGTCGGGCAGGTAGGCGACGTCGAACGAGCGCGCGGCGCAGAAGGCGCGGACCGATGCCATGTCGGCGGCCGAGAGATCGCCGTTCCGCACAATCAGTGTCGTCGTGTCCCAGCCCCGGATCAGCGCAAAGCGTCGCCCCGAATCGTCCACGCCCCGGCGTTCGAGCGCGGCGATAGCCGTGGCGGCGAGTTTGAGGTTGTCCCGGGGCGGCAGCTTGAGCGGCAGGGTGACGGCGAGCATGCCGCCCGGCGCCAGGCGCGCCAGGTAGTCGGCCACGGCCTCGACCGTATAGAGCGTAGTCGTGCTGACCGGCTGCATAGCGATGCCAGGCATGGCGAGGGCGACGATGTCGTAGCGTTCGTCGCTGGCGGCGACGAAGGCGCGGGCCTCGGCGACATGGACGCGCACCTCGTCGCGTTCGTAGACGTTACCGGCGAAGGCGGAGAAGTCATGGCGGACCAGGGCGACCAGTTGGGGGTTGAGTTCGACGGCGTCGATCCGTCGCGCCCGGTGATAGAGCGCGCGCAGCACGCTTTCGCCGCCGGCGGCGCCCAGCACCAGCACTGTCGGTGCTTCGCTCAGGTGGTAGGGCAGGGCCGAGGTCTGGTAGTCGAGATAGGCGAGCCGTCCGAAGTCACCGTCGAAGCGGGTGATGATGTCCGGGCCGTCGCCGTCGGTGAACACGGCGATCTGCTCGGGCAGTTCGCCGACGTTGTTGAAGCTGAGGCCCGGCGCATGACGGAACGGCACCGTGGGGCTCGCGATGACGGTGACCCAGCCGAGGGGATTGAAACGCTGGTCTATGATCGCCGTGTCCGGCACGCGCAACGCCTGGCTCAGGCTCTTGTAGGGCGACAGGCGCGGCGCCAGCCAGTCGCCGGGAACGGCGAAGGGAAGGGCGACGGCTAGGGCCGCCAGCGCCACCGTCACCCGGCGCGGCAGACGCAGCGTGCCGTCGGAGCAGAGCAGCGCCGCCGCCGCCAATCCGAGGCCGCTGATGAGGCGCAGGCAATCGGCAGGATCGAGCAGGAACAGGGCGGCGATCGCTCCCGGTCCGCCGAGGCCGGCGCCGATCAGGTCGAAGCGGTAGATGCGGCCGGCCTCGGCCCTGAAACGGTACAGCGCCATGCCGACGAAGCCGCCGGCGAACAGGAACGGTACCGCCAGGGTCACGTAGGCGAGCGCCAGGAAGGCCGGTTGCCGCAGGTCCCAGGCCAGCGCCAGAGGGTTGAAGGGGATGCGCTGGGCCACCGCGAAGCCGATCATCGCGGTGGCGCCAAATAACGCGGCGGCGACTGGCAGGGCGATGGCGAAACGATCGTCGACCCAGCGCCGCCCCAGGGCCAGGACGGTGCCGCTGGCGCCGTAGCCGAGCAGCGCCAGGCTGATGATCATGGCGGCGAAGTGGTGCCACTGGATGATCGAGTAGAGCCGTATCAGCACAACCTCGTAGCCAAGCGCCGCCGCTGAAACCATGGAAATGGCGATGCCGAGCGGCATGGCTATTCGGCGCGCACCAGCGGCACGAAGCGGACCGGCAGCACTACGGTCGTCGAGATGTTGCCGTCGTAGCGCTTCTCGATCAGGATGAGCTGCTGGGTGAAAAAGCGGTCGCCCACCGGGATCACCATGTGGCCGCCGGGTGACAGCTGTTGGATAAGTGGTGGCGGCACATGGCTTGCCGCGGCGGTGACCATGATGCTGTCAAAGGGGGCGTGCTCGGGCCAGCCGAAATAACCGTCGGCGATGCGGGTCTCCACATTGTCGTAGCCCAAGTGCGCAAGACGCTGGCGGGCGGCGAGGCCGAGGGGTTCGACGATCTCGATGGTGTAGACCCGCTCGACCAGTTCGGCCAGCACCGCCGCCTGATAGGCCGAGCCGGTGCCGATTTCAAGTACCGTCGCATCCTCGCCGAGAGCCAGCATATCGGTCATCAGGGCGACGATGTATGGCTGCGAAATGGTCTGCCCGTATCCAATGGGAACTGGCCGGTTCTCATAGGCATAGGCTCTCTCGCCATCGGGGACGAATTCGTGGCGCGGCACCTTGGCCATGGCCGCCATGACCCGGTCGTCGAGCTTTGCCTTACCGATGTAGCCACTGGTGTCGCGGACGCTATCCTCGATCTCTAGGATCAGCAATTGACGACGGAACGCATACTCCTCCTCGCCGGTAGCCATGGCGGTCGCAGGGATCGCGACAAACGCCAGAACAAAGACAAGCGCACGCATCATGGCACGTCCACGCGGTTCCGCCCTCGAGCCGGCCCCGCGTACGCTGTACATGGCCGCCGACCACTAGCGAGCCCCTAACCCGAATGAGTTGTTGAAGGCAGTCTATGGAGGTTCGACGGGTGAGTCCAACAGCGCAGTCAGGGCACTCACCTCGATGTCCGCTTATGGCGGCGGTCTCAAAGGGTCGACGCAACACTTTATC
>CAZYDR010000165.1:0-5268 GCA_964645285.1 uncultured Alphaproteobacteria bacterium
CCCCCAGGGTCTCGGCCTCGACCCGGCGCAGATCGAAACGCTGACAGCGCGACAGCACGGTCATGGGCACCTTGCGGATTTCCGTGGTGGCGAAGATGAAAATGACCTGCTCGGGCGGCTCCTCCAAGGTCTTCAACAGGGCATTGAAGGCGCCCTTGGAGAGCATGTGGACTTCGTCGATGATGTAGATCTTGTAGCGCGCCGAGACCGGGCGGTAGCGCACCCCGTCGATCAGGTCGCGCATGTCGTCAACGCCGGTACGGCTGGCGGCGTCCAGTTCCAGCACGTCCACATGGCGATCATCGGCGATCGCCGTACAGGGCTCGCATTCACCGCAAGGGCTGATGGTGGGACCGCCCTGGCCGTCGGCGCCGATGCAGTTAAGCGCCCGGGCGAGAATACGCGCCGTGGTCGTCTTGCCGACGCCGCGCACCCCGGTGAACAGATAGCCATGGGCCAGACGGCCGCCCTCGATGGCGTTGGTCAGGGTACGAACCAGCGTCTCCTGACCGATCAACTCGGCGAATGCCGCCGGACGGTATTTGCGGGCCAGAACCCGGTATGGAGTATCCTTGGAACTCATTCGGATCTAGCCGGGCTTCCTGCTCGCGGTGGCGGATAAACGGCGGGTGGAAGACTGGACAACGACCCAGGGCGATCTCGTTACGGCTGCTTCCTTCCGGATCTGACCGGGTTGGCGAGGGCTCCGTCCATCGCCAGTCTCCCAGGGCAATATATCAGCTTTCCGGGCACCGGGCGCAAGCCTTTACCGCCGAATTACCACACGGCGGTTGTTACCTTCACTCCCGCGGCTGCACACCAAGCTCCTCGCCGGTCTTGAGGCCGTCCTGCCAGAGGATTTCGTCGAGGGTCACTTCGCCGGCCGCGAGCGATGCGCGGCGGCGGGCGGCGCTGCCTTCGCCGGGCATGCGGATGGCGTCGACCCCCGGCGCCTTCTTCGATGCCTTGACCTCGTCGATGCGGGCCTGGACCTGATCGCGAAAGCCCGTGTTGCCGAACAGGCCGGGGTCGAAGGCCATGAGCATGTGGCCCTTGACCGCGCCCGGCTTGTTGACGTGGGCCAGGCCCATATCCGACTTGGCGAAGGCGCCGGACAAGAAGTCGATCATCATCAGCATACCGAAACCCCGGTGGCCGCTCGGGTCGATGGCGCCCATGTCGGCCTGATAGCCCTTGCCGTTGGCTACCGCGAAAGGATCGCTAGCGGGATTGCCGTCGGCGTCGTGGGCGATCCCCGGTTCGAGTTTCCCCTCGTAGCGCTGGGTGTAACGCACATAGGTCGGCAGGGTGGCGCAGGGGGTGAAATCGATGACGAAGGGATCGCTCCGGGTCGGCACCGCCCAAGCCATGGGGTTACTGCCGATATTGGGCTCGACGCCGCCGTGGGGATGGACTACCAGCACCGTGTCGTCGGAGAACATCATGGAGATGAACCCGGCGTCGGCGACTTTTTCCACATAGAGGCCAGCGTGGAAGCTGTCGTGACTATTGGTCACGGCGACCATGCCGATACCCGACGATTGAACCTTGGTGATGGCCGTATCGACGGCCAGAAGCATGGCCAGGGGTCCGGGCCCGTCATTGCCATTGATCAGGGCGTGGCTGGGGCCATCCTGCGCGACCACGGGCTTGGCCGTGGGGTCCGCATGGCCATGGCGGTAGTAATTGAGGTGCGAGCTGATGAGATGATTGAAACCCTGGACGTTGACCCCGCGAAGGTCCGATTCGAGATGGATGCCGGCCAGGGTGCGCGACGTCTCCACATCGACGCCGACGGCCTGCAACAGGCGCTCCATATAGTCGCGCAGGACCTCGATTTTGACCGTCAGGGTGCGGTGATTGAGCATGGTTTCCTCCGGCGATGGTTGGACAATCGGCCATATTTCATTATCACGGACTTGGTCCTGGTCAAAGGCCCTGCGCTTGCCTTGACGGGATGGCCTGTGCAACCCTCGCCCCATGGCGCGAATCAATGTTTATGCTGGAGGAATTCTCGACCGCGCGTCGCCGTTGCGCGGCGATGAAGGCTGGGTCGAGGCTCATATGGCCAATCCCGAGGCCCGCTACGTGGCCGTATGGCGTGGGCGTCATCTGGTGCGGGGCGATGACCCGCCCCATGCGGTGATGCTGCCGCGCGAGGCCGTGGCACCGGCCATCGACCAGGGAGCCGCCACGGTGTTGCTCGGTGTTGATGGCGCGGTGGCCTATTTTGCCGTCGACTATTCGGCCGACGATGACGACCCGTCATATGGCGCCCTGGCCGACCACGGGGTGTTCCTCGATCTGCGTGAATTCGGTGGCCTGATCGCGGCCCCCGAGGCCTCCATGCTGGCCCAGGCACGGGGCCTCATGTACTGGCACCACCGCCATCGGTTCTGCGGCGTCTGCGGCAGTCCGGCAGACATCCGTGAGGCCGGCCATGTGCGCCGATGCAGTAACGACGCCTGCGGCGTCCAGCACTTTCCGCGTACCGACCCGGCGGTCATCATGCTGGTAAGTGACGGCGACAGCTGTCTGCTGGGCCGCCAGGAGAGCTGGCCCGAGGGCCGCTATTCGACCCTGGCCGGCTTCGTCGAACCGGGCGAAAGCCTGGAAGAAGCCGTGGCCCGGGAAATCAACGAGGAATCCGGCGTCACCGTGCGCGACGTGTGCTATCACTCGTCCCAACCTTGGCCCTTCCCGGCCTCGCTCATGCTGGGATTTTACGCCACCGCCGTGGATCCTACCATCACCATCGACCACGACGAACTCGACGACGCCCGCTGGTTCAGCCGCGACGAGCTGCGCACCCCGGACGGCGCCAGGCGGCTGCCGCGCCGCGATTCAATCTCCCGCCAGTTGGTCGACGACTGGCTCGATGGAAGTGAATAAAGCCATGAACAGTTATCTCGACACTCTGTTGAGCGGCGATATCCCCCGGGAATGGTCCTTCGAGCCGGCGGAGTACGACACCCGCATCGCGACCTTGCGTGAGCGCATGGCGGCGCGCGGCATCGACGTCATGCTGATCCACGGCGCCGTCGATCTTTGCTACCTCACCGGCTATCAGACCCTGTGGCCCGATGCCTACGCCTGCCTGGTGGTGCCCCTCGACGGCGAGCCGTTCATGCAGGTTGGCGAGGTCGAGGCCTCCTGCGCCGTGCTCCATGGCGGCATTACCGATCTGGTGCTGTTCGACTGGGTCGGCGCGGCCGCCATACCGGGGCAACTGGCCGATCTGTTGAAGGCCCGCGGCTACGGCAACAAGGCCATCGGGGTGCAGAGCGGGCGCATCGAAATGGGCAAGAGCGGTCCGGTTGACGCCCGTCTCCTGGATCATCTGCGCACCGCCCTCGACGGCGCGACCTTCATCAACGCCACGCTGTTGATGTTCGAGATGCGCTTTCGCAAGTCGCCGGCCGAGATGGTCTATATGCGCCGCGCCGCCAAGATCACCAATTCCGGCATGCGCGCCGCCGTGGCGGCGGTCGAACCCGGCAAGACCGAGAACGACATCGCCGCCCTCGCCTCCCTGGTCATGATCGCGGCGGGCTCGGAGTTTTTCTCCATCGACCCCATCGTCAACGCCGGCCACCGCACCGGTTATTTCCACACCACCTTCAAGCGCCACCCCATAGTCGAGGGTGATCCGGTGCAGCTCGAATTCGGCGGCTGCTTTCATCGCTATACATCGCCCCAGATGCGCACGGTTCTGACCGGGCGTCCGACCCACTTCCAGCGCCGCGTTATCGATACGCAGATGGCGGCCCTCAAGACTCTCTACGGCGCCGTGCGGCCCGGCCGCAGCGTCCGCGACGTGGCCAAGGAGACCCAAAAGGCCATGGGCGGCATGGACGACGAAATCTTCCGCTCCGGCCACTTCGGCTACTCGGTCGGCCTCGGCTTCCCGCCGACCTGGACCGATGGTCCGGGCTATCTCTCGGAAGACAAGGACTTCGAACTCGAAGTCGGCATGACCTTCCACACGCCGTTCTCGTGGCGGGTGCCGAAGGAATTTGTCATCGGCACCAGCGAAACCATCGCCGTGACCGAAACGGGCTGCGACACCCTGACCAGCGACGAACGTACCGTCGAAATCAAATAGCGGTACGAACGGGACGCGGCTCAGACTTCTCGCGGAATAATGCCGCGTTCTTTCAACTTGGCGACAATCTGCTCGGCGGCCTGCTCGGCGCTGGTGTGGTCGCTGTAGAGGTGAATTTCCGGCACGTCGGGCGCTTCGTACGCGGAATCGACCCCGGTGAAATTCTTGATCTCACCGGCCCGAGCCGTGGCGTAGAGCCCCTTGACGTCGCGCCGCTCGCACTCTTCCAGCGAGGTATCAACGAATATTTCGATGAACTCGCCATCCTCGACCATGTTCCGCGCCATACGGCGCTCGGAGATAAACGGCGAAATAAAGGACGCCAGGACGATGATCCCGGCATCGACGAATAGTCTGGCGGACTCGGCAATTCGGCGAATGTTTTCAACCCGGTCGGCGTCGGTAAAACCAAGGTCGCGGTTGAGCCCGTGGCGCACGTTGTCACCATCGAGAATGTAGGTGTGGCAGCCGACGGAGAGGAGCTTCTTTTCCACCAGGTTGGCGATGGTTGATTTGCCGGAATCCCACAAGCCTGTAAACCACAAGACGCAAGGCTTTTGCCCTTTGATTTCGGCTCTGGCTTCCTTGTGAACGTCGAGCGCCTGCCAATGGATGTTGGTGGCCCGGCGCAGGGCGAAGTCCACCATCCCGGCGCCGACCGTGGCGTTTGTGAAGCGGTCAATCAAGATGAAAATTCCGGTGCCCCGGTTATCATCGAAGGGGTCGAACGTCAGGGCGCGATCCCGGGAGAAATTACAGATGCCGACTTCGTTCAGCTCCAGGGTATTGACGTTGACCTTGTATTTGAGGTCGGTGATCCGCGCCGATGCGGTCGAGGTTCCGATCTTGATGAGATAGTCTCGTTGCGGCAGCAAAGGCTCCTCGTGCATCCAAATCAGCTTGGCCTCGAACTGGTCGGCGTAGTCGGGTCGGTCGTTGGCGGCGGAAATAATGTCGCCCCGGCTGATGTCGATTTCGTCTTCCATGGCCAGTGTCACGGCCTGACCGGGGCCGGCGCGGTCGAGATCACCGCCCAGTGTGACGATGCGCTCTACTTTGGAGGTCTGGCCCGAAGACGGGACAACAATGTCGTCTCTCGGTTTTATTACGCCGCAAACGACGGTGTCAGAAAAGCCGCGAAAATCCAAGTTGGGGCGGTTGAC
>CAZYDR010000166.1:0-5240 GCA_964645285.1 uncultured Alphaproteobacteria bacterium
TATTCTCCGTTAGACAATTACCTCAATTTGTCCCAAAGACGCTGACGTCTGACAGAACGTACTGTCGGCCTCCAGCGCCGCCTTGGCGCCGTCGAGAAAGACGATGTTGTGGGGCGACGTCTTGGCCGAACCGCAAAACGGCAGGATGGCGTCCACCATGTCCGGAAACTGGGCGCCCCACTGGTAGGACTGGCAGGCCGCCATGGACCAGCCGACCACCAGGGCGATGTGCGTTACGCCGAGCTTCTCGGTCAGCAGCCGGTGTTGGCAGGCGACGTTGTCGTAAAGCGTGGTGCTGGGAAAGCGCGGGCCGTCCTGGGGTGCCGGCGTGTTGCTCGGTGACGACGAGACGCCGTTGCCGAACATATTGATGGAAACAATGAAATAGCGCTCCGGGTCGAGGGCGGGCATGGTCTCGATGTAGGTATCGTTCTCCCGATGAGTGCACATGTAATAGGTCGGAATGACGATGATGTTGTCGCGCGCCGCGTTAAGCGCCCCATGGGTCTTGTAGGCAAGCTTGGCATTCGTTAGCACCGCGCCCGATTGCAGGGTGACGTCGCCGAGATCGTAGATTTCATGGTCCTGTGTCATGCCAGCCTGTCTTTCGCGAAATACGAAACCGACGACCCTTATAGCAATTTCCGTTAGACTGTGGGGTCATGGTTGGACAGCTCCTTGATAGACGCTTGCTGGTCGGCTTTACGCTGATTGTCGTCCTGATGGTCGGGCGCGCGGCATGGGCCGATGATCCGCCGATCCCCGAAAGTCTGGCCGGCCAGCTTCTGGTGGCGGCGCCGTCCATGCCTGACGTGCGCTTTACGGAATCGGTTATCTACATGGTGGTCCACGACGAAAGCGGCGCCGTGGGCGTCATGGTCAACCGACCCATGGGCGAGGTCTCCCTTGCGGACCTGGTCGACAATCTGGGCCTGGAGACCAAGGCCGTCGAGGGCCGGGTCGGCGTCCATTACGGTGGGCCGGTGGAGAACGAGTTGGGCTTCATCCTTCATACCGGCGAGGGCGTCGATCTGTCTGACGGCCAGACCCTTGGTATCGCCGGTAGCTTCGCCTTGTCCCAGGATATTGTGGTGGTCCAGGCGATCGTCGCAGGTTACGGGCCGCGGCGAAGCATGCTGGTATTCGGCTACGCCGGCTGGGGGCCGGGTCAGCTTGAGAAAGAAATGCAGCATGACGACTGGCTGCTGGTGCCGGCCGACGAAGACATCGTGTTTGGCGCCGACCACGACAGCAAGTGGCAGCGCGCCATGGAACGTCGCGGCGTCGATCTTTAGCGCCGCCCAAGTCTGGCTGTTTGTATGGATCGCGTTATACTCATGAGCGCAATTGGAGCAGGGGAATTCGTCATGGCCGAGGCCGCAGTTTCCGAGCCGGGCATCGTCAACAAGCAGAACATGGCATTCGAGCTTGACGCCGGTGTGGCCCACCGCGCCGCCATCGGCTTGGTGGTGCTGGCCACCGACAACACCATCGAGCACGAATTCCGCCAGATGCTGCGTATCGACGGCGTCGCCTACTATGAGTCCCGCATCTACAACTCGCCCGACATCAACCCGGAAACCCTGGCCCAGATGGAGACCGGTATGACCGAGGCGGCGGGGTTGATCATGCCCGGCGCCCATCTCGACGTCATGGCCTATGCCTGCACATCGGGGGCCATGATTATCGGCGAGGAGACCGTATTCAAACGCCTGCGCGAGGCCCGGCCGGGTATTGCCTGCACCACGCCGATCACCGCCTCTCTGGCCGGTCTCAAGGCGCTTGGCGCCCAGCGCATTGCCCTGCTGACCCCCTATGTGGACGAAATCAATCAGTCCATGCGGCAATTCATCGAAGCCCGCGACATCGCCGTGCCAGTGATGGGCTCCTACAATCACGGCAACGACCTGGAGGTCGCCCGCATCTCGGCCCAGTCGGTTAGGGACGCGGCTCTGGAACTCGGCCGCGAGCCTAACGTGGATGCGGTATTCGTGGCTTGCACCAGCATCCGCCTGGCCGAGGGTGTCGAGGAACTAGAGGCTGAGCTGGGCAAGCCGGTGACCTCAAGCAACCACGCCCTGGCCTGGCACTGCCTGCGTCTTGCCGGCTATAACGAGCCGGTGTCCGGCTTCGGGCGGTTGATGCGAACGCTACTCTGAGTTTTTTCCTTACTTCAACGGAGCGATCCATGAGCGACCAGCGGGCCGGCAATCTCGGCTATTTTACCCATGATGCGGCGCGCGAATTTCCCGACCGCCTGGCGATGATCGACCTTTGCGGCGCGGCCCCGCGCGAGGTGACCTATGCCGAACTCGAGGAGCGCCTCGACTGCTTTGCCGCCATGATTACCGGGCTCGGGCTCAAGCCCGGCGACCGGCTGGTCATGGCCGTGGGTAACCGCTTCGAGTTTATCGAGATCATGTACGGCGCTATCCGAGCCGGCATCGTGCCGGTGCCGCTCAACACCAAGCAGGGCGCCGACGTGCTCGCCTATATCGTCGAGAATTCCGACGCCGTCGCCGCCATCGCCGAGCCTGGCTGCAACAAGTTCATCATCGACGTCATCGACGCCGCCGGCCTCGCGCCGCTTATCGCCTTCGGTCCGGCGCCTGACGGTTGGCAGGATTATGAGGCCCTGCTCCAGGCCGCGCCCGCCGCGTTCGATCCGCCAGAACTCGACGACGACCACCCGTCGTTCCAGCCCTATACCTCGGGCTCCACCGGGCGGCCCAAGGGGGTGGTGCTGACCCATGCGGGCCAGCTCTGGGGGATTCGTTGCGGCCAGCAGTACTGGCCCGAGAAGTCGACCAACCGGGCCCTGGCGGCGGTGCCCATGTATCACAAGAACGCCATGGCCGGCGCCTTCAAGCCGCTGCTCCATGTGGGCGGCTCGGTGGTCATCCTGCCGGACTTCGAGCCCCGGCGGTTTCTCCAGGCCCTGAGCGAGTACAAATGCACCAACGCCGGCGCCGTGCCGGCGGTGTTTACCCTGTTACTGCAGCACCGTGATCTCATCGACAGCCTCGATCTGTCGGCCCTCCAGGCTCTTTCCCTGGGCTCGGCGCCGGTCCAGCCCGAGCTAATGAACGACGTCGAGGCCACTTTTGGCGTCAAGGTCGGCGAATCCTACGGCCTCACCGAGGGCGGTCCGGTGCCCATCGGCGCACCTATCGACGGCCGGCCGACGCCGGTGGGAAGCTGCGGTGTGGCGTGGCCCGAAGGCGAGGTCAAGCTGGTCGGCACGGATGGCCAGGAAGACCCCCATTACGGCGAAATGTGGGTGCGCAATCCTGGCGTTACACCAGGCTATTACAAACGTCCCGAGGTTAATGCCGAGCGCATTATCGACGGCTGGCTCAAGACCGGCGATATGTTCAGCCGTGATGACGATGGGTTCTATTTCTTCAAGGGCCGCGACGACGACATGTTCAACTGCGGCGGCGAGAACGTTTACCCCAAGGAGGTCGAGGACCTGATCCTGCGCCATCCCGATGCAGCCGATGCTTCGGTGGTGCCGCTTGATCACGCGGTCAAGGGCCATGCGCCGGTGGCGCTTGTCGCAGCCCTACCGGCCGCCGGGCTCGACGAGGCCGCGATTAAGGCGTTCTGTCTCGAAAACGGGCCGGCCTACGCCCATCCGCGCCGAGTCCAGGTGGTTGACGCGCTGCCCCTCAATGGTGCCGGCAAGGTCGACCGACTGATGGTCAAGAAGATAGCGGAAGAGTTGTTTGGTAAGGAGTTGGGCCAGGAGAGTAACAAGTGATTGATGTTGATCTCGACCATATTGGACTGGCGACAGCCGACCTCGACCGCGCCCGGGTGGTGTTTGAGCGTCTCGGCTTTCTGCTGACGCCCAAGAGCTTTCACGCCGGGCCCACCGGCGATGACGGTGGCTATGGTCCCTGGGGCACCGGCAACTACTGCGCCATGTTCAAGCGCGGCTACTTCGAACTCATCGGCATTACCGACCCGGCGCTCTATCACGATCATCTAACGGAACGGCTTGACCGCTACGGCGGGCTTCACCTGATTGCTATGGGAAGTAACGACGGCCATGGTCTGGCCCGCACCCTCGACGCCCGCATCGACGGTATTGCCACGCCTTACGATTTCACCCGCGACGTGCCCTTTGGTGATGGCGCCAAGGAAGGCAGCTTCCGTATAGTCCAACTCGACGGCGAGGCCTTTCCTGACGGCGATATGTTTTTTGTTCAGCACCTCAGCCGCGACGTGCTGTGGCAGCCCGATCTGCTGAGCCATCCCAACGGCGTCACCGATCTTGCCGGCGTGACCATCTGCGTCGCCGATGTGGCCGCCTCACGGGGCCGCATCGCGGCGCTGCTCGACGGCGGGGGAGATGGTGGCCGCTTCGATCTGGCGGCGGGGTCGGTGGAACTCATCGATCAGGCCGCCCTTGCGGCGCGCTATCCCGGCATGACGCCACCGGCCATGCCCTGGGTCGCAGCGGTGGAGTTCAACGCTGCCGACATGGCGGCCTTGACTGCCCTGCTTGCAGGCAACGGCGTTACCACCAATCAAATTGCTGACGGCGGCTTGTGGGTCGAAGCCGAGGGCGCCGTGATGGTGTTCAGAGAATAGTAACAGCGGAAATTATGAGTAATTTATAATATCCGATGGTAAGCGCGAATGCGCGTCGCCGACCGTTCGGCGGAAGGCTGCGTGCCGTCTGAACGCCCATCGGTCATTCTTACTGACCGATGGTCTGTGTTTCCCCAGGTTCAAAACAATAGCGCGAAGACCACGGAGACGACGAGAAGGACGGCGAACGTCACGTTGATGGCGCGGTTGATGCCGGGCTTGCGGGCGAATCGGGTGAGCGCCGCGCCAATAAAGATCCATGCAAAATTGACCGTGATGACGATCATTATGATCGTTACGCCCTTGAGCGCCGCGTCGAGCAGCGGGCCGTCGTCGACCAGGACAAATCCAGAGAACAGCGCCGCCATGGCGGCATAGGCCTTGGGATTGACCAGGGACAGCAACACGCCGGCGATACACGACGGCGGGCGATGCTCACCGCTGGCCTCGGCCAGTGGCGGCGCCGTGGCGATGCGGTAGGCGAGATAGAGAATGTACCCGCCCGCCACGGTGGTCACCATGGGCGCGGCGCCGGGTAAGGCCAGCAGGACTCCAGGCGACGCCGGGCAAAGGCATCGACCTGCATGAAGGGGAAGTGACGAGCCGCCAATATCATCCGGTCTTGGTGCTGTAGGTGCCGC
>CAZYDR010000167.1:0-5103 GCA_964645285.1 uncultured Alphaproteobacteria bacterium
CCCATCAGGCTCTGAACATGCGTCCACCGGTGCCCGAGACTCTATCAGCAAGTGGCACATAGAATGGGGGCTTTACAAGCAAGGACGAACATAAGATGAGGAAATTGATTAGTGCGATCACGGGAGTGATGCTGTTGAGCGCATGCTCTACCGCGACGGTGAAGTACGAAATTCTGACTTACAAGTCCTACACGACCGATAGCTTTGCACAGATTTTTAACGGAAGTTACGTGTCCAAACCTCATGTGATGCACGATGTTAGGTTGTGGATGCCCGATGATTTAGACCAACCTTTACCGGTTATCGTGATGCAACACGGACTCGGCTCCCCTAAGAAGTATGGTAAATGGTTGGATATTGCCCTTCCAGCATATCTATCCGCGGGTTTTGCCGTCGTGATGAACGACAGTTACAGCGCCAGAAAAATGCAGCACCCGAAGCGTCTGTCGTTCAGCGCCAGGGTTCTCGATAACATCATGCTGTTCAATGAGCTGGTCAAGGACAGAAGGTTCGATCGAGAAAACATTAATATTCAGGGTTTCAGCTATGGCGGCATGGTCGCTTACCACATGGCCTATGTTGCCTATCAGCCATCGCTGAACGGTACCTGGAACTCTCACCTTTCCATGTATGGTGCTTGCGACGTAATCCTGGAGGACAACCAGATGACAGGTGCCCCCGTGCTCATGTATCTGGCCAGCGGTGAGGACTATCAGTCCAACGACGACTGTTTCAGGTACAAAGAACAGATCGGCGGCTTCGAAATGTACGTGTTGGAGGGCTCCTTTCACGGTTTCGCTTTGGATCATGACGTTGAATATGGCGAGGACTCGGGATCATTTATCAATTGCGACACCGGGCCGCAAAACACCATCAGCAAGGATGGTACGTGGAAGTACAACAAGAAAACCTGGTCGGGATCATACGCGGATATCATTGCCGGCATCTGGAATGACTGCCGCAGTTTCGGCTCGATAACCGGCGGTTCCAGGGAGACGAGAATTCAGGCCGCCGCAGACAGTATAACGTTCTTCAAACGTCATGTTTCGCCGTAGTCAGGTACCTCAATACATACCGCCAATGGGATAGTTCCATCTTCATTCTTGGGCATGCGATCCAACGGCACGTTGGCCGTGAGCGTATTGCCTAAAGCTGCCATGGACCACGACCATGTGACTGCAGTAGGGCAAGAATCTTTAGAGTATATCGCCAGAATGGGACGCCCGCCAACCGGTGTATCAAACGTCACCGATGCGGGGTCGGCGTTCCGGTGCGTCGAGCCAGGGACGGGCGCGTTCTAGAGCCGCAGCGACGCGGTAGGCACGTACATCGTCGAAGGCCCGGGCGACGATCTGGATGCCGCTGGGCAGTCCATTCGGGTCGATGCCCGCCGGCACGGCGAGCACCGGCAGGCGGTTCAGCATGTTGAAGGGATGGGTCAGCACCCAGCCGTAGTTGGGCGTGACAGACTTGCCGTTGATGGTGAAGTCCGTATCCCACGGTTTCAGCTCGGCGGGTACCGCCTGGGTCGCGTTGGTCGGGCAGATGAAGGCGTGGCAGCGTTCGAGAATGGGACCGAGGGTCGCCTGCATTTCGTTGGCAAGTTCGAAAGCCTCGTAGAGCGCGCCGCCCGAGACCGCGGCGCGGTTCTCAAAGTAATAGCGCGTGTAGTCGCAGAGCAGGTCCGCCTGTTCGTCCAGATCGCGGGTTGGCAAACCGCTGGAAACCAGCCCCAAATAGCTCATCGTCACGTTGGTGAGCCGCTCGGTCCAGCCCAGCTCGACCTCTTCGATTTTGGCCCCCTGGCTGCGCAGCGCATCGAGCGCAGCCAGGGTCAATGACTTGACCTCGGGCGCGATCTCGCTGAAGCCGAGGTCGAGGGAATAAGCGATGCGCCAACCCTCGATCTCGCCCAGCCGTTGGGGGATACGCAGCTTGGGCCGGACCGCCGCGTTGTCCAGCGGATGCGGCCCGGCCATGACGTTCTGCATCAGGGCGCAGTCGGCGACCGTGCGCGTCATTGGCCCCACGGCGCTGTACATTTCGAGGTTGAAGGGCGGGTCCGACGGAATCCGCCCATAAGGCGCCCGGTAGCCGATGACGCCGCAGCACGCCGCCGGGACGCGCAGCGATCCGGCGTTGTCCGAGCCGGTGGCCAGCGTCGTCGTGCCGGCCGCCAGCGCCGCCGCCGAGCCGCCCGAGGAGCCGCCGCAGGTGTAGCGGGTGTCCCACGGGCTGCGCGTCGTGCCGTGCAGCCGCGAGGTGGTCACCCAGTTGTTGCCGAACTCGGGCGTCGTCGATCGGGCATGAAGGATGGCGCCGGCGCGCAGCAGGCGCTCGATAGCCGGGTTGGTATGGTCGTCGACGTGGTCCTTGTAGATCAACGAGCCCTGGGTGGTGACACGGCCCTTGATCGCGATTGCGTCCTTGACGGCGAGCGGCAGACCCTCGAGCGCACGGACGCGCCCCTTCATGTACTGGGCCTCGGCGCGGCGCGCCTTCTCCAGCGCCTCGTCGAAATAGCTGTCGGCAAAGGCGTTGACCCGCGGCTCGACCGCTTCCGCCCGTGCAATCAGCGCCCGCATTAGCTCGACCGGCGACAGCTCGCGCCGCTTGAAGCGTGCGACCGCCTCGGTCGCAGAGAGATAGCAAAGCTCGGTATCGCTCATCGCTCGGTCTCCTGGTCGAGGTATCGGTTGGGCGCCGACGGTTGTATCCGACATTTCTCAAATGATAAATAGTCACATCCTAGATCGGCGTAGTACTCAATTCATACATGTGCAGTAGCGGACCTCTATGTCTCCTAACTCACCGCAATTATTAATGCGTGATCGCGCTTGTGGCCCTGCGCGAGGCTTTTCCATGCACCGATTAGGCTTGGCCGCGTTCGCGATCATTGCCGTATGGTTGCCCGCCGCACTCGTCCTCGCCGACATCACCGGCCCGGCCACGGTCATCGACGGCGACACCATCGACATCGAGGGTCGGCGCATACGCCTCTATGGCATAGACGCGCCGGAGAGCCGTCAGACGTGCCTTGTGGGCCATGCGGTCTAGAGGCCACCTACGCGCTTGAGGGTTACATTGGCGGCGCACCGGTTATATGCCAGGAGCAGGGCATCGACCGCATCTACGGCCGCACCATCGCAACGTGCTCGGTGCGGGGTGGCGACATCGAGGCATGGATGGTCGCGAACGGCTGGGCGCTGGCGTACCGGAAGTACTCGATGGACTATGTTGACCACGAGCGAAAGGCGCAAATCGCGGACCTGGATATTTGGCGCGGCGAGTTCATGCCACCCTGGGAATGGCGACGGGAAAAACGCCTAGTGCTGCCGCCGTTGCGGTGATGCAACTTGGCATTTGGCAGGACGCCAGGATGTGACAAGACCTATGCAAGAAGGGTGTTTTCTCGGCTAGACTGCCCGTGACGAGGCCACGGGGGGAAGCGGACATTCGTTGCGGTTTTCGATTTAAAAGGTGTGTACCGTGACTGCGATGATCACTACTCAAGAGGAATGTTGGTATGGGCACAATCGACGATTACGCATCATTCGACGGCTTGGGTCTGGCCGACCTCGTTAGGGCGGGCGAGATCACGCCGGCAGAACTGGTTGACGCCGCAATCGGGCGCATCGAACGGCACAATCCAGCCCTGAACGCAGTGGTCCAGTTCCAGTACGAGCAGGCGCGTGAACGAGCATCGCGGCCGGGCTTATTGCAGGATGGGCCATTTGCCGGCGTACCGTTCCTAGTCAAGGCGCTGTATCACGCCGAGGCGGGCATGGCCATGACTAACGGAAGCCGCTATTTCGAGAATGTGGTCATCGACGAGGACTGCGAGCTGATCGTCCGCTACAAGCAGGCGGGACTAATCAACTGCGGACGCACCAATACGCCGGAGAATGGCCTGAATGCGTCGACCGAGCCGGCGTTCTACGGCCCGACGCGCAACCCCTGGAACACGGATGTGACGGCCGGTGGGTCGAGCGGTGGCGCCGCCGCCGCGGTGGCCAGCGGTATGGTGCCTGTGGCCAACGCCAGCGACGGCGGCGGCTCAATCCGCATTCCCGCGTCGTGCTGCGGGCTCTATGGGTTGAAGCCGTCGCGAATGCGGACGCCCGCCGGACCGGTGGCCGGTGATCCGTGGAATGGACTGGCCTGCATGCATGTGGTCAGCCGCAGCGTCCGAGACAGCGCCGCCATGCTCGATGCCACAGCGGGTCCGGCCGCCGGCGACCCCTACGCGGCGCCGCACCAAGCGACGCCGTTCCTCGACGAGGTCGGTCGCGACCCCGGGCGGCTCAAGGTCGCAGTGGCCCGTACTCCGTTTCTTGACCATCCGGTCCACGACGAATGCTTGGCCGCGCTCGACGATGTTGCCACGTTAATTTCCGACCTTGGCCATGACGTGGACGAAGCCGAGCCCACTTTTGACCGAGGTGCCCTGGCCGAGGCCTGGTGGAATATCGTCGCCGCTAACGAAGCGCGAGACCTTGTCGAAGGCCCCTTGCTGACCGGTCGGCCGCCGCAAGACGGCGACCTCGAACCCTGGACCCGCGCGGTGATGGATCGCGGCGCCGCTCTGAGCGGCGCCGACATAATCGGTGCGATTCGGACACTCCACTGGGAAAGCCGCCAGATCGGCTGGTTCATGGAGAAGTGGGATGCGTTGCTGTCGCCGACCCTGGGCAAACCGCCGGTGCCGTTGGGCGAACTCGATACCAACGAGTCCGACTTCGACACCTTCGCGGCCAAACTGGGCGCCTTCATTCCGTTCACACCGTTGGCCAACTGTACGGGTCAGCCCTCGGCCACCCTGCCGCTGTGCTGGAACGCCGACGACCTACCAATTGGCGTCATGCTGACTGCAGATTTTGGTGACGAGGCTACGCTGTTGCGCTTGTCGGCCCAATTGGAAGTGGCTCGACCCTGGAATGACAGACATCCGCCAATCTGGGATTAGGAAAACCCATCAACACGGAATAGTCATATTCCGCCGTTACGTTGACAGTGACGGCTAGCTACCCGTCATCAGGACACGTTTCCAATGTCCTGTGTGGATGGCTCCCGCGTTGCAAGGACTTATTTCGGCGTAGCTAC
>CAZYDR010000168.1:0-5025 GCA_964645285.1 uncultured Alphaproteobacteria bacterium
CGACATCTACAAACGGATCACTGGCGAAAGCGGCTACTTCGATACCCGCATCGTCTATATCGCCGAGCACGGCCCAGCCAACCTGCGGATCAAACGCCTGGCGATCATGGATCAGGACGGCGCCAACCACCGTTTCCTGACCAACGGCAAGCATCTGGTGTTGACGCCCCGGTTTTCGCCGACCGCCCAGGAGGTCACCTACCTGTCGTATTTTCACGACCAGCCCAGGGTCTACATCCTCGATATCGACACCGGCCGCCAGGAGGTGGTGGGCGATTTTCCCAACATGACCTTCGCGCCGCGCTTCTCGCCGGATGGCAACCGCATCATCATGAGCCTGGCCACCGAGGGTAATTCCGACGTCTACACCATGGACCTGCGAACCCATGAAATTCAGCGCCTGACCAAGCATTCGGCCATCGACACATCGCCGTCCTACTCACCGGACGGCGAGCGCATCGCTTTCAACTCCGACCGCGGTGGATCCCAGCAGATTTATGTTATGGATGCGGACGGCGACAATCCCAAACGCATCAGTTTCGGTGTCGGGCGTTATGCCACGCCGGTGTGGTCGCCACGCAGCGACCTTATTGCTTTCACCAAGATGCATAAGGACCAGTTTTACATTGGCGTAATGGAGGTGGACGGAAGTAGAGAGCGACTCTTGGCTTCCGGTTACTTGGTGGAGATGCCCACATGGGCGCCAAACGGACGTGTTCTCTCATTTTTCCGTCAGACCACCGACGGTGACGAAGGGGGCGATATCAAGCTCTACTCGATCGACCTAACTGGCTATAACGAACGGCTTTTAGTGACACCTATCGATGCCTCGGACCCGGCGTGGTCCCCCTTGATTCCATGACTTCCGCACAGTATAGTCTGAAACGATTTCAGCCTAAGATCGGCGTAGTTCAAGGGCGGCATCTTGTAAAGTTGGAGACGATCTCTTAACCAATGAAGGATAGAGATAGGCTCTCAAGGCGCGTAACACCCACCAACAAGACCAATTCCCGACAGAAGGGAGCGACAAGATGCGGACGAAAATAGTTAGCCTGTTCGCGATGCTGTTCTTAATCACAGCGTGCGAGACGACGCCCGAGGATACCGGGGCTACCGATAGTTCGGGTTCCACCGACAGTAGCTCGAGTTCGAGCAGTAGCGCGGTAACCACTGAATCCGCGGACACCACGGCCGTGGAATCCGACGCGACCATGGCGCCGGCGCCTGGTAGTCAGGAGCAGCTTGAGATTGAAGTCGGCGACCGCGTGTTCTTCGTGTATGACAAGTCCGTAGTCGTGGCGGCGGCCGAGAAAACCTTGAAGCGGCAGGCGGCCTGGATGAAGCAATACCCGTCCGTGTCGGTTACCGTCGAAGGCCATTGCGACGAGCGCGGCACGCGCGAGTACAACCTGGCATTGGGTGAGCGCCGGGCAACGGCGGTCAAAAACTTCCTTGTCGCCCTTGGTGTCGATTCCAACCGGATCGCCACCATCAGCTACGGTAAGGAACGTCCCGACGCCCTTGGCCACAACAAGGCGGCCTGGGCCCAGAACCGGCGCGGCGTAACGACGGTTAACTAGCTGGCTGCCGGGCGCGGAAAGTCCTCGCCCAGCCCACGTCTGATTGAACCCGCGCCGGCGACGCTACTGCGCTAGCGGCCGGGCGGGTTCTTTCGTTCCGGCAGAATAATGGCTCCGGCCCCGACGGGCGGAGCCTATGCGGAGGTCCACAAGGCGATGAAGATTCGCATTGGTCTGGCTATTTTCGCGGTAATCCTGGTGACATTTGCCCATTCCGGGGGCATCAGGTTTGCCCCTAAGGCGTGGGCCCAGGATGCTGATCTGCGGGCCTTGACCGACCAGTTGGAGAGCCTGCGCAAGGATCTCGCCGATATCCAGAAGTACGTGTATCGGGGCGGTGACATGCCGGTACTTTCGTCGGATAGCGTGGTGTCGTCCCTGGCCGCTGATCCCGAGGCCGAGGCCCAGGCGGCGCGCACCCAGGTGCGGTTCTCCGAGCTTGAAGACCAAATGCGGACGCTGACCGGCCAGATCGAGGAAATGGCCCACGGCATCGATCAGGTTTCGCTGCGCCTCGACAAGTTGATCGGCGATGTGGATTTCCGGCTCTCGGCCATCGAAAAAGCCCAGGCCGAGGCGGACGGCTGGAAGGGCCAAAGCAGCGAGATCGGCTCGGCAATCCCGGCCCCGACCCAGCCGTCACCCACCCAGGAAGCCCTCGGCGCCCCGCCGGTGTCCAGCGAGCCGGGCGCTCTGGGCACAATTCCGGCGACGGCTCTTGAAGACCAGGAGACTGCCGCCGTGGAAGAGGCCGCGCCGGCCGAACCGGCTCTGCCGACCACGCCGGCCCTGCCGCCGGGCACCACCAAGCAGCAGTACGAATACGCCTTCAGCCTGTTGCGCCAGCATGAGTACGCCGAGGCCGAGCGGGCGCTCACGGCGTTCATCGAAAAACACCCCAACGACCAGTTGACCGGCAACGCCCATTACTGGCTGGCCGAGACCTATTACGTGCGTGGCGATTTCCGCCGGGCCGCGGGATTCTTCGCCAAGGGCTACAAGAATTTTCCCGAGAGCAACAAGGCCTCAGACAACCTGCTCAAGCTGGCCATGGCCTTGGTCAATCTCGATGACATGGACAAGGCCTGCTTTACCTTTAAGGAACTGGCCGAGCGCTTCCCCAATGCCTCGTCGTCGATCAAGCAGCGGGCGGCGACGGAGAGTCAGCGCGCTGGCTGTAACTGACGTGGCCGCGCCGCTCGGCGCCGACGAATTTTCCCGATTGATGGCCGGGCTCGGCCCGTTCGAGGCGGCGCCGGTGATTGCCGTTGCTGTGTCCGGCGGCCCCGACAGCATGGCGCTCTGTGCCCTGGCCCATGACTGGGCGCGGAAACGCGGTGGCCGGGCCGAGGCGCTGATTGTCGATCATGGCCTGCGGCCCGAATCCACCGAAGAGGCCCACCGCGTCGCCGGTTGGCTCACCAGCCTGGATATCAGTTGCCGGATCTTGACCTGGGACGGCGCCAAACCGCAAAGCAATATCCATGCGACCGCGC
Source organism: uncultured Alphaproteobacteria bacterium (assembly GCA_964645285.1). Classification (GTDB taxonomy): domain Bacteria; phylum Pseudomonadota; class Alphaproteobacteria; order JAAXGF01; family JAAXGF01; genus JAYZAP01. The sequence goes on from CAZYDR010000168.1 coordinate 3,077, forward strand.
GGGCGGCGCGTTATGGCCTGCTGCAAGCGTGGTGTCACGACAAGGGCATCGCCCATTTGCTGCTCGGTCATCACCAGGACGATCTCGCCGAGACCCTGTTGCTGCGCCTTGAACGCCACAGCGGCCTCGACGGTCTGGCGGCCATGGCGGCTATCGTCGAGACCCCTGATGGGCGTCTGTTGCGGCCGCTTCTCACCGTGCCCCAGGGGCGACTCCGCGCCATCCTGAAAGAGCGCCGGCTACCCTCGGTCGACGACCCGAGCAACCACGACCGGCGTTATGGCCGTATCCGTATTCGTCAGATGATGCCGGCCCTGGCCGACCAGGGCGTCTCCACCATCCGTCTCGCCGGCACGGCTTTGGCCTTGGGACGGGCGAGGCGGTTCATGGATGATGCGGTAGCGTACTTTCTGGCCGGCGCGGTGACGCCCCACGCCGCCGGGTTCTGTTGGCTTGACGCCGCCGCCTATGGCGCTGCGCCCGAAGAGCTGTCGCGCCGGGCGCTGACCCGATTGCTGCTCCATGTCGGCGGCGGCGCCTATCCGCCCCGGTCCGAGCGCCTCGAACGGCTGCACCGGGCGCTTGCGGACAACGGCCTGGGCCGCGGGCGCACATTGGCCGGTTGCCGGGTGATTCCCGGACGTCGTGGCGTGCTGTTTTTCCGCGAGCCGAACGCCGTAACCGACGACATGGTCCTGCAAGGTGGCGGCGACCTGATCTGGGACCGCCGATTCCGTATCCGCGCCGACAGCGGCGACTATAGGGTCCGGCGTCTGGGTCAGGACGGCCGTTCCGACGTCACCCAGGCCTATCGACGCCATAGCGCTCAGCTGGTGCCGGCCGCCGTATTGCCCAGTATGCCGGCCATTTTTGACCTTGACGGGATGGTCGCGGTTCCCCACTTAAACTTTGTGCGAAAAAATGGCGGTGAGCCGGCGCTCAAGGGGCTTGCCGTAGACTTCAGGCCCGCACATTCTCTATCACCAGCTGGCTTTGCCTTTGCCGGGACTGGAGGATAGAATGGTCGGCTTGGCCCGTTGCACGACAGTGCGCGGCGCATTTGGGTGAACGAGAGGCCTAGGTAACGTGAATAATTTCGGTCGAAATCTTGTGTTGTGGGGAATCATCGGCTTGCTGCTGATCGTCCTGTTCAACATGTTCCAGAGTCCAGGTGGACGCGGCCCCCAGGAGAACCTGGCGTTTTCCGACTTCATCAGCGAGGTCGAGCGCGGCCAGGTGCGAGATGTGACCATCTCGGGCAACCAAATTGTCGGCTATTACGAAGACGGCCGGGAGTTCAGCACCTATGCGCCCGACGACCCCACACTGGTCCAACGGCTGACCGTGAACGGTGTTCGCATCAGCGCCGGACCCGACGACGAAGGCGTGCCGTCGCTGTCGGGTATCCTGTTGTCGTGGTTCCCCATGTTGCTGCTTATCGGCGTGTGGATTTTCTTTATGCGGCAAATGCAGTCCGGCGGCGGCAAGGCCATGGGCTTCGGCAAGTCCCGCGCCAAGCTGCTGATCGAGAAGCTGGGCCGGGTCACCTTCGACGACGTGGCCGGTATCGACGAGGCTAAGGAGGAACTCGAGGAGGTTGTCGAGTTCCTCAAGAACCCGCAAAAGTTCCAGCGCCTCGGCGGCAAGATTCCCAAGGGCGTGTTGCTGGTCGGGCCACCGGGCACCGGCAAGACCCTGCTGGCTCGCGCCATTGCCGGCGAGGCCAACGTGCCGTTCTTCACCATTTCAGGTTCCGATTTCGTCGAAATGTTCGTCGGCGTCGGCGCCAGCCGGGTGCGCGACATGTTCGAGCAGGGCAAGAAGAACGCCCCGTGCATCATCTTCATCGATGAGATCGACGCCGTCGGACGGCACCGGGGCGCGGGCCTCGGGGGCGGCAATGACGAGCGCGAGCAGACCCTGAACCAGTTGCTGGTGGAGATGGACGG
>CAZYDR010000169.1:0-4935 GCA_964645285.1 uncultured Alphaproteobacteria bacterium
TGGGCGGTGCCCACGGCCCCTTTTCATGTAATTACGCCGGCAAGGTCGGAAGACGCGCTAGGCTTCTTCCGGCCAGAAGCGTTCGGTGACGATCTTATCTTCGGTAAAGAACCTGACCGCCGCCGCGCCCTGGGTCTTGATGTCGGCGAACTGCGACTGCTTCATGCCACCAAACGGCAGGTAAGCGACCGGCGCCGGAATGCCGACGTTGATGCCGATCATCCCGCTCTGGGCCTCGATCTTGAACTTGCGCGCCCAGTAACCGTTCTGGGTGTAGAGCGAACAGCCGTTGCCATAAGCGTGGTCGTTGATAATCCGGATGGCATCATCCAGGGTATCGACGTTCATGATCGACTGCACCGGTCCGAAAATCTCGATGTTGTGGATTTCCATTCCCTCCTTAACGTCGGTAAACACCGAGGTGCCCAGGAAGTGCCCGTTCTCGCATCCGGGAACCACCAGCCCGCGCCCGTCGACGGCAAGCGTGGCGCCTTCCTTGACGCCAGTTTCGATCATCTCTTCGACGAATTTCTTGGCCGAGGCCGAGATCACCGGGCCCATCAGCATCTGCTCGTCGGCCATCTCGGGGTCCAAGGGGTCGGCGACGACCACATTCTTGGCCGCCTGAATGTATTTGGGAAGAATTTCATCATGGATTTTCTGGCCCACGGTGATGATCACCGAAGACGCCATGCAGCGCTGGCCGGCACAACCGTAGCCCGAGGTGATCAGGTTGCGGATGACGTCGTCGACCTTGGCGTCTTCCATCACCACCAGATGATTCTTGGCCGCGCCCATGCCCTGGAAGCGCTTGTTGTTGGCGGCGCACTTGTTGGCGATGATCTGGCAGACCGGAGACGAACCGACGACCGAAACGCCCTTGACGGCGGGATGCTCCATAAAGGCGTCAGCCACCACGCGGTCGCCGCAAACCATGTTGAACACGCCCTTGGGAAAACCGCATTGATCGATGTACTCGGTGATCAACTGCATGGTCAGGGGGACCTGCTTGGAGGGCTTCAGCACGAAGGTGTTGCCCGACGCGATGGCGTAAGGCAGGAACCAGAAGGGAACCATACCGGGGAAATTGAACGGCGCGATCATGGCGAAGACGCCCATGGGGAGACGAATGACCTCACCGTCGACGCCCGGCGCCGCGCCGATGAGTTTGTCACCCTGTTGCATGATCGGCATGCCGCAAGCGACTTCGACATTCTCCAGCGTACGGTCCATCTCGGCCCGCGAGTCGGGCAGGGATTTGCCCATTTCCTCGGCCAGGACGTGGCAAATTTCCTCGTGGTTGTCGCGAATTAACCCGGCAAGCTTGAATAGCGGAGCCACCCGTTTATCGACCGGGGTGGCGGCCCAAGCTGGAAATGCTGCGTGAGCGGCGTCAATGGCCTCGTTGGTTTGCTCGGTGCTGGACAGGGGAACCTCGCCGATAATCTCGCCGGTGCTGGGATTCTCGATGTTCAGCCATTTGCAGCCCTGGGGTTCGACCCATTCGCCGTTCACGTAGTTTCTTGCCTTCGTTGTGACTACGCTGCTGTTCGCTTCTCGGACATTCATGTCCATCTCCTTTTAGGGGTATCCTTCAACGCCTTGATTTTAATGGGTGGCATCTAGTCAGAAGATCAAGGAAGATCAACCCGAGGCCCACTCACTAAGGCATCGCTTTAAACTCGATGTACCTAACATTTTCCAGATAACTTTCACATCTGCGATAATCGTAGCGAAATGGTACCGCCATTGGAATTGTTTTCCTTCCACGGCAACTCGATAGCCTGATTCTGGTGGAACGGGACAAGCGCGGCGGGCTCATCCAATTGCCGGGAGACATACAGAGAGTGGACCACGGCTCGGGTATGGGCGACGACCCGCTCAGCACCTACCGGACACTGATTCGGAGCGGCGAGATTGAGCGCGACCCGGCCCAGGAACTGGCCGCCGAGAAGCTCAACCTGCTGCACCACAGGCTAGGCCGCTATAAGCCGGCCGAGAGTGGCGGGCTGTTGTCCCGCTTCGGCCTCGGCGCGGAACCCACCGCACCGCCCCAGGGCCTCTATCTGGTGGGCGGTGTCGGCCGCGGCAAATCCATGCTCATGGATCTGTTCTTCGACGGCGCCCCGGTGGCGCGCAAGCGCCGGGTCCATTTCCATGGCTTCATGATCGAGGTTCACGAACGTCTCGACGAATGGCGCAAGGCCGGCCGTGAAAGCCACACCCGAATTGCCGACGACCCGATCCCGCCGGTGGCCGGTGATCTCGCCGATACGGCCTGGCTGCTGTGCTTCGACGAGTTCCAGGTCAAGGACCCGGCCGACGCCCTGATCCTCGACCGCCTGTTCAGCGCCCTCTTTGAGCGCGGCGTAGTGGTGGTGGCGACGTCGAACGTGGCGCCCAACGACCTCTACCTGGGCGGCCTCAACCGGGACCGCTTTCTGCCGTTCCTGGCGCTGTTGCAGGAGCGCTGCGAAGTCATGGAACTGGACGCCGGCATCGACTACCGGCGCGCTCGCATCAAGGGCATGCAGGTCTATTTCATGGCCCATGAAGATGACGACGCAGAGGCTCTGGATAACGCCTTCACCTATCTCACCGAGGGTGCCCCGGCGGCGCCCGACGAGATTGTCCTGCGTGGCCGCACGGTGCCGGTACCCCTGGCCGCCAATGGCATCGTCCGGTTCAGCTTCGCCGAACTTTGTGCGACTACCCTGGGCGCCTCCGCCCTGGGGGCCGCCGACTACATCGCCATCGCCGAGCTTTACCACACGGTAATTCTGTCCGGCGTGCCCGTGCTGCCGCCCGAGAAGCGCAACGAGGCGGCCCGCTTCGTGATCCTGATCGACGCCCTCTATGAGCACAAAGTCAACCTGGTGTGCGCCGCCGCGGCCGGACCCGAGGCCCTCTTTCCCAAGGGCGGCGGTTCCTTCGAATTCGCCCGCGCCACCTCGCGGCTCCACGAAATGCAGTCCGACGACTACCTGTCTGCGCCCCATCTGACGTGAGGAATCATGACTGACAATAATGACCGCCTGCTGGAAAACGATTGGGTCGCCGTCAAACGCTGCCGTCACGGGCTCATGGCCTACAACGTCAACGACAGCTTCATCGGCCGCTCCCTCGATCTCTACGGCGAATGGTGTGAGCCGGAGCTTGCCCTGCTCGGCCAGATATTGCGGCCGGGCGACACGGCCGTGGACGTGGGCGCCAATATCGGCACTCACGGCGTATTCTTTGCCCGCACCGTCGGGCCTGAGGGCACGGTTCACGCCATCGAACCCCAGCGCATCACCTACCAGTTGCTCTGCGCCAACACGTCCCTCAATGCCTTGCTCAATCTGCGTTGCCATCACGCCGCTGCCGGCGCCATGGCGGGTCAGACCGTGGTGCCGGTGCTCGACCCCACGGCCGAGCAGAACTTCGGCGCCCTGGCGGCCGGCCAGTTCGACGAGGGCGAACCGGTGCCCGTCATGACCGTCGATTTCCTGAGCTTGGCCAAATGCCGGCTGATCAAGATCGACGTGGAGGGTGGCGAGGCTAACGTCCTGGACGGCGCCCGCGAGACCATCGAGACCCACCGCCCGGCCCTGCTGGTGGAATGCAACCGGCCGTCGACCGGGCCCGATGGTTTGATCAAGACCATCACCGAGATGGGCTATCAGGCCTGGTGGCATATTTCCGCCTACTTCAACCCGGATAACTTCTTCGCCAACGACCATAATCAGTTCGCCAATTTCGCCCCCGAGGCCAACCTTTTGTGCCTGCCCGACAACGCCGACGCCCAGATTCAGGGGCTGGTTCCGGTAGACGGTCTCGACGATGACTGGCGCAAGGCGGTGGCCCGCATCCAGGGCGGTGAGGGAGCCTTGTAGAACCTGACAATTGGGCGTAAACCTTCGCCCATACGGGACACATCAAACGACCGGAGATACATCATGGCACGCAACAAAGTCGCACTCGTCGGTGGCGGCAACATCGGCGGCACTCTGGCTCATCTCGCCGCGCTCAAGGAACTCGGCGACGTGGTTATGTTCGACATCGTCGAAGGGCTACCCCAGGGCAAGTCCCTGGACCTCGCCCAGAGCGGTCCCATCGAGGGCTTCAACGCGGCCATGACCGGGACCAACGACTACGCCGACCTGGAAGGTTCCGACGTGGTCATCGTCACCGCCGGTGTGGCGCGCAAACCGGGCATGAGCCGCGACGACCTGCTGGCCATCAATACCAAGGTCATGGGCTCGGTCGGCGAAGGCATCAAGGCCCATTGCCCCGACGCTTTCATCATCTGCATCACCAACCCGCTGGACGCCATGGTCTGGGCCCTGCAGAAGCTCACCGGCCTGGCGCCCAACATGGTAGTGGGCATGGCCGGGGTACTGGATTCGGCCCGCTTCCGTCATTTCCTGGCCGAGGAGTTCAATGTCTCGGTGGAAGACGTCAGCGCCTTCGTGCTCGGCGGCCACGGCGACACCATGGTGCCGTCGGTACGTTATTCCACGGTCGGCGGCATTCCGCTCCCGGACCTTATCGACATGGGCTGGACCACTCAGGAGAAGCTTGACGCCATCGTGCAACGCACCCGTGACGGCGGCGCCGAGATTGTCGGCCTGCTGAAGACCGGCTCGGCCTACTACGCGCCGGCCAGCGCCGCCATCGCCATGGCTGAATCCTTCCTCAAGGACAAGAAGCGGGTGCTGCCCTGCGCCGCACACCTTGACGGCCAATATGGGGTCAACGACCTTTATGTGGGTGTGCCGGCGGTCATCGGCGCCGGCGGCGTCGAACGCATTGTCGAGGTCACCCTTGATGAGACCGAGGCCGAAATGTTCGCCAAGTCCGTGGCCACGGTGCATGAACTAACCGAGGCTATCGGCATCTAGGCTCAGGACCTATTAATTTGATTGTATGAATTGGGATAGATTGATTCAATAG
>CAZYDR010000170.1:0-4881 GCA_964645285.1 uncultured Alphaproteobacteria bacterium
CAAATGTTTTTTACAACGATTTCAGGAATAATTACCTGAAGGCAGCCGTTTGCTCAATCCTTGCCTGAAATACCCCACCACCCCACTCCATGCCCCCCCCCCACCCGTCCTCCCCCCTCGGCATGGGGTGGGGTGGGTGGGGTATTTCAGGCAAGGATTAAGCAAATTGCTGCCTTGAAGTAATTATATAACCCACCCCAACCCCAACCCCACTCCAACCCCAACCCCTGCCCACCCCCAACCCAAACCCGACCACACCCCAAAACAACACCCACGATATTCTTTCCGATGTCGTGGACGTCGCCTTTCACCGTCGCCATCAGGACCTTGCCCGCTGTCCGAGCGCCTTCCTTATCGTCCTCCATGAAAGGCGTGAGGTAGGCCACGCCCTTCTTCATCACGCGCGCGGACTTCACGACCTGCGGCAGGAACATCTTGCCGGCGCCAAAGAGATCGCCCACCGTGCTCATCGCATCCATCATCGGTCCTTCGATGACGTGCAGCGGCCGGGGCAGTTTCTGTCGGGCTTCTTCGACGTCGTCTTCGATGTAGTCGGCGACGCCGTGCACCATCGCGTATTTGATGCGTTCTTCGACAGGGCTTTCACGCCAGCTCAAGTCGACTTCACGCTTCTTGCCGCCGCCCTTTACCTTGCTGGCGAATTCGATGAGGCGATCGGTAGCGTCGGGGCGACGGCAGAAGAGGACGTCTTCGACGTGCTCGAGTAGGTCGTTGGGGATGTCTTCGTAAACGACGAGCTGTCCCGCGTTGACGATGCCCATGTCGAGGCCCGCCTCGATGGCATGAAAGAGGAAGGCGGAGTTCATCGCCTCGCGCACCACGTTATTGCCGCGGAATGCGAAGGAGAGGTTCGAGATGCCGCCGCTCACAAGAGCGCCGGGCAGGTTCTTCTTGATGAGGCGGGTCGCCTCGATGAAGTTCATGGCGTAGGGATCGTGCTCGGGGATGCCGGTGGCGACGGCGAGCACGTTGGGATCGAAGATGATGTCGGTCGGCTCGTAGTCTGCCTTGTCGATGAGCAGGTGGTACGCGCGCTTGCAGATTTCGAATTTGCGCTCGGTCGTGTCCGCTTGACCCGTCTCGTCAAAGGCCATCACCACGACCGCGCCGCCGAGGCGGCGAACATCGCGCGCTTTGGCGAGGAACTCCTCTTCGCCTTCTTTGAGGCTGATGGAGTTGACGATGGGCTTGCCCTGAACGGCTTTGAGTCCTTCTTCGATGACCGACCATTTGGAGCTGTCGATCATGATCGGCACGCGGCAGATGTTGGGTTCGCTCGCGACCAGGTTCAGGAAGGTCTTCATCTCCTGCTCGGAATCGAGCATGCCTTCGTCCATGTTGATGTCGACGACGTTTGCACCGCCGCGGACTTGTTCTTCGGCAACGCTGAGGGCCTTGGCGTGGTCGCCTTCCTTGATGAGACGCGCGAAGCGCTTCGAACCGGTGACGTTCGTGCGTTCGCCCACCATGATGAAGTTGCTCTCGGGGCGAATCGTGAGCGGTTCGAGGCCGGAGTAGTGCGGAAGCGGGTCGCCGCGATTCGGGATGGGCCGCGGCTCGAGACCCTCGACAGACTTGGCGATGGCGCGAATGTGGTCGGGACCCGTACCGCAACAGCCACCAACGATATTGACGAAACCGCTCGCGGCGAACTCGCCGAGCCGCTCCCCTGTTTCGTCGGGCTCTTCGTCGTAGCCGCCAAACGCGTTGGGCAGTCCGGCGTTGGGGTAGCAAGTGATGAGCGCGCCAGCGAGATCGCTCAACTCGGCGATATAGGAGCGCATCTCGCGCGCGCCGAGAGCGCAGTTGATGCCGACGCTCATCGGGCGCACGTGCTCCATCGACGTCCAGAACGCTTCGATGGTCTGACCGGATAGCGTGCGACCGCTCGCATCGGTGATGGTGACGCTGAGCATCACGGGAACGTTCACACCCCGCGCGCCGAGGACATCGTGCACCGCAAGCGCGGCGGCTTTGGCGTTGAGCGTATCGAAAATCGTCTCGATGAGCAGCATGTCGACGCCGCCCTCGAGCAGCGCGTCGGCCTGCTCTCGGTAGGAGTTGTAGACTTGCTCGAACGTGACGGCGCGAAAGCCGGGATCGTTGACGTCGGGCGAAATGCTCAGCGTGCGATTCGTGGGGCCGATGGCGCCGGCGACGTAGCGGGGGCGGTCGGGGGTGCGCTCGCTCCAGCGGTCGGCGGCGGCTCGCGCGAGGACGACAGAGGCGATGTTCAGGTCGGTCACTACGGACTCGAGGGAATAGTCCGCTTGCGCGATGCTGGTGGCGCTGAACGTATTCGTCTCAATGATGTCTGCGCCCGCCTCCAAGTACGCATCGTGAACGGATTCGATGATGCGCGGCTGGGTGAGCGACAAGAGGTCGTTGTTCCCCTTGAGGTCCGAGGCGTGATTCGCAAAGCGATCACCGCGAAACGCAGTCTCGTCCAGGTTGTGTTGCTGGATCAGCGTACCCATGCCGCCGTCGAGCAGCAGGATGCGCTTGCGCGCGGCAGCCTCGACGCTCGTTTGGATCGGGGATTGATTTTTTTGTCGGCTTGCCATGTGTCGGCTTTCGATTAGACGGAGGGGGACGACGACTTGGTCGCGAACGCGGTCACAACTTCGAAGTAGGGTTTGCGCCGCTCCCGCGAAGTCAGATCGCAGGAGTCGACCGTGAGGTGCGCGGCCTCGAGGTGCTTGCGCAGATCGGGGGCTGAGAAGCCCTGGTTTTGGTGACTGTAGGCGCGGGTGATGTCGCGGTGGTGGTGCGAGTGAAGCGTGATTGCGACGAGCTTGCCACCAGGACGTAGGACGCGAGCGGCCTCTGCGAGTGCCGCGCGCGGCTGAGCCGAGTACGTGAGCGAGTTGAAGAGCAGCGCCTGGTCGAAGGACGCGTCGTCGAAGGGCAGCTCGTGCATGTCGGCGACGCTAAAGGAGACGTCGCTTTGCTTGGTGAGGCGTTTCTTGGCGGCGGTGATCATGCGTGCGCTGACGTCGACGCACGCAAAGGACTTCGCGCGCGGCGACAAGAGCTGGGCCATGGCGCCGTCGCCCGAGCCGATGTCGACGACATCACCCAGCTGCACGAAGCCGAGCAGGCCGCGCGCCGTCGCTTCCCAGGTACGGCCGGGCGAGTAATGCCGGTCCAAGTCGCCAGCGATCGTGTCGGGCCAGAACGTCCCCTCCCGCGAACTCAAGAGCTGCTCGCAGCGGCGACGATCCCCCTGCAACACGGCGTCGCTGACGTTCTCGGAAACCAGCTGCCAAACGTTGCCCGCGCTCGTCGGCATCGCGCCTTCGTTCAGCGCGTAGAAACGCGAGGCTCCGACCTGTCGATCGCGCAGGAACCCGCCATCGCGCAGCCGGCCCAGATGGGTCGAAACGCGGGACTGAGACAGCTCCGTGATCTGCGTCAACTCGGCCACGGTCAGCTCCTCGCGGGCGAGCAGCGACAGCAGCCGGACGCGGGTCGCGTCGCCGAGCAGCGTGAGGAGGCCGACGGTTGATTGCAGAGAGTCCATCCGGGTATACGGATAGAAGGATAGTAGGGAGCTAAAGCCTCGTCAATAAAGGGATTGGGTCCAGTGTAACGGTATCTGCGCGTGGTAGTTCGCACCTTATCTGACATGCGGCGGCTTGGTCTTGGTGGAACGGCGCGCGGCACTCCATTTGAAGCCGCCGCGCGTCTTGTCGCCGAGGATGTTCTGTTCGACCATCTTCCCGACCCACTCGGGGAGTTTGAACGTCTCGCGGTGCGGGTCGCTGGTGAGGTTCTCGTAACAATTCGCGGCGACGTGGGCGAGCGTATCCAGACCCACGAGATCCGCGGTTCGGAAGATGGCCGACTTGGGTCGTGCCGTTGCCGGTCCGAAGATCTTATCGACCTGAGGGACCGTGAAGTCGGTGCCGGTCATGCGATGCAGGATGGCCATCATCCCGTACGTGCCGATCCGGTTGGCGACGAAGTTGACGGTATCCTTCCCGAAGACGATGCCCTTGCCCAGAACCCGCGTTCCAAAATCGGCGAAAGCCGCGAAGAGTTCTGGATCCGTCTCGGGGCCGGCTACCAGCTCCAGCAGCTTCATGTACCGGACGGGGTTGAAGAAGTGGGTGACAAAGAAGCGTTGCTTGAACGCTTCGGGCGCACCCTCCGTCATCGCCGCGATAGGGATACCGGATGTATTCGAGGTGATGATGGCGCCCTCGCGAGCGTGCTTACGCACGTTCTCGAAGACCTTGAGCTTGATGTCTACGCGCTCCGTAACGACCTCGACAATCCAATCACATTCGCTCATGCGAGCGCTGTCACCGTAGTCGAGCGGCTCTATCAACCGAGCCATCTGCTTATTGTAAAGCGGCGCTGGCTTCTGCTTCAGCATCGCCTTCATCGAGGCGACAGGCTTCTCGACGTCATAAAGCAGCGAAGGGATACCGGCGTTGGCCAAGTGACCGGCAATTCCGGAACCCATGACACCAGCACCGAGCACAGCAACCTTGCGAATCTCGAGACTCATGATGATCTCCTGCGAAGAGTGATGCAGATCCACCCTGGGGGTTAGACTCTACGGTCCCAGGTCAGACGGGGCAACCTGGAACCTTGCCTCGTTGCAACCAGCGGCGGCGGCCCCGGTGACGACGCGACTACGGCCGCAAAATCAGCGCATTACAAGCAAAACGACGAGGAAATGCGGGACGACAAAGTCATGACAGTACGAGTTCGTCGCCCTCCGCGCGGCCCTGCCGACGATTGACGCGCATCTTGTACGCGTCCTTGCCGTGATCGCCACCGTTTACTACCCGCTCAACTTGCTTCCGGATGAGTAGGTTGCCTGGGCTAGGGTCCGCGTCGATGAATTGG
>CAZYDR010000171.1:0-4120 GCA_964645285.1 uncultured Alphaproteobacteria bacterium
ACCGGACGGGGAAGCACCCCTGCGAGAAGCCCTACGAGATGATGTCTGACATCGTCCGGGCCTCAACCCGGGAGGGCGCCCTCGTCCTGGACTGCTTTGCCGGTTCAGGGGTCTCACTTGTGGCGGCCCGTGACCAGGGGCGCAAAGCAATAGGCATCGAGCTCGACGAGGCCTGGGTCAACCAGGCCACCGACCGGCTCAACCAGCCGCACTAACGCCTCCCCAAGGAGGCCCGCTATGTCTCGACCATCCCCAGCCGGGCTACGTCAAGGCCACTCACCAACCACGCCGACCGTCACCACCACCACCGTCATCGCTGAACCACCGGACCCGCCGGCAACGCTGGGCCCGCTTGGATCGGCGCTGTGGATCGAGGTGTGGGAGGCCGGTGCCGGTGTCTATCAACCGTCCACCGATCGCTGGGCAATCGAGCGCTATTGCTCGCTGGCCGAAAGGCGAAGGGCTCACCTGGACCTTGTCGAAGCCGAAGGCCCCATGTGCCTCGGGTCGACGGGCCAGCCCGTGACCCACCCAGGGGCCCGGATGGCCATGGACCTCGAACGGATGATGAGCAGCCTTGAAGACCGACTGGGCCTGAATCCCGAAGCTCGGGCACGCCTGGGCATCACCTTGGTCGAAAGCCAAACACGACTCGACCACTTCCTCACCGAAGGAAGAGATGCCTAATAGGAGGCGACATGACCCCATGGGGACCCACCGGCCAGGATGTATTCGACCGCACCTACAGCCGGAGGAAACCCGACGGGTCCCGTGAAACCTGGGCCGACACAGTCGCCCGGGTCGTCGCCGGCAATCTGGCCCTGGTCCCCTCCGATTACCACGAACCAGGCGAGGCCGAGCGCCTCACCGAACTGATCAGCACCTTCCGGCTCGTCCCGGCCGGCAGACATCTCTGGGTCACAGGGGTCGCCGGCCGTCAATACAGCTTCAACTGTCACCGGGCCGGATTCACCGACGACCTCGCCACACACTTCACCTGGACGTTCGCCCGGCTCATGGAGGGCGGCGGGGTGGGTGCCCAACTTTCGGACTCGTACTTGGAGAAGCTCCCAGTGCCCGGCCCGGTAGAGCTACGGGTGTCGGCCGACCAAAGCCACCCCGACCGAGACGAGTTCGCCCCCCGCCTGACCTCCTTCCCGGGCGGGGCGGTCGAGAGGCTTCCCGACACCCGAGAGGGGTGGGTCCACGGCCTCAAACTGATCCTCGACACGGCCGAAGCCGGCGGTGGACGGATCGACCTGGATGTCTCCGACATCCGCCCACGAGGCAGTCTCATTCACGGGTTCGGCGGCATCGCTTCCGGACCAGGCCCACTGGTCGAGATGTACCACCGGGTCGTCGAAACCCTCAACGCCTGCGCCGGTCGACGCCTCACCACGATCGACGTCATGCACATCACCCACGAGATCGCTTCCTGCGTCGTCAGTGGGAACGTCCGCCGAAGCGCCCGGATGGTCCAGAAGATCTGGTCCGACCCGGACGCCCTCGACTTCATTCAGTCGAAGTCGGACACCGGTGCCCACTGGACGACAAACATCAGCCTCGAAGTAACCGACGACTTCTTCACCGCCCTCGATGCCGGCGACCCGCAGGCCACGGTGGTCTGGGAAGCGGTCATCGACGGGATGCTCGCCACCGGTGAGCCTGGCCTCTTCAACTCGTCGGCGGCCAGCGTCGGCGAACGGGGAGACGTCCGAGCTACCAATCCCTGCGGCGAGATCGCCTTGGAGGAATGGGAGCCATGTTGCCTCGGCCACATCGGCCTGGGACTAATCGGCACCGACCTGACCCTGGCGGCCGAATGTGCCGCCCTTGCTGCTCGGTTCCTCGTTCGAGCGACGTTCGCTGACATCGAGGATGACCGGCAGCGGGACATCGTCGAAACCAACCGCCGGATCGGTGTGGGCTTCTTTGATCTCCAAGCCTGGGCCGCCGCCCATGGCATCCGTTACTCCGACATCCACACCTCTAAAGAGTTGGCCGCCAAGCTGGAAGTGATCGCCGACGCCGCCAGGACCGCCGCTCACAGTTACGCCGACCAGCTAGACATCGCTCGCCCTATCAAGACCACCACGGTCGCCCCGACCGGGACGATCGCCAAACTCCCCGGCGCCACCGAAGGCGCCCACCCGATCTATGCCCGGCACTTCATCCGACGGATGCGCTACGCCGACAACGACCCGCTGCTCGACAAACACGTCGCCGCCGGTCGCCACATCGAGCCCTGCCAGTACGCCGCCGGCACCTCGGTCGTCTCGATCGTCACCCGTGACTCGATCCTCGACCGGTTCCCCGCAGAACTAATCGAACAAGCAGACGAGATCGACCCGGCCGTGATGTTGGCCACCCAGAGCTTCATCCAGGAGCACTGGTCCGACAACGCCACCAGCTTCACGACCAACATCCCGCCCGACACCGATCGGACCGAGTTGGCCGCCGCCCTTAGAAAGTGGGCACCGATCCTCAAGGGGACGACGATCATGCCCGACGGGGCACGACCCCAGGCGCCCTACGAGCGCATCGACGCCGAGACCTACGCCCAGGCCACGGCCGCCACCGTCGGCCAGGCCATCGACGACTCATGCTCGACGGGGGCCTGCCCGGTGAGGTGACATGGACAGCCAAGGCCCCAGGGTCGTCAAGTTCATCGAACAGTTCCTCACGCTGGGCGGCTCGTTCTACGGCCAACCCTTCGAGGTGCTCGACTTCCAGCGGGAAGTCATCGACGACATCTACAAACTCGACGAGGACGGCCGCCGGGTTCATCGCACCTACCTCCTGGGCCTTCCCCGTAAGAACGGGAAGACCCTCCTGGCCGCCGCCCTCGGTGTGTATCACCTGATCGCCGACGACTCGGACCTGGCCCCGGTGGTCATAGCTGCCGCCGGTGACCGGCAACAGGCCCGCCTGGTGTTCGACGAAGTCCGCCGGATGATCCTCGCCAACGATGACCTGTCCTCGGTGTGCCAGGTGTTCCGCAACGAGATCCGGTGCTCCCGGAACGGCGGCACCTTCCGAGTCGTATCAGCCGACGCCGGCGCCCAGATGGGCCTCAATCCCAGCTGCGTGATCGTCGACGAGGTCCACGTTCACCGGAACAACGAACTCATCGACGCCCTCACGTTGGGCAGCGCCACCCGGAACCAGCCGCTGACCCTCATGATCTCCACGGCCGGCTTCGACATGGAAAGCCCGCTGGGCAAGTTGTACCGCTACGGCCGGCAGTGTCAGACCGGCGAGGTCGACGACCCCACCTTCGGCATGACCTGGTACGGCCCGTCGGACACCGACGACTTCGACCCCAACGACCCCGAGGTGTGGGCCGCCCACAACCCGGCCTGGGGGGCCTTTATGAACCAGGCCGAGTTTGAGTCGGCCCACCGCCGCACCGCCCAGGCTCCGTTCATCAGGTTCCGCCTTAACGGCTGGACCAAGACAGAGAACTCATGGTTGTCCGCCGGGGTGTTCGAGAAACTCACCACCGACCGACGCCTGGCGCCCGGGGAGAAGATTGTCCTCGGCTTCGACGGCGCCTGGCAGTCAGATTCCACGGCCCTAGTGGCCTGCACCGTCGACGAACCCCGCCACCTGGAAATCCTCGGGCTGTGGGAGAAGCCGATGGACGTGGCCGGCCAGGCCTGGCGTACGCCAGTCGCCGAAGTGCGGGACGCCATGATCGCTACCTTCGAACGGTTCACCGTCGTCGAGCTAGCGGCGGACCCGTGGCGCTGGGAAAGCCAGCTTCAGGACTTGGCCGATCTCGGGTACCCGATCATCGAATGGCCAACGAACTCGGTGGCCAGGATGACCAAGGCAAGTCAGGCGATGTATGACGCCATCATCGACGAGCGGATCAGCCACGACGGCAACCCGTCCCTGATTCGCCACTTCCAGAACGCCATCCTCCGGGAGGATTCCCGGGGGGCCAGGATCACCAAAGACCGCCGGGGGTCCACCAAGAAGATCGACGCCTGTATCGCCTCGATCATCGCCCACCACCGGGCCGTTGTCTGGCGCGAGTCCGACATCACCGAGCCACAGCTCCTGGTCTTTTAAGGAGGCCTCCATGTCCACCGAACGACGTACTGCGAACGACGCC
>CAZYDR010000171.1:4130-4821 GCA_964645285.1 uncultured Alphaproteobacteria bacterium
GCCGTCGTCTGGCGGGAGGACGACATCACCGAACCACAGCTGCTCGTCTTCTAGGAGGCCCAGGTGCCCTACCACGTAACCACCGACCACCCCGACTGCGACGCCTTCGCCGTGGTCAACGACGACGACGGTGACCTCATGGGATGCCATCGCACCCAGGCCAACGCCAACGAACAACTCGCCGCCCTCTACGTAGCCGAGGCGGACACCTACCCGAGGAGCCATCCCATGGCCTATGAACGCAGAACCGCCAACGACAGCGTCGAACTCCGGACCGAAGGCGAGACCGTCGTCGGCTCGCCCGCGATGCTGCTCAGCGACTTCAGCCGCCAGCGCAAAGCCCTCAAGATGCTGGCCTCGCCGCCCGCCGAGAAGTCCCCGACCGGCTGAGCTCCCAAAGCAGGGGACCTAGAAGGAGCGAGGCCTGACGCCAAACCTCGACTGGACCCGGGGGGATCCCCTACTGTAGCGTCCACTCCTGCCGGCCCCTGCCCGACGAATCCCCCGAAACACACCATGCCCAAGCATCTTCGACACCCGTCACTCCTCGATACGGATCTGTGGTCCGGCCCCTCCGGCCGGCGTGGACCCAGCGCGGCTCGAGCGGCCGTCGCCACCCTGACTGCGCTCGCCATCTTCGCGTGCGCGGCAGAGGAAGACGGCGCCATCGTGGCCACCGAGACCACGGACT
>CAZYDR010000172.1:0-4732 GCA_964645285.1 uncultured Alphaproteobacteria bacterium
TATAATTGGCGCAAGAGGTATGGTGGGATGGGCAAGTCACAGCTTCAGGAACTCAAGGGCCTTGAGAAGGAGAACACTCGGCTCAAGAGAATTGTTGCGGATAATGAAACGCTTCATCACAAACCCTCGCCCCTATCATGGAACGATGCTATCAGACCTCATGTTTTCACACAGCCTGGACCCGAAGCGGACATTGCGCCGTGGGAGAAAGAACCACCGCAGGACGTGGACCAATCGATGAAGATGGCGTCGCTGAAGGTCTTACGACGAGCTTATCCAAACCTAAGTATTCCCATGGCGATCAACGGCCTGTCATGGCATTGACGCGATCCTTCCTGACAGTTTCCCTTGGTCCCAGGGTGTTCTCTTTGCCAGATGGTTCGTGGTATCTCCCAGGCCAGGGCCGGAGGCCCGGCTTTTCGCCCCATGGTGGGTGGGCAGGCGACAAGGAGTGACAATGGACGACTTTTCGGTGGTTACCTTGGTGTCCACGGTTGGGTTTTGTCTCGGCGCGGTGTTCGGCGCCACTGCCCTGCACACCAATTTCTGCGCCATGGGTGCGATCTCGGATGTGGTGTTCATGGGCGACTGGAACCGCTTCCGCGCTTGGATGTTGGCCGTCGCCGTGGCCATGCTGGGCAGCCAGGTGTTGCACCTAAGCGGGACCGTGGATCTTGCCGAATCAGTTTATCTTTCGACCAACCTTGGCTGGGCCGGCGCCATCATTGGCGGCTTGATGTTCGGCTTCGGCATGACGCTGGGCGGCGGCTGCGGCAACAAAACCCTGGTTCGTCTCGGCACCGGAAACCTGAAATCCATGGTGGTCGCCGTGGTCCTCGGCATTTTTGCCTACATGACCCTACGCGGTCTCACCGGTTTGGCGCGGGTCGAGCTCGAGGATGCCACCAGTCTCGACCTCGAGGCCCTGGGGGCCGCCACCCAGGCGATTCCCGACATCCTCGCGGCCCTGGGCCTGCCGGAACGGGTCGCCCGTCTGGCCGTGATCGTCGTTCTCGCCGGCGGACTACTGGGGTTCAGTTTCAGAAGCGCCGAGTTTCGTGCCTCCCGAGGCGACATCGCCGCCGGCCTCATCATCGGCCTGTTGGTGCCCGCCGGCTGGTATGTCACCGGTGTGGTCGGCTATGACGACTTCGAGCCGACTCCGCTGACCTCGTTCACCTTCGTCGCGCCGGTCGGCGAGGGCCTACAGTACCTCATGACCTTCACCGGCACGACCATCAACTTCGGCATCGCCGTGGTCGGCGGGATCATCGCCGGGTCCTTCATCATGGCCAAGGCGACCGGCCAGTTTCGCGTCGAGGCCTTCGTTGACAGCCGCGACATGATCAAGCACCTGATCGGCGGCGCGCTCATGGGATCGGGCGGCGTGCTGGCGCTCGGCTGCACCATTGGCCAGGGAGTCACCGGCATGTCGACCCTAGCGGCGGGATCACTGATCACCCTGCCGGCGATCATCGCCGGCGGCGTCTTCGGCATGAAGTATCTCGACGAAGGCGGTTTCGGAGCGGCCCTGGGAGCCCTCTTCGGAGGCGATTAGAGCCGATCTCGGGCGTGACAGTAAGTCGATTGGCGGGATATCTTGACATCAGCCGAGTGCCCAGGAAGTTCTGGGACAAATCGATCCTTTCCGGCGGGGGAGGTCGCGAATATGGTCGCTAACTTGATGATGCTCAAATGATGAAAGACGCACGGTTCCCAGGAATCGGCCGCACCGGCGGCGACTGAAGAGAGCGTCAAGGAGATGAGGACCATGCAGAAGATTGTTATGAAACCGGTTTCCCGCCGCGATGTGATGGGGCTTGCCGGCACTGGCGTCTTCTCGGCCCTGGCGGTCAGCGTGGTCCCGCGGCTCGCCCAGGCCGACGCTGCGGCGGTGACCGAGTCGATGATGGAATTGACCGGCACCAGCGAGCCGGCCTTGGGCCGCGTTACCCTTGAATTGCCGCATATCGCCGAAGACGGAAATTCCGTTCCCATCGGCCTGTCCGTGGACAGCCCGATGACCGACGGCGACTACGTCAAGGCGGTGCATGTGTTCGCCGAAAAAAACCCGCTTCCGGACGTGGCAAGCTTCCGTTTCACGCCGGCATCGGGCAAGGCCGCCATTTCGACGCGCATGCGCCTGATGAAGTCTCAGAACGTGATCGCCGTCGCCGAGATGAGCGATGGCTCGGTCTACATGGCCAAGTCCGAAATCATAGTTACTATCGGCGGCTGCGGCGGCTGATCGGCACGAGGGAGATTGTACGTTGGCCAAAGTCCGTGTGAAGGTGCCCAAGTCGATCGCCGCCGGCGAGGCGTTTGAAGTCAAGACCCTGATCTCGCACAGGATGGAATCCGGGCAGCGCAAGGACCAGAATACGGGGGAACTCATTCCCCGCATGATCATCAACGGCTTCGTCTGCAAGTACAACGGCGACGAGGTTTTCAGTTGCGACTGGCATCCGTCGATTTCCGCCAATCCGTATATGTCCTTCTACGTCAGGGCAACGGAAAGCGGTTCGCTAGACATGACCTGGATCGACGACGACGGCAACGTCACCGAGAAGTCGGTCAAGGTCAACGTGACATAAGTGATGGTGGAATCATGCGACGTGTATTCAAGGGATTGCCATCGGCCTAAGCGCCTCTGCCAGGTTCGCCCCCGCCGATGAGACGGATTGGAGCGGGGTAAGCTGCGGACTCGGAAAATTGCCTATTGAGTCGTGGTCGGATATACTTTTTCCGGCAACAGGGAATCCAGTGGCTAGCCACAAAGCATTTCCCCAAAAAAAATCGTTCGGGCTTTGGCTGAGGTTCTCTCGATTATCACGCATGGAGAACACCAATGAACTTGCTGAAGTTTTGCTTAGTGGCGATGGCGTTCGCGATAGTCGTTTTCGCCGCGCAAGGGCCGGCACGGGCCGAGATGGCGTCCGGGGCGGTCCTCACCAATACCTGCTTCTCCTGTCACGGCACCGACGGCAAGAGCGTCGGCGACATGCCGACCATCGCCGGCAAGTCCAAGGATTTCATCACCGGTAAGCTGATCGGCTTCAAGACCGGAACCGCCGAGTCGACGGTGATGGGGCGCATCGCCAAAGGCTTTAGCGACGATGAGATCGCGGCCTTGGCCAAATTCTTCTCGAGCCAGTGAGGGGGAGCAGGAACATGACTGAATTCACACGCAGATACATCAACAAGGGCCTCGGCGCCACGGCGGCGCTCGGCGCCCTCGCGATCTCCGGCGGGCGGGCGCTGGCGGCGGCCGGCAAGGCCCAGGTGGTCGTGGTCGGCGGCGGCTTTGGCGGCGCCACGGCGGCCAAGTACATCAAGCGTTTCGATCCGTCGATCAGCGTAATCCTGGTCGAGCCGTCGTCCCGGTTCGTGACCTGCCCGTTCTCGAACACGGTAATCGGCGGGTTCAACACGATCGATTACATCACTCATGGCTACGACGCCCTGAAGGCGATGGGCGTCGAGGTGGTTCACGACAGCGCCAGCGTGGTCGACGCCGCCGGAAAGACGGTTCGGCTGGCGGGCGGCGGCGACATCGCCTTCGACCGCTGCATCGTTTCGCCGGGCATCGCCTTCCGCTGGGACGCCATCGAGGGTCTGGACGCATCGACTGTCGAACAGA
The DNA here is from genome assembly GCA_964645285.1 of uncultured Alphaproteobacteria bacterium. GTDB lineage: Bacteria > Pseudomonadota > Alphaproteobacteria > JAAXGF01 > JAAXGF01 > JAYZAP01. The sequence continues at coordinate 3,641 of CAZYDR010000172.1, forward strand.
TTCCGCACGCTTGGCAGGCGGGCGCGCAGACAATGCTGTTGAGGCGGCAACTCGAAGCCATGCCGGACGGCGGCGTGTTCGTCATCTCGCCACCGGTGAATCCCTTCCGCTGTCCGCCGGGACCCGGCGAGCGGATCAGTCTGGTGGCCAACTACTTCAAGAAGGCCAAGCCCAAATCCAAGATCATCGCTCTCGACCCGAAAAAGAAGTTCTCCAAGCAGGGCTTGTTCAAGGAAGGATGGGCGGCGCTCTACGAGGGCATGATCGAGTACCACAACGTCGACGATGACGGCGTAGTGCGCCGGGTCGATGCCGCGAGCCGGACGCTCTACACCGACTTCGGCGAGTACACTGGCGACGTGGTCAACTTCGTGCCACCGCAGAAGGCCGGCGCCATCGCTCACGCCTCCGGTCTCGCCGACGAGACCGGCTGGTGCCCCATCGACCAGCAGACCTTCGAATCGACACTCCAGTCCGGCGTCCATGTGGTCGGCGACGCGAGCACGGCCTCGCCCATGCCCAAGTCGGGTTTCGCTGCCTCGACCCAGGCCAAGGTCTGTGCCGACGCGGTGGTCAATCTGCTCAAGGGAAATCCGCCGGGCACGCCGAAGTTCGTCAACACCTGCTATAGCCTGCTGAACGAGAACTACGGCATCTCGGTGGCCATGGTGTACGGCTACGAGGACGGTAAGATCGTCAAGATCAAGGGCTCGGGCGGCCTCAGCCCCTCGGGCGCGGACGCGCAATACCATCAGCGCGAGGCCAACTACTCGCGGGGCTGGTACGAGAGCATTAGCCACGACATCTGGGGCTAGAAACCCCGAAACGACCGGCGCGCCATTCGGCGCGCCGGTTCGCGGCGATCACGCCGCCTAATCGTTCCGCCGGACGACGATCTCGACTAAACTGCACTGAATGTCCGTTCCTGGCTGAGGCTGTTGAAGAAGTCGGATCTTGGCCGTGAGAGATTGTTAAGAGTCGGCGGTACGACTCTTGACCATGTCGATAGAAATGTTTGAGCGACAACGCCCCCCGTCGAATAAAAAGATGGGGGATGTTGGTGGCGCTGGGTGCGTATTCAGATCGGCCATA
>CAZYDR010000173.1:0-4490 GCA_964645285.1 uncultured Alphaproteobacteria bacterium
GCGATTGTTCGCCGTCGCGCATGGTGGTGTCGAAAATTACGACTCGGTTCTTATCAGTTGTCGTAGACATTTAACTGGTCCTTCTCATTTCACGTTCGAATGCACACGTTTGTTCGAACTCCCCTGAACGACCGCGATCGCGGCTGTCTCCCGTTCAGGGGCTGATAAGTCGAAGGACCCCATTACCTGCCAATGCCGACATGACGAACCCATCAGTGATCGAGGCGCACGCCATCACGCCGGCGCCGCGAACAAACGCGGGCAGGTGTGTGGTGGCTTCATGCGTCGTCATATCGATCATATCAAGGCCGAAACAGCGCCAAGTGAAAGGCACGCTAGGTCAAGGTTACAAAAAGCCCTTAACAATAAATGAAAGTGTACCGAAAAATCTAGTACTTTGTTGCGGTTGCGAACTCTCAGCCGGCCGGTTGGAAAACTGGCAACAACGCCGGTCCCATGGGTTCGCCGGCGAGAGCCCTCTCCAGAGCCGGTAAGGCAGTATCGAATCCGACCGCCACCGCTTATTCCGGAGTCTGGTGAATTCGGCGGCCACGCCGTCGCCGGTCTCGCCCTTGCCGTAGGCGGCCAGTGCTCGGCCACGGGCAATGAAGAAACCGGTCCACGATAATGGCTCGTCGCGGTTATAATCTTCAAGAGCCCAGGCATAATATTCGACCTTGTCCCAGTCGCCGGAATACAGATGAATCTCCATTCCATCGCGGTAGAGATAGAAGTAATTGTGACTGACACAGTTATCGCGATGGATTTCCTCGGCTTCCCACGGAGCGTCGAGATGCGCCGCCGGGTCGACTCGACAGACCGCAAGCCCGCCAAGAGCCATGGGGCCGGTGAAGGTAATGCCGACTTCGCGACTGATTGACACGGCTTCCTCGGCGCTTGACGTGGCCCCGCTCCAATTGCCTTCAAGGGCTTGAACTTTGGCGAGGAATACCAGGCTCATGGCCTGGAACCGTCCCATACCAATCTGCCTCGGCTTATCCAATGCGACTTCGAGTTCATGGCGTGTGGCGGCCAATTCGCCGGTTTCGATGCCGATCCAACCAAAACCACCGGCGCGGGCCACGATCTCGGCACGGTGATGACCGCCTTGGCGGCGGCGCTTACCGCCACCATGCATTCGTCGTAAGCGATCTTCAGACGGTTCTGGTACAGATGCGTGTCCGCCCGCAACACCAGGTTGGCGATTTCAATCCGCCCGAATCCGTTGCGGCGACTGAGTTCAATACACTAATCGTAATAGCCGAACGCCGTAATCATGTGGCCGCGCATATAGTTGGCGTCGCCGAGGCCGCTCAAAACCAGCGCCTCATCCTCGGGCGTGCCGGCCCGGCGAGCAGCGTCAAGCGCCAGGCCGTGCTGCTCGAGACAGCCTTCCAGATTGCTCAACGGGAAGTGGATGCTGCCGCGGTAATAATGCACCTGGGAAAGCTCCCGGTGCATCTCGTTGTCGCGGGCGATAGGTTCGGCCCGGTCAAGGGTGGCGAGCGCTTGGTCGTATTCGTCAACCAGACGCATGCCCGAGGCCAGACCGATCCAGGCATGACAACGGCCGACATCATCGGTCGCCACGTCCTGGGCTTGGCGGTAGACATCGACGGCTTCCGCCGGATTGCCGATATCGCTCTGGCAGGCGCCTTCGAGCATCAACAGATGGAAGACATCGCCGTCGTCCGTGGCGATCTCGCGGCCCCGGCCGATCAACTGCAGGGCCCGCTCGAAACGGAACTGTTTGGATTCGCTTTCGGCCGCGTTGAGATAGGCGTTGACCGCTTCAGGGTTCTCGGCCCGGTCGAGATGTTCGGCCCATAGCACATGATCAACGTCTTCAAACCATTCGGCGACGCTTTGGTGAATTTCGCGCTTCTTGACTTCGAGCAACGACGAATAAACACCTTCGCGCACGATGGCATGGGCGAACGGATAGTCCTGCCCTTCCCGGCGCACCAACTGACGATCAAGCAGGCCGGCGCAGTCATATCGCGGATCACCAATCAGGTGATGCAGAGCGTCGAGAGAAAATCTCTGCCCCATCACCGAGGCGGCTTACAGGGCCTCCCTGTCGGCCGCGTCGGTGCGGTCCATTCGCGCCAAAATCAAACTCTGGATCGACCCCGACACACTGTCCTCTTCGGCATCCTCGGCGCCTTGCAGAAGCTGCTCGAGAAATAGCGGGTTGCCGTCGGCGCGCTCGATGCAATGGCGCACGAAGCGGCTGTTGGCATCGTCGAAACCGCTGGCCATGCTGTTGGCCTCGGCATCGCGCAGCGGACCCAGATCAATGGTCATCAGGGAAGCGCCGGCGGCGGCGGTTCGCCACGACTGATCAAGGGGATCACCTTCGATACGCGAAGTCATAACCAATACGGCCGGGCAATCACCCGCCACTGTCGCCATGGACGCCAGGTATCCGAGAGCAATTGAATCCGCCCAACGAACGTCCTCAATGGTGATCAACAACGGATTCTGGGCGCTTAGGGATTTGATCAGATTAGCGACGACCGCATGCGTGCGTTCGGTTCGGGTGAGATTGTCCATGGTGTCGAACAGAACCCGGTTTTTGGCGGCCTGCGACAGATCGAGCAGATCATTGAGAAAGACTCGCTGGTCGGTGCCAGCGAGTCCGTCGGTGATCGCCGCCTAGACCGCAACACGCCGCGCATCCTTGTCTCCGGAATGCGGCACCCGCAGCATACTGCGCAGCATGGCGCCTACCGCTTCACGCCCCTTGCCGGCGCCAAAATCCAGCACCAGACCCTTGTGCCGGACAAAGCCCTTGGCCTGAGCGGTGTCGATGAATTCTTCGACCAAACGGCTCTTGCCGATGCCGGCCTCGCCGCGCAACAGCACCGCCTGACCGTTGCCGGAGCAGGAATCCACCAAAGCTGCGAACTGGCGCAACTCGGCGTCGCGGCCGACGAATATGAGGTTACTCGCATGACGCTGGTCGCTCTTGAGGGTGCGCACGCGGCTTACCTTGACCGGGCGATCAAGACCCCGAACCTCAAGTTCGCCCACCGGGTCACAATCGGCTTAGTTTTCCACCGTACGCCGGACCTCGTTGGAAACCAGGGTCTCACCGGGCCGGGCGAGATCGTCGAGACGCGACGCCAGATTCACCGAATCACCGGTCACCGTATATTCTGTATGGGTTCCGCTGCCGGTGCCGCTGGCCACCACCACGCCGCTGGCGATGCCAATATGGGTTTGCATTTCGCGGCCGACAGACTGGGAAAGGCCGGCCATGGATTGTTGAATATCGAGTGCCGCGCGGACCGCGCGAAGCGGGTCGTCGTCATGAGCGGTGAGAGCGCCGAACACGGTCATGACCGCGTCGCCGATATGCTTGTCGATGGCCCCGCCAAAGTCTTCGACGACCTCGTCAACGGTCTCGAAATTCCAGTTCAGTAGGGTATGGGTCTCCTCGGCCCCGAGTTCCTATGACAGCTTGGTAAATCCTGTCAGGTTGGCGAACAGCACCGTGACCTGGCGGCGTTCACCGGCGTCTCGATCCCTCTCAGGGCCGCGGCGGGTACAACGGCGCCCACCGGCGATTCGCATCCGCCACAAACTTGGCGCCCGGCGTTAGCGCGGTGCCGCAGTTAGTGCAACATTTCGCGCCAATATCACTCGAACTGTACCTCGAAAGCGTCCCAGCTCATTTCCCGGCCCGGATAGGCCACGTTGTCGAATGGCCAATTTTCAGCCAACCATATTCTTACGTTCTGGTACAGTTCTTCATCCAGTCTCTCCGCGATCATACTAGCACGCACCCACATGGTGCAACACGCCTCGTACGCCGGCGCCCGGCTGGGATAGATGTAGACAGCGCCGAGACAGAGGCTCTCGTCCAAACTCATGACCGTATAGGTAAAGGAGGTGCGAAGGTCGAACTCGGTCTCGTGCCAGCCGAGATCCGCCAGGTCGCGTTCCCGAGTCAGCCCCGCCGGCCAGGTGTTGCCGTCACCGAAGACACCACGCAGATGATCTTCACTCGAGGTCACCGCCTCGAAATCGGCGTCGAGGTCGGCGATAGTCAACTTCCGCAACCGGTAGCGCGAGGTCTCCAAGATTTCAGGAACCGCGAAGTCCTCGGCTACTAGGGTGCGCGTGTAGAGCACCCGCTTAGTTCTTGGACTTGTCGACCAGGCGGTTCTCGGCAATCCACGGCATCAATGCCCGCAGACGCTCGCCAACCGCCTCGAGGCCATGCTCAGCATTGCGCCGGCGCATGGCCCTAAAACTGGCCTGGTTGACCTTGTTCTCGAGCATCCACTCGCGGGCGAAGCGGCCCGACTGGATATCGTCGAGCACCTCGGCCATGCGATCCTTGACGTAGTCATCGATCACCCGGGGGCCGCGTGTATAGTCGCCATACTCGGCCGTGTTGGAAACCGAGTAGCGCATGTTGGCGATACCGCCCTCATAGATCAGGTCGACGATCAGCTTGACCTCGTGGACGCACTCGAAAT
>CAZYDR010000174.1:0-4465 GCA_964645285.1 uncultured Alphaproteobacteria bacterium
CACCAGATGCCAGACTGAGTTCAATCTGGCGCAGCAGGTTCAATACATCCTCATCAGAATATCGCTTCCTGGCCATCCCAATACCTCCACATCGTCGTTGAATATCATCAATTATGTGGACCAGTTATAGGGGGGCAGGACATCACTACCCTGAGGACGACCTGTCGTTTCCGCGCGGAAATAAAGGAGGACGCCTTTAAGGGTCGAGGAAAGGTCGGGCGCGACCGAACGGATGAGCGCGCCTACGACGTCTCTTCTGGCCGCGGCAGGTCGTCATGGGGTGCGAAGCGGTATTGCAGATCGCGGGTCGCCGGGTCGTCGCTTTCGCTGCAATGGTCCTTGAGCGCCCACATGACCTTTGCCGCCGTTGTCCGGCCCCAGAACCAGTTCACCAGTTCGGCGCTCGACGCCTGGCCGGGCTGGGCGGTGACCGCCTCGAAGTAATAGGCCCGCAGGTCGTCGCAGGCGAAGATCAGCATATCGCCGTCGGGCACCTCGGGGCGCGGATTAGGCATAGGGCTGTCGCCCAGGTGCGAGACAATAAAGGCCGGAATGGCCTCGACCGCTATACCGCTCGATCCCACGGTGCTGCCGCCATGATTCTGCAGGGCCACCTCGTGCCACGGTACCAGCCTCGCGCGCTCCTGCTCCAGCGCCACCAACAGGGGCTCGCGGCCGTCGTCCACCACCGGCGGCGCTAGGTTGATCGGGCAGACCCAGCCGCTCTCCTCGTCGTCGCTGGCCGGGGCCGGCGCGTCGTCGGGGAAGTCGACCAGCAGCGGACCGGGGCCGTCGCTCGATTCCAGCAGCTTTAGGGCGGTCAGCACCACCCGCTTCTGAAACGCCGGATCGTTGGGCGCGCCGATCGGCCGGCCGAGTTCGAACGGCACCCACAGGGCGCGCGGCGGCTTCATGATCGCCGTGTGCTCGCGCACCAGACTGACCTGGGTGGTGGCCAGTCCATCGCCTTCGAAATAACGTCCCAGCCCGCCCACGGCGCGCGTGCAGTTAGGTCATATAGGGACCAGCAGCACGGCATCAACGCCGTCGGCCTTCATGTGACCGGATAGCTCGTGGGCGGCGGCTTCGAGGTCCTCTGGCGCGGTGGCGCCCATGACCGAATAATGGAAGTCGGCGACCGAGTCGATAACCCCCTCGGCGGCGAGCTCGTGGAGCCGGTCGATGGGAAAGGCGACGTTGATGTCCTGCTGGAAGCCGGTGCGGTCGAACGACACCGAGACATGGCTCATGACGATGTCGCCGGCGGTCGACGAGCCGGGGATCACCCGGTAATCGTCGGCTTCCTCGGAGAACGGCTGATCGCCCCGGCGCTGCAGTCCGGCGGTCGACACAATGGCCACCCGCCGCTCGCTGAGCGGCGGCCCCTCGACCCAAGGCTGGCTGTCGAAGGTGGGGCAGTCGAGCCCTTCGAGATAGCTCCGCAAGCCTTCGTATATGTCGCTAAGACGGGCCACCAGTACCTCACAAATTGACCCAACGCCCCCCGGCGGACCCAACGATAGGGGAATCGGCCAAGGCCTGTCAAACGATGGCGAGAGAAAGATGGTTCATGCCGGCGACCGGCTGATGGCGAGCCTCAACCAGGTGCCGGTGTCGGTCGACCACAAGCGGGGCGCCCTTGGCGGCTGCAAACCATTCTTGTCACGACGCTTCAACAGGTTATTTGTGTATTAAATAACTCCTTTCGATTCTTATTTAATTGGTTTCAAAAGGCTAAAAACTAAAGACCCCAGTATTTTTGGTAGACGCGCCATACTTGTTTCATTGCTCGCCATTACGCGGGTATCGCATTGCGGCGGCGTAACCGGGAACGCCGGTGGCCGGCCCCGGCGCGAGCCGCATGAATCAGGAGGCAGTCATGAAGAGGATCATAATTTCATTCGACGGCACGTGTAACGAACCCGAGGACGCCGACCGGGACCGGGGATTTTTCGGGTTCGGCGCGCTTGAGGACGACGGCATCACCAATGTCCTCAAGCTCCATTTGATGCTCGGCGGTGACCTGCGGGGTTCCTCCGCGTTCGACGACCAACTCTGCTTCTACTACAAAGGGGTCGGCACCTATGGCGGCGCGTTCCAGCGTGCGTTCAACGCCAGCCTGGCGTTGCAGCGGATGGACTCCGATCACATCATTCTGGCCGCCACCCGTGATCTGCGCGCGGTGTACGACCACGGGGATGAGCTGTTCGTGTTCGGCTTCAGCCGCGTCGTCGCCATCGCCCGACAGTTGCCTCGCTGCTGCCGAAGGACTTTTTCCGCGACACGCCCAGGATCAGGTTTCTCGGTGTCTACGACACCGTTGTCTCCATCGGCCTGCCGAACCTGGATGACAGCGACAAGCCGGTCTCGGACATCGTGTTCGAGAACCACACTATCGCCAAGACCATCGACGAGGCGCTTCACCTGGTAGCGCTCGACGAGAAGCGCAAGGCCTTCATGCCGACGCTGATGAACAAGGAAGAGCGGGTGACCGAGATCTGGTTTTCCGGCGCCCACTCAAACGTCGGAGGCGGCAACCGCCGCGACGGTCTGTCCGATGTCACGCTCGAATTCATGGTCAGCGAACTTGGCCGGCGTGGCCTTGGGCTCAATATCGTCCACCCGGGGGATATCCTGTACGGCTCGCTGCTGCCGCCGGAGGCAGAGTTCAAGATCGACTACTCCGACGTCATGATGGACCCAAAGTTCTGGGGTGCGAGCCACCAACAACAGCGAATTTTTACTGGATGGCTTACGCTCGAGGACCGCGAAGTGAGAATCAACATCGATGACAGATCGAGCGACGCATTACCGCTCCTACACCATTCGATAACCGAGCGCGTCCATGGCGACGACGACTACCGCCCCGAGTCGCTGGTCGGCTTGAGCCACCGGATGCTGATGCCCGACGGCGGCATCGAGGCTTACGACGGCCTCATGGCGCATCGCGCGCAAGGCGCCCTGCCCGTCACCGTGCTCGAGCCCGGCGAGTCGAAGGCGGTCAAGGTCTATGCCCGCAAGAAATACAACGCGAGCGGCGTGCTCATGCTGCACGGCGCAACCTACGTCTTCGAGTTCAACGAGAACCAAACATGGTACGACGCATCGATAGAGGCGACCGTCGGCGGCTGGAGCGTTGACGAGGAGGACATCGGATCCGTCAAGGCTCTCGGCATCAAGGCGGCGCGGCGGTTTCGACGCATTCCAGACGCCCGTTGGTTCGAACTCGTGGCGGCGGTGGGCCAGTCCGACGATGAATTGTTGCAGGTGACTCAATACAGCGATGAAGCCTATCCCTACTTGGCCGCGAAGAGTGGCGAGTTCTGTCCGTTCGCCAACGATCTCGATAGCCGCTACGGCAACAACCTTGGATATGTGGACGTCACAATCAAGCGAGTGGCCTGATGCCGTGTTGATCTCGATGTGAAGGTCTGGCGTTGGCCACCACATACCCGATGTAGGTGTTTGGCGGCAACGATTCGCGGAATTCCGATTTACCCATAATTTGATTAGGGCCATAGTCGAACGCCGTTGACGACAAGGAACCCGGCCGTGATTGAAGTGCTAACGACGGACGTTCTGGTGATTGGTGGTGGTGCGGCGGGGGCCAATGCGGCGCTCAAGGCGGCCGATCAGGGGGTCCGGGTGACCATGGTGGTCAAGGGCCTGCTGGGCAAGAGCGGTTGCTCGATCTTCGCCAGCCACCTGCCGTATCACGACGTCACCACGGAGCAGAAAAGCGCCGACCGCTACCGCTACTCGGTGCGCTACTACAACCACTACCTGACCGACCAGGAACACGTGAAGCGCATGGGCAAGTACATGCGCGAAGAATTCTTCCATGAGCTCGAGAAGCTCGGCGTCTATTGGCGGCGCACCGCCGACGGCCGGCTCATGGCAAGCCTCAACCGGGTGCCGGTGTCGGTTGCCCACAAGCAGGGCGCCTCGGGCATCATCATCATGGACAAGCGGCGCCGTGAGATTTTGGCCCGCGACATCGCGGTGCACGAAGAATGCGCCGTGACGTCATTGCTGCAGGATGACGGCCGGGTGGTCGGCGCCACGGTGCTCGATTACCGGCGTGGCCGCTTCTACGCCATCGTGGCCAAGGCGACGATCCTCGCCACCGGCCATTCGGACCACCTGGCGACCCGGGCCACGGCGACGCGCGAGCAGGCCGCCGACGGCATCGCCATGGCGCTCAAGGCCGGGGCCGAGTTGGCCAATCTTGAAATCCAGTGGTGGCACGTGAGCGACGTACTCGAGCCGCAAGCCTGGATGCGCATGCACCTCTACCCCAACCCGCTCATGGGCACGGCCGAGACCTCGCGGCTGTATAACGAGAACGGCGACATGTTCTACGAGCAGGTCACCCACAGCCCCGGCTCGTCGGCCCCCTATGTGGAGCAGATCCGCCGCCTCGCCCGCGAGGTCGAGGCCGGCCGAGCGCGCTGGGACGGCGGCT
>CAZYDR010000175.1:0-4372 GCA_964645285.1 uncultured Alphaproteobacteria bacterium
GGAGCCAAACGAGCAGTAACTTGCCCGGCCTGGTTCTCCTCGTACCGCCGTCATCCAGCCACCGGGTCAGCAGCAGGGTGCCACCGGCCAGGCTCATGCCGGTGATGCGGTGAAAAATCGACATGACGGACGTGAGCTGCGGCTTGTAGACCTGCAGGTGAGGGGATAGCGGTCGCGCGCGTTTGGCCATGGTGCCTGTCTCCCGACGGCTCGGTGTCATTGATTTGCGTCATGGAGTAGAATGAACGGCCACGTATGACGTTGGAGTTTGAAACTCCAGTCGAGAGATTTAACGCTTGTGTTGCATCGACCGGTTGAGGCGGCAGAGTAACAGCGGACATCGACGGAGCAAGCTGATAGGGTGATCTATCACTTTGAGGACGGATCATGGGGCGCCTCGCACTTGCGGTTGTTATCCTTGGCATTCTGGTTCTGGCGCAGATCGCCAATGCCGCGGCGCCGCGCGTCGCGTTGGTGGTCGGCAATAGCGCCTATGCCGAAGCGCCCTTGGCCAACCCGGCGAACGACGCGCGCCTCATAGCGGAAACCCTGCGCGGCCTTAGTTTCGACGTGATTGAGCTAATTGACGCCAATCTCGAGGAAATACAACTCGCGACGTTCGAATTGCAGGACCAACTGTTCGCGGCGGGCAAAGACGCCGTAGGCCTATTCTACTACGCCGGGCACGGCATCCAGGTCGGCGGCCAGAACTATCTCATCCCGTTGAATTCGCACATCGAGAAGGAGCGGGAAGTCGCCATCAAGGCGGTGAGCGCCAACTTCGTTCTCAAGCAAATGGAGTTCGCCGGCAACCGCATAAACTTCGTCATCCTCGACGCCTGCCGCAACAACCCGCTGAGCCGCAGTTTCCGCTCGGCTGATCGGGGATTGGCGCGCATGGACGCGCCGCGCGGTAGCTTGGTTGCCTATTCCACTGGGCCAGGCGAAGTGGCGGCGGATGGCATGGGAGTGAACAGCCCCTACACCCTGGCATTGGCGCGGGTCATGCAGGTGCCCGGCGTACCGGCCGAGAAGATGTTCAAGCTGGTCCGCGATTCAGTCATGGACGCGACCAGCGGCGACCAAACTCCGTGGGAAGAGTCGTCGCTGACCGGCGATGATTTCTATTTCGCGGTAGCGGCGCAGATCACGGTGGAAGCGCCCACCACCGCAGAATCCAGCTTTGACGAAAGGCAGTTGGACCTCTCGTTTTGGAACTCGATCAAGAGCAGCAATAATTCTGAGATGTATGAAGAGTATCTAGCTCAGTTCCCCGACGGCACCTTTGCGGGCTTAGCAAAATTGAAACTTAGCGCGCTGCGTGCCAACGATGCCCAGCGCCTTGCGGCTGAAGAGGAAGCGCGGCGTCAAGCCGAGGCTACCGCCGAAGCCGAACATCTCGCGGCCGAAGAGGAAGCGCGACGTCAAGCCGAAGCCGAAGCCGAACGTCTCGCGGCTGAACTGGAGACGATGCGTCAGTTCGAAGCCGTTCGCCTGGCGGAAGAGGAGATACAGCGCAAGGCAGCCGAGGAGGAAGTCAATCGGCAGGCCTCGGAACTGACCTTCTGGGACGCCATCAAGGACAGCGCCAATGCCGCGGACTACGAGGCCTATGTAGAGCAATACCCCAACGGCACCTTCGCCACCCTGGCGCGCAATCGTCTCGCCATGTTCAAGGCGGGCGAGGTTCCGGCGACGGTCGAACAACAACAGGCCTCGCTGCCCGATCCGACCGAGGAAACGCCTGGCTTCGACGGCGAATGGGAAATGGTCATCAACAACGAGGGATGTACGCAACTCGGACGTGCGGGGGGCACCATCGTCGCGGCGGATTCAAAACTCAGCGGCTCGTTCCGAGTCGGAATGCACGGCACTTTCCAGATCCATGGCACCATCCTGCCGTCGGGCGAGCTTGCAAAGGCATATTTGCAGGGCCGCTATTACGTCAAGCTCACAGGCAAGATCGCGGGCGACGAGGGTCAGGGAAGGTGGTCGTCCGGGAGCAGTTGCGACGGCACGTTCTCTTTGGCGCGGACCGGCAGCGGGTAGCGCGAACTCAGGGTGAGTGGGGTCGCTCGGCAATCGCGAGTCCGCACCACTCTTAATCGCAATGGGTGGCGGACCGTCGTGTCCGTCATCAAAATCTTTGGGACCACTGAGCCTGTTTCATAACGGAGGATCTCCCAGGGGCTCAGGGGCCTGCCGCCGCCGGTGTAATGTCATAAGAGAACAACCGCCGTGAAGGGCGCACATACCGAAGGATCACTGTGAGGCGCTAATACCCAATTATTCGTCGGAATGCTTGGAAGTAAGGCTCATTGATATTTTCGGAGAAACTGGGGGTTCGAACTGCCACGCTTGTAGCCTTACAATATCGGTAAGGGATGCAGTAAGCCGCGGTCGATCAACCCGCGAAAGTGGCTCGGTACGCTCGCAGCGAGAGCGCGGTCACGAACGAGAAGCCCTACCTCGATATTGCGATCCAGAGTTGCCTCGGTGAGGTTCGCCGAAGTCACGAAGACTGCTTCGTCATCCGCCCTGCCCCGCGCCAGGACAACGACCGCTGGCTAACCGCCGGCATCATCACTAAGACTTTCGACGACGGCGACAAAGAACACCGCTTCGTGCGCGCCGAAACCCACGGTGGTCCTGAAGAGGCGAGCAACTTCTCGATCATCAAGGGTAAGCAGTTCGTCGACGACCTCGGCGACCGCATGTTCAAGAGCCGTTAGCCCCACCTCATATACTCAAGTTCAAGTCTGATATCGAACTTGGCGCGGATCGACGCGTCGATCTTGCCGTCGATCGTCACGGGAAAATGGCCGGTGAGAATATCACGCGCCATGTTCTCCGCACGCGCCAGCGCCGTGGGACGGTCATTGGCGATCCATCCACTGGGGCTGTCACGATCGCCGACACCGGGATAGAGATAATCGCGCTTCATCCGCGCAAGAGTATCAGGATGGTCGAGAAAATGTCCCGGCCCGGCACAAACCTCGGTAATCACGTCAAACGAGAGCGATTCCTCGCTTACCTCCACGCCTCGTACCATGCGCAGCACGTTGCCCAAAATCTCATTATCCAACACCGCCTGCTCAAACGAAAAAGCCAACAAGCTGGCCAGGACACCAGCATAGGTACAGATCAAACCGGGACCGGCCAGCGCGGCGGCGGCGATGCTGTAGCCCTTCTCGTAACCCGCCTGGACATCGGGCGCCTTGCTATCGGTCATACCGGCGAGCACCAGGCTTGGAAGATCGTAGTACCCACCCATTTGGCCCGCCGCCGCCATCAGTACCGCCTGCTCGCCACCGCCGCCGCTCATGGCGCCGGTGCGAAGATCGGAGATAAATGGCGCGATGCCGAACAGCGTCCGGTGGCCGCGCGACAACAACTCGATATAGGCATGGCCGAACAGCGCCTCGGCGACGACCTGGACCAGGGTTCCGGCAAGCGCCGCCGGCGACGTGGCGCCGGCCTGGGGAGAGATGCCGAGAAAATACGGAACGCCGACGCGCACTGCCTTCTCCATAATTGCACAACTTTCCGGCGCCAACCTGAGCGGTGAAACAATACAAGAATTGAGCATGTAGGCGAAGGGCCGCTTGGCGAACACCCCCTCGCCGCCGGCCACGTGGTCGAGCAGCGCAACCACCTCGGCAACGTTGTCCGCGTCGATCGTTGGTATGCCCACCGGCTTATTGGTGCCAGCCAGGGTCACGTAGGCAACATTTATATCGTTTTGCCGGTCGGTCGCCAGATCGCGGGGAACGAAGGGCCGGTGATAGATGTGGATATGCTCCAGGGCGTCGATCAGGCGGGCGCCGTCATAGAGATCTTTGAGGGTGCATTCGCGAAATTCGCGGGTTTCCATGTCGCGTACCAGTATGGCGCCGCCGCCAGTGGCGAGATTTACTTTCCGGGTGCCGAATTCCACGTCCGCCGCGCCATTGCGTCCATGGAGAACCCACGACCGGTTGGCTTTGGCAATAACATCCTCGACCAGAGAGCGGGAGATGCACATTCGACCAGCGTCGTTGAGCCAGCCACCGGCCGCCGTGAAGAGTTCGACACAGGATGGCGGCGGGTCGGCCATGCCGACCTTTTCGAGGATATCGAGCGCGGCACCGTTGACCCGCGACATGTCGTCGTCACTCAACGGCCGATAGGCCCCGCCGAGCAGGCCGGGACCGACAACCTTATCCTTCGGGCCGGCGCGCCGTTCAGCGGTGCCGGCACGGCCGCCGCGTCTTTTAGGCGCGCCGGGATGGGCATCCCGGGTAAGTGACATAGGCGATCCTTCCCGCCACCCAGCCTATCTCAACCGACATTTCCCAGATAGCCTTCAAATCCATGGCAATCATACCCAAAT
>CAZYDR010000176.1:0-4266 GCA_964645285.1 uncultured Alphaproteobacteria bacterium
TGGGAGAACACCAGCGAGGCGTTGGTGCCGCCGAAACCGAACGAATTCGACAAGGCGTTTTTCACGGGTCTTTCCTGAGCCTGATGGGGAACCAGATCAAGATCGCAGCCCGGCGATGGATTGTCGAGATTGAGAGTCGGCGGCACTACACCATTGGCGATGGCGAGGATCGAGAAAATCGCCTCGACACTGCCGGCCGCACCGAGCAAATGGCCAACCGATGATTTAGTCGACGACATGCACAGGTTGTCAGCCGCGCTGCCGAACAGCCGTTTGACCGCGCCCAGTTCAATGGCGTCACCCAACGGCGTCGAGGTGCCATGGGCGTTGATGTAGTCGATGTCCTCGGGATTGAGCCCGGCATCGTCCAGCGCCGCGCGCATGGAGCGGAACCCGCCGTTGCCATCCTCGGCCGGCGCGGTGATGTGATGGGCATCGCCCGACAACCCATAGCCCACCAGTTCGGCATAAACATGGGCGCCGCGTTTCTTGGCGTGCTCAAGCTCCTCGAGAACCACAATGCCGGAGCCTTCGCCTATGACGAAACCATCACGGTCCTGATCCCAGGGCCGCGACGCCCGTCCCGGGGTGTCGTTGTAACCGGTCGATAGCGCCCGCGCGGCGGCGAACCCGGCCATGCCGAGCCGACAAACCGCGGCCTCGGCCCCACCGGCGATCATAACGTCGGCATCGCCGTGCTGGATCAGCCGGCCGGCGTCGCCAATGGCGTGAGCCCCAGTCGAGCAGGCCGTCACCACCGCATGGTTAGGCCCCTTGAAGCCGTAGCGGATCTGCACATGCCCAGACGCCAGATTAATCAGCGCCGACGGAATGAAATGGGGGCTGAAGCGACGCGGGCCTCGTTCCTCGAGCAGCAAGGCACCCTTGGCGATGGCTTCGAGACCACCGATCCCCGAACCGATCATCACACCGGTGCGTTCAAGCGATTCCTCGTCGTCGGGCGTCCAGCCGGCATCCTCGACAGCGCCACAGGCCCCGGCGATAGCATAGAGGATAAAACGGTCGATTTTTCGCTGGTCCTTCGGTTCAACCCAACGATCGGGGTCGAAGGCGTCCTGCTGGTCACCCATAGGAATTTGCGCCGCCACCCGGCAGGCGATGTCGGAGACGTCGAAATTCTCGATCACCCCGACGCCGGACTCGCCGGCAATCAACCGATCCCACGTTGGCCCCACTCCGCTGGCAAGCGGAGAAACCATACCCAGGCCAGTGACTACTATTCGCCTCATGGCGCTACGTCTTTTGGTTATCTGAAGGAGTTGCGTCGTCCCTCCAGGTTCTTTCGAACCTTAGGTACTTTCCGCGATGTAATCGATCGCGTCCTTGACCGTGAGAATCTTCTCGGCGGCATCGTCGGAAATTTCGCAGCCGAACTCCTCCTCGAACGCCATGACCAATTCGACGGTATCAAGGCTGTCGGCTCCGAGGTCGTCGATGAAACCAGCGGTGTCAGTAACCTTGGCCTCGTCCACCCCAAGGTGCTCGACGACGATTTTCTTTACACGATCTCCGATGTCGCTCATTGCGGCTTTCCTCTATCTCCGAATTTCATTCTATTTTTCAGCTATCGAGCGCGAAGGTAAGATTATAAGTTATATCCCAGCCCGCTCGTCTCGTCCCTCGCCCCATCCGCTGAAACGCGAGGCTTGGTAACATACTTTGTCTTCCATGGCACGGCTTTATATCATCGCCATTCCGCCATTGACGTGAAGCGTGTGGCCGGTGATGTAGGCGGCTTCATCACTGGCGAGAAACACTGCGCTTGACGCCACTTCGTCGGTGGTTCCGGGACGTCCTAAAGGAATGCGCGAGGCCGTGGCGTCGCGGGCGTCATCATCCAGGGCGTCGGTCATGGCGGTTTCGATCATTCCCGGCGCGATGCAGTTGGCGGTGATGCCCCGGCTGGCGACTTCAGCGGCCAAGGCCTTGGTCATGCCCACGGTGCCGGCCTTGGCCGCCGCATAGTTGACCTGACCGGGATTGCCGGTGGCACCGACCACCGAGGTAATGCTGATGATCCGCCCCCAGCGTTGCTTCATCATGCCGCGCAAAGCCGAGCGAACAATACGGAACCCGACCGTCAGGTTGATGTTGATAACCGCGCCCCAGTCGTCGTCACTCATACGCATGGCAAGCCCGTCGCGCGTGATGCCGGCGTTGTTGACGACGATGTCGAGACCGCCCATGGCCGTCTCAGCGTCCTTGGCCAGGGCCGCCACCGCATCATCGTCGCCAAGATCGCAGGGCGTCACAAAGGCGCCCTCGCCAAGATCAGCGGCCAGCGCATCAAGCGCCTCGCGCCGGGTGCCGGACAGCGCCACCACCGCGCCATGACTATGAAGCGCCCGGGCAATCGATCCGCCGATGCCGCCCGACGCACCGGTCACCAGCGCCCGCTTCCCTGCCAGATCAAACATTCCTGTCTCCCCTTTTTTCTAAAGTGCCGCCAACAACGCCGCGACGCCGTCGGGCGAATCGGTGGCCAGCGCGTTAAGATCACGATCAATGCGCCGGACGAGGCCGGTCAGCACCTTTCCAGCGCCCAACTCGACCAAAGTATCGACACCATTGTCGCGCATATAGAGCATGCTCTCGCGCCACCGCACCATGCCGGTGACCTGGGCCACCAACAGGCTGCGAATTTTGTCCGGCTCGGTTACCGCCTGGGCGGTGACGTTCGATACCAACGGCACCGACGGCGCCCGGATTTCAGTCGCGGCCAGGGCCTCGGCCATGACCTCGGCGACCGGCGCCATGAGAGCGCAGTGGAACGGCGCACTGACCGGAAGTTCGATACAGCGCCGCGCGCCGTGGTCGGGGGCGATGGCAATGGCCCGGACCACGGCCTCCTTGCTGCCGCTCAGCACCACCTGGCCGGGTGCGTTGTCGTTGGCGGTCGAACAAACCCCGTCGCCGGCGGCTTCAGCGGCCAATGCTTCAGCGGCCTCCAGATCGAGGCCAAGCATGGCCGCCATGGCGCCCTCGCCCACCGGCACTGCTTGTTGCATGGACTGGCCACGGCGGCGCAGCAGCCGCGCCGTATCGGCAAGGTCGAGGCTGCCGGCGGCGGTCAGAGCCGAATACTCACCCAGGGAATGACCGGCGACGAAGGCGCATTTGTCACTCAAGGCGAAGCCGCCTTCGACCTCCAGGGTCCGCGCCGTGGCGATGGATACCGCCATGAGCGCTGGTTGGGCGTTTTCGGTCAGCACAAGCTTGTCTTCGGGCCCCTCGAACATAAGTCGCGACAGTGGCTCGCCGAGGGCGTCATCGACTTCTTCGAAGACCTCACGGGCCGCGGCATAGGTCTCGGCCAGAGCCTGACCCATGCCAACCTGTTGCGAGCCTTGGCCGGGAAACACGAAACCGTGCGTCATATTGTTGAATTCCTTGACTAAATATTTTCGCCACAGACGCTAGTGATAGTGTCATATCATCGCCTGTTAAGCACGCTTGCACCGCAAACGAATTCGGGTATAGTGCGGCGCTCAAATTCTCCTTGCCGGTTCGCCGGCTTCGTTCGTGACGCTGTCATTTTGAACCATTTGGCTGGCGGCGGACACCTCTATAGCCATAGGGAGTACCGACCTAATGCCGCTCTATGAGAGCACGTTTATCGCGCGCCATGACATGTCGACCCAGCAGGTCGAAGGATTGGCGGAAACATTCAGCACCATCATCACCGACAATGGCGGTAACGTCACCAAGACCGAGTCCTGGGGACTGAAGACCCTCGCCTATCGCGTCAAGAAGAACCGCAAGGGACATTTTGTGTTCTTCAACATCGACGCCCCGCCGGCGGCCCTGCAGGAATATGAGCGCAACCTGCGTCTCAACGAAGACATCCTGCGCTACCTCACCGTGCGGGTCGATGAACTTGATCCGGAGCCTTCGATCATGATGCAGGCCCGCGCCTCGCGCAATGATCGCGGCCACGGCCCCCGTGACGACCGGCTCCGGGACGACAAACCCCGGGGGGACGGCGGTGAAAAACATGTCGAAAAAGAGGCCAAGTCAGCGAACACCGAGGTTAAGCCCGCGGAAACGGCTGCGGACGCAGCCCCAAAACCTGCCGAGGGAAATGACCCATGAGTGATACGAGCCAAGGCGGTACTAGTCCCGCGGCGTCGACTGGCGGCGATGGCGATGGCGGCAAAACCCGCCGGCCCTTCTTTCGGCGGCGCAAAACCGGCCCGTTCTCCGGCGCTAATTCACCGAAGATCGACTACAAGGACGTCAAGCTTC
>CAZYDR010000177.1:0-3083 GCA_964645285.1 uncultured Alphaproteobacteria bacterium
GAACGATGCTATCAGACCTCACGTTTTCACACAGCCTGGACCCTGAACGGACATCGCGCTTAGCGGCCTGCGGTGGTGCCACCGTCGATCTGGAACGCCGCGCCCGTGACGAAACGCGCATCGTCCGAGGCAAGATAGGCGATCGCCTGGCCGATTTCCTCTGGCGTTGCAATGCGTTTCATGGGTGTGTAGTTGATAAGCGCTTGCTCGGCGGCAGCGGGGTCGTCAGCCTTCTCGATTTCGTCGCGCGCCATATCGGTATCGGTGAATCCCGGACATACGCAGTTAACGCGGATGTCGGGTGCGAGTTCCAAAGCCAGCGCACGGGTTAGGTTCACCACGCCGCCCTTGGAAGCACAATAGACCGAGAGATTTACATCGCCCATGAGCCCGGCATCGGAGGCGACGTTGACGATGTTGCCCCTGCTTGCCCGTAGGGCGGGGAGCGCCACCTTGATACAGAAAAAGGTGCCCTTAAGGTTGACGCCCAGCGTTTCGTCCCACGTTGCCTCGTCGTAGTTCTCGATCGGCCCGTCGTGGGAAACGCCGGCGTTGTTGACAAGGATGTCGAGACCGCCTAACGCACCGACCGCAGCCGAAATTGCGGCCTCGCAACCGGCGACGGTGCCGATGTGGCCAGGTGCCGCGACCAACCGCGCGTCGCTTCCCAGCGCCACAATACCGGCAGCCGTCGAGTCTGCGGTGCGCCCGTTCACCGCGACCCGCGCGCCGCAGTCAAGGAACTTCTGAGCGGTCGCCCGGCCGATGCCGCGCGATGAGCCGGTGACCAGAACCCTCTTGTCCGTGAAATCCATGTCGCCCCCGTCGTCCATTCACCATGTCGTCGGTAATCACAACCAATGCCGAGTGTCGGCGAATCCGATGCGCAGCCATGCTATCTTGTACACTCCGTACCCCCTCGGCCTTGTGGTCGCTGTCGCGAAAATTTTCGAGGATCGGCACCGTCGCCTATTGCCGCCATCAACGGTGATCAATTGGCCTGTGACATAGACCGCCTCGTCGCTGGCAAGAAACACGGCGACGTGGCCAACCTCTTCCGACGTGCCAGGGCGGCCCAAGGGCCGTCGTATAACAGAAACTCCTCGTACCGATGCCCTAATAGCCAGCCTTAATCTCTTCGAACAGGCGGTTAATCTTTTCCTGGGTGTCAGCAGCGAACGGCCTCAACAGCACACCGTCAGTAACGACGGCCTCGGGATCGGCCCATCCCAGTTCTTTTAGAACCTCGGGATTGGCCTGTTCAAAGGCTTTCCGGTTTGCGTGTCCGTACAAGTACTCTTCAATGGCGAAGCCTCCCGATTCGGGCGCAAGAGTGGTATTCAGATAGGCATAGCGCATGTCATCGGACGCGGGAGCGTCCGTGACGAGCACGGATAGGTCTATCCAGGTGAGGATGCCTTCCTTCGGCGCCATGAATGCCACGGGAACGCCTTCTGCCTTAAGCTCGGCGTACACGTCGCTCCATGCATAGGCGGCTACGACCTCGCCCGCCGCGATCGACTGCGCGAGCGACGTGTTGTCACCGTAGTAAAAGCGCACAAGTTTCCGCTGCTGCGCCAGACGATCGCGGACCTTACTTATATCCTCGTCGTTCATGTTGAACGGGTCCGCGACGCCGGCGACCAAGGCTGCCGGCACGGACGCCTCGTCAGCGGAGTCTCGCATCGCGATCTGGCCCTTGTACTTCGGGTCCCAAAGGATCTCCCAGGTATGGTTGTCGATATACTCGGGCGCGAGGTCCGTACGGAAGACGACGGAGTTGCTACCCCATATGAAGGGAACAGCCCATTGAATCCCATCTTCGAGGGTGCCGCTCCCTTTCAACTTTTCGAAGACATCGGGCCAATGGACGAGCCGCGAGGTGTCGATCGGTGAGATCAAGCCGGCATCCCGCCAACGCCGGATCGACTCGAAGCCGGTCGTGGAGATGTCCGGCTTGTAACCGGCTTGAAGCTTGACGAACGCCTCCTGCAGGTCGCCAAAATATGCAAACTTCGGGGCCTTGCCGTAGGTCTCGAAATAGCTTTGATACATTTCAGGCACGGCATAGACGTCCCAGGTGAAGACCACCAAGTCGTCACTCCCCGCTCTCGCCCTTTGATGCAGTGAGGGAACGGTGACCGTCGCAATGCCAACGGATGCAAGCGTTTTCAGTATCGTGCGACGGCTTAGTCCCCGCGCCTGCAACATGGCCCTAAACGCGTTTGGAGATACTGGCTTGTTCATCGATTGCCTTCTTTGTATCAGATGCCGTGGCAAGAATTTAACCACGATCCAAGGAGGCGATCAAGGAGGCGGCATTAATGCAGGTTGGGAAGAGATTCATGCCATCAATGCGCGCGAGCAGTAAAAGCCAGCCTCTCATCCGAGCGTCGGCAGCGGTTGGACGGGCTAGGATTTATCTGGGACGCCCGGTTACATCCGACAACTGACGACTGAACGCCTTCCATTCCTGGAGACATTGGTAGGGTCCCTTTAGAGCAAATCCGGGTCCTGCCCCGATACAGTGATAGTTGGGGGCACCCCAAAGTAGCCCGTGGCCAAGGAGAAGTGGGCCTTGGACAGGGTTTCAGTCAAATAATGGGGGCCCAAATTCACATCTTGGAAGTTAGACTATATCTTCCATTTATGTTATAATAACAACCAGTTACATGGCCCATGAACCGACATCTACCGTCCGTGCTAGACGCCTCCGCGAGCGCCGCTCCAGGGGCGTGGTCATGATCGCGCCAGTCGAGGTCGGTGAGGGTGGCGTCGAGTTGCTGGTCGGTAACGGATTACTGAAGCAGCACCAAACGCGTGACCGGAAGGCGGTCGCGGCAGCGTGTCTCGCGGCCCTCGAGCAGTGGGCCGGGGGCCGGGGTGCGCGGACCACGGGACAGGGTTAGGACCCTCGGACAGGGCCTTGCTAAAATTGATGGACGCTTGACCCCGAGAGCGGGGGAAATGAATTATGAAATTAACTAACCACACAGCCCTTATCGAAGCGGGCATCGAAACCCGTTTCGGGCCGGATTGGCCAGGCCGCCGGTGCGGTGCACGGACCCGCCAGGGAACGCCCT
>CAZYDR010000177.1:3093-4263 GCA_964645285.1 uncultured Alphaproteobacteria bacterium
GTCCATGGGCCATGGCGCACGGTCCACGGGACAGGGTTAGGACCCTCAGACAGGGCCTTGCATAAATTGATGGACGTCCTACCCCGTGAGCGGTGAAGGCGAATTATGAATATAGTTAATCATGAAAAGCTTGCCCAAGCGGGCATGGCAACGCGTTTCGGGCCAGATTGGCCGGGGCGCAGGTGCGGGGCAAAGACCCGGACGGGCGGAGCGTGCCAAAACCCCGCCATTAAAGATCGGAGCCGTTGTAAGTTGCACGGGAGCAAGTCCACCGGACCACGGACCCCGGAAGGCAAGGCCCGCTCTATAGCAGCGCACACGAAGCATGGGCGGAGAAGCCGCGCCCACGTGGAGAAGGTCAAGGCTATCAATGCGGACCTGAGGCGGGTAATCCTTGAGTGCAAGCGGGCGGGGTTGCTCCGCTAGCCACTTTTACCTAATCGATGCCCCCCCCTGAAGCTGTGACTTGCCCATCCCGCCATACCTCTTGCGCCAATTATAGTAGGTCGCATCGCTGACGCCGGCTGATCGGCAGGCCGTCTCGACACTGTCACCAGATGCCAGACTGAGTTCAATCTGGCGCAGCAAATTCAACACATCCTCATCGGAATATCGCTTCCTGGCCATCCAAACACCTCCACATTTTCGTAAAATATCACGAACCATGTGGATCAGTTATAGGGGGGCAGTACACTCAACGTCCCGATAGCTCAGCGTGAAACGGCAATAGAGCCAGACGGCATGCTGGATGAAAATCGGTGGAAAGCGGTGACGATGGTAAGATATCTTGCACACCCAGAGACGCTAAAGCACCGGCCGTACCGAAGCCACGCTGTCAACGTGACAATGCCCAGATACTCTTGCCAGACGACGTCGGATCGCCTGAAACGTCCGAGGAAGCGCCTTCATGTGTGAACTCTTCGCCATCTCGAGCCGCCTGCCGGCCACGGTATCTTTATCGCTCAAGACATTGGCCGAGCACGGCGGCGGTAGCGCGCCTCATGCCGATGGTTGGGGCATCGCCTATTACCGCGAGGACGACGCACGCCTGATCAAGGACACCAGCGCCGCCCACGACAGCGACTGGGTTCGATTCGTCCAGTCGTGCGGTCATTCCGGCACCACAATCAACTCGCACATCCGCAGAGCCACACGGGGCAACGTCCGGAT
>CAZYDR010000178.1:0-4245 GCA_964645285.1 uncultured Alphaproteobacteria bacterium
GGCGGTGGACTGGGCTTCCTTGAGCCGTTCGGCGACGCGCTGGCGCAGCCGTGTCATACGCACCCGTTCTTCGCGCTCGGCGTCGGGCCGGGGACCGGAAGCAACAGGCGCCGGGGCGGGCGCGGGCGCCGGCGTTGGCTGGGGCACGGGTTTGGGCGCTGGCGCGACCTCCGGTTCAGCGGCGCCGCCTTCCAGAACCTTGAGCACGTCGTCCTTGGTGATGCGGCCGTCCTTACCGGTACCATCAATGGCGGCCGGGTCGAGGTTGTTTTCGTCCACCAGCTTGCGCACCGCCGGTGACAGGGAATGTTGGCCGGCCGTGGCCGGGGCTTCCACAGGTGCGGCGGCGGGCGCCGGCGCATCACCGGCGGCGCCCTCGACGATGAGGCCGAGAATGGCGCCGACCTCGACGTTGTCGCCGACCTCAATGCGGATTTCGCCGAGCTTGCCGCCAGCCGGGGCTGGAATTTCGAGTGTTACCTTGTCGGTTTCCAGTTCGACCACCGGCTCGTCGGCCGTCACCGCTTCGCCGGCCGCCTTGTACCATTGGGTGACGGTGGCTTCGGTCACCGATTCGCCCAGGGCCGGTACCTTGATTTCAACGCTCATGGTTGCCTCGATGTGGGGAGTTGTATGGCATTAAATGGTCAACGCCTTGTCAACCAGGGCGGCCTGTTCGGCCACATGGACCTTGTTGGTGCCGGTGGCTGGCGAGGCGGCGCCGGGGCGGCCGGCGTAGGTCGGCCGCTTGGAGGGGCCGTCGAGCCGCTTCATTAGAGATTCTATGCGTGGCGCCACATAGGTCCAGGCCCCCATGTTCTGGGGTTCCTCCTGGCACCACACCACGTCGGCATTGGGAAAGCGCTTGAGTTCCTCGCGCAACGGTGTCTTGGGGAACGGTGCGATCTGTTCAAGGCGCAGCATGGTGACGTCGGTCAGGCCGCGCTCGTCGCGCTCGGCCTCGAGATCGTAGAACACCTTGCCGCTGCACAGCACCACACGCTTCATTTTCTTGTCCGGACCGGGCATCTGGTTTTCGTACATGACCCGATGAAAAGCCGTGTCGGGGCCCATGTCGGTGAGTTTCGAGACGCAGCGCTTGTGGCGCAACAGGGATTTCGGCGTCATCACAACCAAGGGCTTGCGAAAGTTGCGCCGGAGCTGGCGACGCAGAGCATGGAAGTAGGACGATGGGGTGGAGCAGTTGACCACCTGCATATTGTCCTTGGCGCAAAGCTGGAGAAAGCGCTCGGGCCGGGCCGAGGAGTGTTCCGGTCCCTGGCCTTCGAAGCCGTGGGGTAACAGCATGACCAGGCCGCACATGCGCAGCCACTTGGATTCCCCCGAGGCCACGAACTGGTCGATGATGACCTGGGCGCCGTTGGCGAAATCGCCGAACTGGGCTTCCCACAGCACCAGATTAGTGGGGTCGGCCAGGGCGTAGCCATATTCGTAGCCAAGCACCGCCGCTTCCGACAACATACTGTCGATGACCTCATAGCCGGCCTGGCCGTCGCGGATATTGTTGAGCGGCTCGTAGCGCTCTTCCGTGCTCTGGTCGACCAGCACCGAGTGGCGCTGGCTGAAGGTGCCGCGCCCGGAATCCTGGCCCACCAGGCGGATGCCGTTACCCTCGGCCAGCAGGGTGCCGAAGGCCATGGCCTCGGCGGTCGCCCAGTCGAAGCCTTCGCCGCTTTCGACCATGGCGCGCCGGTTATCCAGCACGCGCTCGACCTTGCGGTTGAGATTGATAGTTTCGGGCTTGGCCGAGATCGCCATGCCCACGGCCTCGAGTTCCTTGAGTGCGACGCCGGTGGTGCCCCGGCGCGGGCCTTCGGCCTCGGCCACCACGAGCCCTTCCCAAACGCCTTCCAGCATGTCGGCCTTGTTGGGCCGATAGCTTTTGGAAGCTTCAAGGGCGGCTTCGAGGCTCTCGTTGAATTCGTTGATCAGGGCCTCGGCCGCCTTGGGCGTCAGGGTGCCGTCGGCGATCAGCTTTTCGGTGTAAAGCTGGCGCGTGGTCGGGTGGTGGGCGATTTGGCGGTACATCAACGGTTGGGTGAAGGCCGGCTCGTCACCCTCGTTATGGCCATGGCGGCGATAGCAGAACATGTCGATGACCACGTCGCGATTGAAGCGCTGGCGGAATTCGGCGGCCAGTTTGGCCACGTGAACCACCGCCACCGGATCATCGCCGTTGACGTGGAAGATCGGCGCCTGAACCATCTTGGCCACATCCGACGGATAGGGCGAGGAGCGCGAATACTTCGGGCTGGTGGTGAAGCCGATCTGGTTGTTGACGATGATGTGAATGGTGCCGCCGGTGCGGTGGCCGCGCAGCTCCGAGAGCCCCAGGGTCTCGGCCACCAGCCCCTGGCCGGCGAAGGCGGCGTCGCCGTGGAGCAGTACGGCCATGACTTTCTGGCGCTTGGTGTCGCCACGCTGGGCTTGCTTGGCGCGGGTCTTGCCGGCAACCACCGGATTGACCGCCTCCAGATGGGATGGATTGGCGGTCAGGCTCAGGTGCATGGTGTTGCCGTTGGCCAGTTCGCGGTCCGACGAGGCGCCGAGATGGTATTTGACGTCGCCCGAGCCCTGGACATCGTCCGGGTTGGCGGACTCACCCTGGAACTCGGCAAACACGGCCGCGTAGGACTTGCCCATCACCGTGGTCAGCACGTTGAGCCGACCGCGGTGAGGCATGCCGAGAATAATCTCCTCGACGCCGAGATCGCTGGATCGGTTGATGATCGCCTCAAGCATGGGGATGGTGCTCTCGGCGCCTTCCAGGGAAAATCGCTTGGTGCCGGGATATTTGATGTGGAGGAAGCGCTCGAAGCCCTCCGAGGCATAGAGCTCGCGCAGAATACCGCGGCGTCCTTCGTCGTCAATGTCGGCGCGATTGCGGGTCGATTCCATCTGCATCTGAATCCACGACTTCTGGTCCGGATACTGGATATGCATGAACTCGACGCCGATCTTCGAGCAATAGGTCTCCTTGAGTATGTCGAGCACCTCGCGCAAGGTCGCCGTCTCGCGGCCCAGCACGCCGTCGATGGACAGTTCCCGGTCGTAATCCTGGGCGCTAAAGCCGTAGGTCGCCGGATCGAGTTCCGGGTGGTACTTCTCGCCATCGAGACCCAAGGGGTCGAGATTGGCAATCAGGTGGCCGCGCACCCGGTAGGCCCGGATCAGCATGATCAGGCGGATTGAATCGCGGACCTCCGCATGGTTGGTGGTTGGCGTTGCGCCGGCCACGGGCATAGCCATGGGGGCCATGGCCACGGGCGCCGGTTGGGCGCGCGCCTGAAGTTCGCCATTGACGCCGTTGTCCGCGCCGTTGCCGTTCTGCAGTTCATCGCGCGGCGCCCACGTGGCGCCCCTGGCGTCGGCCGCCATGGCCGCCGCGTCGTCGCCCATGTCCGCGAATACCTGCCGCCAGCTGGCGTCCACCGAATTGGGGTCGCGCAAATAGCGGCTGTATAGGTCCTCGACAAAAATACTGTTGGGGCCGAACAGAAAAGAACTGTCTTCGAGCCGTGATGCCATGGGTCCTGTGCTGCACCTTCGGGTGCGGTGACGAGAGTGAAAACCGTGCTCACGCACAGCATCACCCCGTATCGTTAACGGGACATTACCTTCAACATGGTACTTCCGAGGCTTGCTGGCGAGTCAGCGACGGCGATTCGGGCGCTTTTCATGGCGTCGATCTTGTCTTCAGCACCGCCTTTGCCGCCAGCGATAATGGCGCCCGCATGGCCCATACGACGGCCTGGCGGTGCGGTGCGGCCGGCGATGAAGCCGACAACCGGCTTCTTGCGGCTGTCCTGGCTGAGGAACTCGGCGGCCTCTTCTTCGGCGCTGCCGCCGATCTCGCCAATCATGATAATGCCTTCGGTCTCGTCGTCGCTAAGGAACATCTCCAGGCAATCGATGAAATTGGTGCCGTTGACCGGGTCGCCGCCGATGCCGATGCAACTCGACTGGCCGAGCCCGGCGGCGGTGGTCTGGGCGACGCCTTCGTAGGTCAGGGTGCCTGAGCGCGATACGATACCGATCTTGCCGCGGGTGTGGATGTGGCCCGGCATGATGCCGATCTTGCAGGCTTCCGGGGTGATGACGCCCGGACAGTTGGGGCCGACGAGGCGCGAGCCCGATCCGCTGAGGGCGCGTTTGACCCGCACCATGTCAAGCACCGGAATGCCTTCGGTGATGCAGACCACCAATGGGATGCCAGCATCGACC
>CAZYDR010000179.1:0-4237 GCA_964645285.1 uncultured Alphaproteobacteria bacterium
CTCAGATTCGTGCCGAGATTGCGTGGAACAAGCTGGTCAATCAGCGTCTCCGATCCCTGGTGACGATCACCGATGAAGATATTGACGATGAGTTGCAGCGGCTTCGCGACAGCCAGGGCAAGCCGGAATTCCTGTTGTCCGAGATATTTCTCACCGTTGACGGCGCCAGTAAGAACAGAGTCGTTCGCGAAAATGCCGACGAGTTGGTCAAACAGGTTAGAGCCGGCGCGAGTTTTGCCAATTTGGCGGATCAGTTTTCCGAGGCAATATCCGCGTCGGATGGCGGAAGTATTGGGTGGGTAACCGTCAATCAGCTCGACGGAGAAGTGGCCGCCGCCGTGGCAGCGCTACAGCCGGGCCAAATATCGGACCCCATTCCAACAAGCGGTGGGTATCTGGTGGTAAAGCTCGATCAACGCCGCCAATTGCAAGCCCCGGACAGTGGCGAAGCTGTCATCGACTTACGCCAGATCCTTCTCGGCATATCCAGTGACGCGACCGCCGACGAGATCGAATCGAATATTGCTCTCGCCCACGTCATGCGTGAGACGGTGGCCGACTGCGAGGATATGGTCCGGATTGCAGATGAAACCGACCCCACCATATCGGGCGACCTTGGCCGCATAAAACTAAACGATATGCCGGCCGAGATTCGCACCGCGGTGGAGGCGCTTCCTCTTGCCACGGCCAGCGATCCGGTCCGGACCGAATCGGGCGTACACCTGTTCATGGTCTGCGAACGCGCGGAACCAGATGCCGGGCCGCCCCGGCGCCTCGATATCCAGCAATACCTTATCGAAGCCCGCCTCGATCAGGTCGCCCGCCACTATCTCCGCGACCTTCGTCGTACAGCGTTCATCGACATTCGCATATGACCGGCGCCGTTCTTCCTCTCGGTGTAACCATGGGTGAACCGGCGGGCATCGGCGGGGAAATCGTCTTGAAAGCCTGGCTGCGGCGCCGCGCCGGGCGGCTTCCCTTTTTCGCCATCGACGACCCCGACCGCTTGCGCAACATCGCGTCGCGGCTCGAACTACAGGTTCCCGTCTGTGAAATTGAAGCGCCGGAGAGCGCCGGCCAGATTTTTGGTGAGTCACTGCCCGTGTTGGCCGAGCCACTGCGCGTACCATCGGTTCCCGGTAAGCTCGATCCGGCCAATGCCCCGGCGGTAATTTCCGCCATCGACCGCGCCGTCGACCTGGTCCGGAAGCGGCGGATCGACGCCATCGTAACCAATCCCATCCACAAAAAATGCCTGTACGATTCCGGCTTTCGTCACCCCGGCCACACGGAATACTTGGCATTCCTGGTCAGCGCCGAAACCCGACCGGTGATGATGCTGGCCTGTCCCGGTCTGCGCGCGGTGCCGGTTACCATCCACATGCCCTTGCGCCAGGCGATCACAAACCTAAGCAGCGATACCATCGTCCACTGCGCCACGGTAACCGCCCAGTCCCTGCGCGCGGACTTTGGTATAGCTGAGCCGCGCATCGTGGTTTCCGGCCTCAACCCCCATGCCGGCGAGGCTGGTAGTCTGGGCGCCGAAGAGACCGAGATCATCGTGCCGGCAATCGAACAACTGAGGGCGGCGGGTATCCTGGTCGAGGGCCCGTTGCCGGCCGACAGCCTGTTTCACGAGGCGGCGCGCCAAGCCTATGACGCGGTCATTTGCATGTACCACGATCAGGCGCTGATCCCGATCAAGACCATCGGCTTCGACCGGGGCATCAACATCACCTTGGGATTACCTTTTGTCCGCACCTCGCCGGATCATGGCACCGCGCTCGATATCGCCGGTACCGGGAAGGCCGGTGAGGAGAGCCTGGTCGCCGCCATCGCCACCGCCACCGCCATGGCGCGGCGGCGCTACCATGCCTGAGATCGAGCCGGCGCCATCCCTGCCGCCCCTGCGCGAGGTTATGGCTCGCCACGACCTCAAGCCCCGCAAGTCTCTGGGACAGAATTTTCTCCTCGACCCGCGCATCACGGACCGCATTGCCCGCGCGGCCGGTGACTTGAGCAACACCGCCGCCATCGAAATCGGCGCCGGCCCCGGCGGCCTGACCCGCGCCTTGCTCGCTCATGGCGCCCGCGAGGTGGTGGCGGTGGAGCGGGACCCGCGTTGCGTCGCGGCCCTAAGGGAACTTGCAGACGCCTTTCCCGGCCGCCTCCGGGTGATCGAAGCCGATGCTTTGAAGGTTGATGCCGCAGATCTCGCATCAGCGCCCCGCGCGGTGATTGCTAACTTGCCTTACAACATCGCCACGCCACTGGTTCTCGGTTGGCTCAAAAATGCCACCGCCTTCACCGGTTTTACCCTGATGTTTCAGCGGGAAGTCGCCGATCGTATGTGTGCGGCGCCGGGCAGCCGCACCTATGGCCGATTGTCAATTGCGACCCAATGGTCTTGCGCGACAAAGCGGTTGTTCGATATTCCGCCCGGTGCCTTCATCCCGCCGTCCAAGGTAACCTCGACGTTGATTCGCCTGACGCCACGCACCGAACCTCTGGCGCCCGCCGATCATACGGTGCTCGAACGGGTGGTGGCAGCCGCCTTCGGACAGCGCCGCAAGATGCTGCGCTCCAGCCTCAAGGCGCTTGGCGGTGACGCCCTTGCCATGCTCTCCAGGGCTGGGATCGAGCCAACGGCCAGAGCCGAAGATATCGCCATCGAAGGTTTCTGCGCTCTTGCCCGGGCCTACGCGAAAGTTGGGCTTGCAAGAAGCCGGGGCGTCCTGTAAGTACGCTTTCTACCAAGACACGCGAACTTCAGGCAGACGACCATGAGTCAGGCACGCCGACTGCGACGACGATCCAACGGAACCTCACACCAGCTGTGAGTCGTCCGGCGCCCCTGCTCGCCTAATTCCTACCGCCGCGTCATGGCGGTACCAAAACTCTCTCTAGTCAGGCAACACGGTAGTTGGGACGTTCTTCGCCCAAATCGTTTTATCTGCGTGTCATTCGGAATTAGAAAAATGGTCGATATTCAAGTCGAGATGCCCGGCGACGGACCCGCTATCGAGCAATTGCTCGATCTGTCTTTTGGCCCGGGCCGGGAGCATCGGCCCTCGTACCGTTTGCGCGAGGGCGTTGCGCCCGACGCCGCCCTCGGCCTGACAGCCCGTGACGGCAGCCAACTGGTCGGGACTATCCGGTTCTGGCCTGCCCTGATCGCTGGGCGGGTGCCGGCGCTGTTGCTCGGACCCCTTGCCACCGACCCCGGATACCGCCGCCAGGGCATCGCCCGAAACCTGGTGAAGAACGGTATTGGCCGGGCCCGGGCGCGGGGCCATAGCCTGGCCTTCGCGGTCGGCGATCAATGGATGTTCGGACGCTTCGGCTTTATTCCAGCAACACCGCTCGGCCTCGCCATGCCGGGCAAGATCGACGACTCACGCTTCCTGGTACTGGCACTCCGGAGCGACGCAATCGATGGTGTCGAGGGCGTGCTTTACCCGGCTCAAGCCGTGTCGGCAACCCTGGAAGCAACCGTCAAGGCCGCCCCGTCAGGTCCCTGACAAATTCCACGAGGCCGAGTTGACGATCACGGCGTAGCCGCTCCGCGTGGAGAATAGTAAGCACCTTGGCAACGCTGTCGTCGAAGTCCTGGTTGACGACGATGTAGTCATACTCCTGCCAGTGGCCGATTTCGTCGGGCGCGCGCTCCATGCGCCCGGCAACCACATCATCGGAATCCTGCCCTCGCCCCATAAGCCGTTGTTCGAGTTCGGCCATGGACGGCGGTAGGATGAAAACGCTGACGAGGTCGTGGCGCGACCGTTTTCTGAGTTCCTGGGCGCCCCGCCAATCAACGTCGAACAATACGTCTTGGCCGCCCGCAAGAGCCGCATCGACGGGGCCACGCGGCGTGCCGTATATGTGATCAAAGACCGTGGCATGCTCAAGAAAAGCATCATCATCGATCATTCGGGAAAACGCAGCGCCATCGACGAACATGTAATCGACACCATCGACCTCGCCTCTCCGCATGGGTCGGGTCGTCGCCGACACTGAAAGGGTCAGCCGCGGTTCGCTCTGGAGCAAAGCGCGCGATATCGCCGTCTTGCCGGCGCCGGACGGCGACGACAACACCAGCATCAAGCCTCGGCGACTGATGTCAGGGTTCTCGGCCATGGCCCGCCCTACTCCATGTTCTGGACTTGTTCGGTCATACTACTATCCGTCATCAAGATCTTTGGGACCACTGAGCCTGTTTCATAACGGAGGATCTGGC
>CAZYDR010000180.1:0-4223 GCA_964645285.1 uncultured Alphaproteobacteria bacterium
CTTGAACCAGATGAGCCAGATCCTCTCTTCGGTCAGGCCGCGAGTTGTTCCAATTTATATGACGACGGACAGTTGCCTTCGGAAATCAGTTCGCCCACGGGCAGACCGTAGCCGCGATAACCCATGGCGATCTTGGCGACCAGGCGCAGATAGCTGGTAACCAAGCGGTGGGCGGCGTCGGTGTTGCCGTCATCACGCCAGCGTTTCGCCAAGGCGTATTCTTCCTCGGGCGCGAGCATGGGAAATTTGCGAATTTCCTGGAGGTAGTGCGTAAGCCCACCAGCGGATGCGACCGACGGTAATGGAGTTTTGGGCATTAAGGCGTGACCTCGTGGTTGTCGAGGGGTTTCGCTCTACCTATTGGTTGAGGAGCCAATTGATTCAAACGAAAGCCCGGCAATCCCACTTTTCCAAGGACGCGGTTAATATAAGGTTAACGTCCGGTCTTTGCGGCGCCGTCGAAAGCGGCGATCAGGCGTTTCATGTCGTCGGGAAGAGTGCTTTCAAACCGGAGATTTTCGCCGCTCATGGGGTGGCGGAACGTCAGGGACCAGGCGTGCAAAGCCTGGCGGGAAAAACCGGCAACAGCATCTTGTGCCTGAGGCGACAGGGTGGCGCGCCGCCGACCACCGGCGCGGCCGTAGACCGGGTCGCCGATGACCGGGTAACCGATATGCGCCAGGTGGACGCGGATCTGGTGTGTGCGCCCGGTCTCAAGGCGACATTCCACCAGGCTTGCGGCGCCATCGAGATTGCGCAGTACCCGGTAATGGGTAACCGCCACCTGGCCGCCCTCGGCCACCACCGCCATCTTCTTGCGGTTCTGGGGGTTGCGCCCGATATTGCCTTCAATGCGGTCCGCGATCGGACTGGGAAGCCCCCATACGAGCGCCTGGTATATGCGAGACAGACTCCGCGAGGCGAACTGGGCGGTGAGACCCTGGTGGGCCGCGTCCGTTTTGGCGGCGACCATGAGGCCGCTGGTATCCTTATCGAGCCGGTGGACAATGCCGGGGCGCATGACCCCGCCAATGCCCGACAGGCTGTCGCCGCAATGGGCAATGAGGGCGTTGACCAGGGTCGAGTCCGGATTACCCGGGGCCGGATGTACGACCATGCCCGCCGGCTTATTGATAACAATCAACGCGGCGTCTTCATAGACCACGTCGAGGGCGATGGCCTGGCCTCGGGGTATGGCCGGCGTTGCCTTGGGGATAGTCAGATTGAAGGTCTGGTCTGGTTTGACCCGATAAGAGGGGTCGGCTATGGTCGCGCCGCTCGAAATTACCTGGCCATCCTTGATCAACGCCTTGATCCTGGTGCGCGACAGATCGGGTAGGGTATCGGCGAGAAATTTGTCGAGTCGGGCGCCGGAATCATCGGCGCCGGCGCTTAAACTCAAAACGTTGTCGTCTCGTAATGCCATGACTACAGACTGGACCCAAAAGGCCCGCGCGCTCAAGGCCATCGTCATTGTCCTTGGCGTGCTCATTGCCGCCGGCCTCGCGGTTCTTATCGTCGTGGTGTTCCAACGGGTTGTTGCGCCCAGCGGCGACAGCAGCCCGAACCAGCCCGTCACCGCCACTGTCGCCTTGCCGGCGGGCGCCCGGGTTATCACCATGACGGGCGAAGACGACACCCTATTGCTGTTGGTGGAGCGGCCCGGTGGCCGCCAACAGGTGATCACCGTTGATCGCCGCAACGGCGCCGTATTAGGCACCCTGGATTTGATTCCCACGGAGGATGGACAGTGAACTTTGCCAGTGACAACACGACCGGCGCGGCGCCCGAAATCATGGCAGCCCTCGAAATCGCCAGCCAGGGCCAGACCATGCCCTATGGGGCGGACGAGGCCACCGGACGGCTGAATGAGCTGTTCGGCAATGTCTTTGAGGCCGAGGTTTCGATATACCCGGTCGGGACCGGGACCGCGGCGAACGCCCTCGCTTTGTCGGCCATCGCGCCGCCCTTCGGCGCCATCTACTGCCACGAGACCGCCCATGTGGCGGTGGATGAGTGTGGCGCGCCGGAAATGTATACCGGCGGCGCCAAAATGATGCCCCTGGCTGGCGAACACGGAATGATCGCGGCCGCCAGTCTGGAGGCCGCCCTTGATGCGGTGCCGCCCGGCGAAGTTCACCACGTCATGCCGGCGGCGCTCAGCATCACCCAGCAGACCGAGTGCGGCACCCATTATACGGTGCGTGAGATAACCGCCCTTGCCGAGGTTGCTCACGGCAAGAACCTTGCGGTCCATCTCGACGGTGCGCGATTTGCCAACGCCGTAGCAGCGCTGGGCTGTACCCCGGCCGACGTGACTTGGCGGGCCGGCGTCGACATCATGTCGTTTGGGGCGACTAAGAACGGCGCTTGGGCCGGCGAGGCGGTCGTGGTGTTCAAGCCCGCGCTGGACCGCGAAATTGCCCACCGCCGCATGCGGGCGGGCCATCTGTTCTCGAAGATGCGATTCGCGGCGGTTCAGCTTGAAGCCTATCTTGCCAATGATCTGTGGCTCAACAACGCGCGCCATGCCAACCAGATGGCTGCCCACCTCGCCGAAGGGCTGGCCTCGGTGCCCGGCGTGCATCTGGTTCATCCGGTTGACGGCAACCAACTTTTTGCCGAGTTACCCGAGCCGGTGCTGTCAGGCCTCCTGGCCGAAGGCTACTTGTTTTATCGGTGGGATGCGGGGGATGTCGCCGCGGTGCGTTTGGTGACCGCTTTCAATACTCGCGCGGAGGACATTGAAGGCTTTATCGCCACGGCTGGACGGTACGGCGCCTAAAAAATCATCGGCGCGCAGTAGAGGCGACGGCGAACCAGAGTGTTGCACAGAGCCTCGGCCGCATCGATATCGGCCAGAGGGCCGGCGCTGAGCTGGAAATAGATTCCCCGTTCGTCACCCAGATCAATGCGTGCAATGCGTGGTTCGAGACCATCGAGCACATCGCTGTGGGCTTGATGAAGGTCTTCCCAGTTGCGCTGGGCTCGCTCGGGTGTGCGCGTCAGGGCAGGGTGAACATCAACTCTTGTGGTGATTTCGGGCCCCAGAGCCGGGTGCTCGCGATTTTCCATGGCGCCAATGTCGGTATCCGTTTCCTGCCGCGGCATCACCGGGTTCTCGAGAGCCATCATCTGCTCGGCCATGATATCGGCCGGTGCCGCCGCGGGGGTGAACAGGCCGAGCAGCGCCGCGCTCTCCGCATCGAATCCACCCATGGAGATGAGTTCGGCGGTGAGCAGGCGCTCAAGCCTGATCTGGTGAAATTCGGGGTCGACGGTCCGGGCGATCTCCGGCGCTTCGTCAGCATCGATGGGCAGGGACATCAAACCGGCCAGAATTCCTGATCGCTCGGCTTTGTAGGCTTCGGCGTCGAGCGCGCCGATCATATAGAATCGGGCGATTGCCTCTAGGCGACTGATCATATCATTGGCCAACGGCGCTGGCTGATCCGTACGAAGTGCTGGCGGCGGCTGGGTGAGCGGCAGCAGGGCGCCGAGATTGGCGCTGCGCCGCAGAGCATATTCCTCGGGCGATATCAGCTCCCTATTAAGAAGCCGTGCCAGGGTGGCGAAGCGTTCAATAATCTTGGATTCGGCATCATAGGCGACAAACTACACGCCCTCGGACACATAGGATGACGCGATGATGCTGGGGTCCAGATGATCGATTTCGAGAGCCATTTTCGAGCGGTCAGTTAAACGGTAAATCTCCGCCAGCCTGGATAGGTTATCCTTATGGTAGGGATTGCCCGACAGAATGGCGTTGAGATAAGCCTCCCCCGCGGCCACGTCGCCGGCGGCCAGTGCCATGTCGGCTTCGGCGATCAGGCGTTGGTCGCTGGGAAGTTCCGGCTGGGCCAGTTTAATGATTTCTTTGACCTGTCGTGCGGCCTCGGGGATAAGCGCGGCGGCGCTGCATCCGGACAACATCCACGCCACGGCAAGCGCCATGAGGATGGATGTGGCCGGGTTTCTCCTCGCTGTCTTTTGAACTGGCGCACGGCTTCAAATCGGCCGTTGGCAACGGACCGAACTGAGTATGGGCGGAGACCCGTAAACGATACGTAAAACTTTAATGGCGTCTTCAGGCGTGATTAGGCGGTGCGACTGTTGACCACGACCACGCCAGTGCGATATGAGTTCGTCTTCGTGCCATGGGTCCCCATCGTCTAGTGGCCTAGGACATCGCCCTCTCACGGCGAAAACAGGGGTTCGACTCC
>CAZYDR010000181.1:0-3948 GCA_964645285.1 uncultured Alphaproteobacteria bacterium
AGAAACCTGGTCCAAGGAATGTCGGCTTGTTTAAGCCGAGATCTGCTCCTACCGGGTGGGTGGGGCGATTGCCATCCAGACGACAAGGTTGATCTCCGCGGGGTGCACGGGGTCGATTTGTGGTGGTGGTGGCGCCGCCTGGAGATTCTCGCGCTCGGCGAGGCCGGCCAGTAGTTCCACGGTCTCCCTCGCCGAGTGGTCGCCGTTGAGGATCTCGCGGACCAGGCGCTCTATGCGGTGCGATGGGACGCTGTTGAGCCGCTCGAAGAGGTCGTTCTGTTCCTGGTTGCCGAGGAACTCGCCGTGGTCGCCGACGAAGGCGACTGCGTCTCGGAGGGCCTTCGGGATGCGTGGTTGGAGGGCCTTGGGGTCGGCGAGGCGTGCCCATTCGGCTTCGATGTCTTCCTTGGCGATCGCCCAGGCGTCGAATGCCGCCTCGTAGGCCTCTTCGGGGAGGTGGCGTTCGGTGGCCTCGGTGCCCGGGTCGGCCGCTGACAGGGCGGTGAGGGTCTGGCGGGTGACGACGGGTTGCCCGTCAGGGCCGTCGATCGGGTTCCAGGAGTCGTCGGTGGGGATGAACCGGAACACCGGCTTGTCGTTGTCGCCTATTCGGGCGCAGAACGAGAACCCGTGGGTGCGGGCGTGTTCGTTGACGAAACCGGAGCCGGATCCGTACGGAAGGCGTCGGACATCGTCGCCGAGGGTTGATGGTTCGGTGGCCCGGCGGAGCCGCCGCCGGTATTCCTCGCCGGAGAGTGCGTTTCCGGCTCCTTCGTTGAGGAGCAGCGTTACGTCTTCGTCGGCGATTTGGCGGATCTGTTCTTCGGTGTCAGCAAACACCCGGCCTGCGGAGCCGTCGAAGCCGGGGAGTACCTCACCGACACCGACGGCGGCGTCGGCTCGGGAGAGTTTCGCGTGGAGCCGGCCCTCCAGTCCGAGGAGGGTGTCGAGGTGGGCGGCGGGGAAGAAGCAGTCGAGGAACACCCGTGGGTGCTTGGACCCGATCCGGTCGATGCGGCCGTGCCGTTGGACTATCCGCATCGGGTTCCACGGCAGATCGTAATTCACGATCCGGCCGGCCTGTTGGAGATTCACCCCCTCGGAGAGCACGTCGGTGGAAAACAGCAGGTCGTAGCGGTCCTCGGAACCGGGTCTGCCGGCTGTCTCGGGTGCGAACCCGGCGAGGACACGTGCCCGCTGTTCCTGGTCGATGCCGGTCTTCGAGCCGAAGACCGCAGGGGGGACCCGGCCCTTGAAGTCGGCGAGCGGGTCATCGTCTGCGGCGCCGTCGATTGCCTCGGCGACACTCGTATGGACGTTCTGGATGGTGTCGGCGAACGTCGAGAACACAACGGTCTTTCGACGGTCGCCGGCAGACAGGCCGGCCTTGGACACCGTCCTGGATTCGGTGGCGATCTCGCGGAGTCGGTCGATCAACCTAAGCGCCTTCGAGTCGGTGGTCTCATTGGCAGCATCGGCCCTAACCTTGAGCCGCTTGAGGAGTTCCAGGTCCTCGGTTACGTCGCTGGTAAGCGCCTCGACGTGGTAGCCGTCGACGGACTCGATGTTCCAGATCTTCGAGTTGTCGAGGCCCTCGATGAAGTCGTCGAAGTCCTCGGCGTCGCTCGACGTCCACTCCGACAGGGCCTCGCCGATGACAACTTGGCCGGCGGCCAGCGCCGTCAGGAACGCTTCGTGCGAGGTGATGAGCCTCCCCAGAGTGCTGGCCAGGGCCGCAGGCGACGACTCGAGCCTCTTCAAGAGGCCGGAACGCAACAGTCCGGCGTTGACGAACTGGAACGCCTCTTCGTACTCGCCATCAATCGAGTAGGCGCCCGGCGTGTACCGGGACAGCATCAGCCGGCGGTTGTCGCTGCGACGCTTCTCGTAACGAAGTTCGTCCTCGGAGTCGGTGAGTGCGTATATGACCTCCTCGAGGAGTTCGGTTCCCGGTTCGTCGAGTTCGTAGTCGAGGCGATGCAGGACAGGCTCGGGGAACACGATCGTGATCTCGGTTCCGTCCGGGCCGGGAATCTTTTCGCCCTGGTACTGCGTCTTGATGAACCGGCGGGTACGGCGAACCATCACCTGGTCGATCAGGTCAAACAGCGCCTCGGGCGACAACGAGTCGGGGTCAAGTTTCTGCGCATCGGCGATGTACTGGCGGATCGACTGGATGCCCAGCCGGGCGAACTCGGCATCGTTGTTGATGAAGAACCGCACCAGCGTGTGGAGGTCGAACAACGAATTGTTGACCGGCGTTGCAGTCAACAACAGAACCTTCTTCGGGTTCGGGCCCGACAACAGTTCGGCAACGGCTTCGGTTTGTTGAGCGCTCGGGTTGCGGAGGTTGTGTGCCTCATCGATAACGACGAGGGCGCGCTCGTCGACGTCGGCACGAAAGTCGGGATCCTCCTGCCAGTGAATCCGCAATTCGGCGTACGAAACCACCTTGATCCGACGCGACATGTCGTACTGCTCGAGGAACGGGTCCCACATCGTCGCCTTTAGCGCCGCCGGAGCGACGACCAGGACCCGTTGGCGGGCCTGTTCGGTGGCCCGTCGCATCACCTCGGCAGCCATGAACGTCTTGCCGAGGCCGACCTCGTCGGCGACGATCACCCCACCGTGCTCGTCGAGGACCCGCAGCATCCGCGCCACTCCCTCACGTTGGAACCCGGTGAGGTGCATCGTCGAGACGATTTGGTCGTCAGCCGAGGTGTCTCCGTAGAGTTCCCACAGCATCCGCAGGAACACCACCCACGGCGTGTGCGGGTCCCAGCGGCGTGCGTACAGCCCGGCCAGGTCGTAGGGGTCGGACTCGCCCCAGAAATGCTCGAACCATTCCTGCACCAGATGCGTGTGCTCGCCTGTCGGGTATCCGAGGTTCAACTCGGCGTTGCGCATCAGGCCCGCGTAAGTCAGGTTCGACGAACCGGCCAACACGGCGGGCGCCTGGGGGTGTTCGGCTATGTAGGCCTTGCCGTGCAGGAACCCCTTCGCATAGCGGCGCACTTCAACGACCCGACTACCGCTGTCCCCGATGCTCTGGAGCCATTCGACCATGCGATGAGCCGCTGCATCCTCCTCACGGGAAAAGCCCGTCAGGTCACGTTCACGCTCCAGCCACTCGCCGTGGTTCCTGAGAGCCGCCACGGTTTCCTCATCAGTGACAGGGGGAACCGTGCGCTGCCCCACCGCAGGATCAGGTTCGGCCCCCAACAGCAGTCGAACAGACGGCGCCTGTTCCAACTCGTCGGCCAACAAGACGAACCCGGCCGGGTTCAGATACGCCGTGGCGATCGCCACCGCCGCCGGATCCGCATACAACTCCCTAGCGCCCTTGAACAGCCACACCAACTCCGCCGCAACCGTCTCATCGGCATCGGGGCGGTTCGTCGCAAAGAACGGCGGGTAATGGTCCGCTGTCGTCATGCCTCAGACTCCCAACGATCGAAGTGGACCTGAACGGCGGCCAGGCGCTCCGTGTAGTCCCAGCCACGGTGAAACGTCTCAAAGACGTGGACCACGTGATCCCATTCGAGTCCATAGAGGAGCGCTGAGAGGGCGTCGAGTTCCGCAATCGCTGCTTCCCGGTCGGTCGAGTCGGTAAGGCTGCCGACAGGCACACCAACTTCACCGGCCCAAGTCATAAACCGATCGTCGCTCGCAGAAAGAGCACCTGCGATTGCCACCACCCGACTGGCATAGGGATCGCGCATTTCTGGGAGTGGCGTCGCATTCAGCAGTTCAAACGAGAGATTGAGTTCCACCCAGCGCCTGACATACCAATCAAACGGAATGGAGGCCATTACACCAAGCAAAAAGGCTTCCTGCGTAGCGGTTGCCCCCGGCCGTCGCACGAAAAATGGTGCCTGTTCAGTCAGAGCAACACCTGGCGGTACCAGACATGGGATGGAGGTCCGAGTGTCCGTTCCCCGGACGGTT
>CAZYDR010000181.1:3958-4172 GCA_964645285.1 uncultured Alphaproteobacteria bacterium
CAAGAGATCATCGGTCCCCGTCATCGGTAACCCGAAGAGTGGCGAGCGCGTTCGAGTGATCTGACGCTGAGAACGCTCAAGGAGGAGTCGCGAAACCTCCTCCTT
Organism: uncultured Alphaproteobacteria bacterium; assembly: GCA_964645285.1. Lineage (GTDB taxonomy): Bacteria > Pseudomonadota > Alphaproteobacteria > JAAXGF01 > JAAXGF01 > JAYZAP01. Next base: position 4,064 of record CAZYDR010000181.1, read on the forward strand.
GTCTGCGTACGCGTACGGGCTTCCAAAGTCTGGATCCAAAACGTTGATCGATGCCCCTGTTAGGACTGGTAGGTCCTTTGACGGGGAGTCAACATCGAAGTCATACATC
>CAZYDR010000182.1:0-3990 GCA_964645285.1 uncultured Alphaproteobacteria bacterium
ATCGGAACGGGTTCTTCATCCACCGACGCTAGGATCAGCACCCCGGCAGCTCAAGCAATTTTCCTCTGACAATGCCTAATTACAGGTTACCATCGAGGAAGCGTGAAGGGCTTGCCGGCTCGGGATCATGGCGTATCTGAAGAGGACTTGCGGCGATGGGCGTGAAAGCTTTGGGGCGGGCGGAGCAGTCGCTCGTCGAGGGTCGATCTTGGCATCGCGGGTTGCTGCTCGATGTCGGTTCGACGTTTACCAAAGCGCTGGTCATTAACCGTCAAGGGTCCGTTCTGGGCCGCGCCCAGGCACCGACCACCACCGAAAATAATGTCCTCAAGGGTGTTGAGGCCGCCGTTGGCGCGCTGCCGGACGGCGTGCGCGCGCCATACGATTGGACGCTCGCCTCGAGCAGCGCGGCGGGCGGCCTCAGGATGGCCTCGGTCGGGCTGACCGCATCGCTGTCCGGGCGGGCGGGCGGCCTCGCGGCACTGGGCGCCGGCGCCAAGATCGTTTCGACCGAATACGGCTTCCTCGATGATCGGGCGATCGATCGTATCGACGCTACCAAGCCGCACCTGGTCCTGCTCGCCGGCGGCATCGACGGCGGCAACGCCGACGCCCTGTTGCACAATGCGCGGATGCTGAACCGGGTTTCGTCAGCCCTCGGCTTCATCGTCGCCGGCAATGCCGACGCCGCCGACGAAGCAGCGCAATTGCTCGATGACGGCGAGCGCGATGTGCGCGTGGTCGCCAATGTTTTCCCGAGGGCCGGCGAAATCGAGATAACGGCAACCCGAGAAGCCGTCCGCGACTTGTTCCTGAAACACATCACCCGCGCCAAGGGGCTCGACCAGCTGATGGCGGTCCTGCAAACCGACTGCGAGCCGACGCCGCTGGCGGTGAGCCGGGCGCTGGCCCATCTTCCGGGTCAAGGCGGTCCGGTGGTTTTCGCCGATCTTGGCGGCGCCACCACGGACGTTCACTCGTTCGGCGGGTTGCGCCAGGACCGCCGCAATGTCGAAGTCCCCGATCCCGAGGTCATGCGCACGGTCGAGGGTGATCTCGGGATGCGCTGGGGCGCGCCGGGAACCGTTGCGGCCATGAGCGAGACAAATCGAGCCGAGGTCGAACGGGCGATTGGATGCGACCTTGAAGAAGAGGCCCGTCGGCGTCATGACGATCCGGGATTTCTGCCAACCACCGAGCGAGACCGTGCGACTGATCGCGCCCTGGCTCAGGCCGCCGTATCCGTTGCCATCGAGCGCCACGCCGGCCGCGTCGTGGTTCGTCATCGGCCGTGGGGCGATCGCTATCAGGTCACCGGCAAGGATCTGAGACCTTGCCGGTTGTTGGTTGCGACGGGTGGCGCCTTTCATCATGTCGACGATCCCACCGCTGTTGTCGAAGCGGCGCTGTCGGCGATTAACGACGCCCAGGCGCCGCGGCAACCCTGGATCGCTATCGACTCGCGGTATGTTTTGTATGCGGTCGGATTATTGGCGCGACTGGCGCCGGATCTAGCCGCCACTCTGGCGTCGGGCGCCCTGGTTTCGACGTTCAATGAAACTCGAATTGAGGAGGTAATAGCAGTATGAACTCCGTGGCAGGCGGCTCTTATCTTCCTCATGATTTACCCGATGGCCGGGCGCTGCTCGACGAAGGTCGGCGGCTTGGCGACAGCGTCACCATGGGCGTCAGCCTATTGTGCGAAACCCACGGGGTGCGCTCCGAGGTCGAGTACAAACGCAAAATGGTCGCCGAAGGTCGCATCATGACCTCCTTGAACATCGGCATGCAGACCTGGGGCGAGACCGCCCGCGCCCTCGAGAATATCTGGCAGGCCAGTGAAGAACGCGGCTTTCGCATCGACCGTTACCAGATGCAGATGGACCGCCGCATGGGCCTGCCCCCCGAGCTTTGGGACAAGGTCGCAAAGGAAACCGGGCCCATGTTGGAGACGCCGGGCGACTGGCGGGCGACGGCCCATACGGTACCTATTCAGCCGCAGCTCGGCGACATGATGATCGGCTCTCCCATGTCGGTGTCCAACGCCCGCAACGCGCTTGAAGCCGGGGTCACCTACATCGGCAACATGTCCCAGTTCGCCTGGAAGTATCCCGGTTGGACCGGCGACGATGTCGAGCAGATGGCCGAGATGGTCAAGGCGCTCGGCCTGATGGCGGCCAAGCGCGACGACGACGCCATGTTCCAGTCCTATCTTGAAGACGGCTACTGCGCCCAGTTCAAGGACTACTGTTCCTACATCGGCTGGGCCCTGTTCGAGCGCTATCTGGTCGATGAAGTCATCGGCTCCCGCCTGTCGATCGCTTACGGCGGCCTGAGCCACAATCCGGTGACCAAGGCGGCCATGGTGCTGGCGCTGGAAGCGATCAAGCCGGCGGCGACCGTCAACTCGTTCTACCACTGCAACACCACGGTCTATTCACCCGAGATCGACGAGAACTTCGCGGTTCTTTCGATCGACGACCTCTACCTGATGCTCGCGCAGCAACATAGCCAGAGCGGCGCGGCGATCCTCTCGATTCCCGTCACCGAGGCGCTTCGGGTGCCGTCGTGGGAGGAGATCGTCCAGGTCCAGACGGTGGCGCGGCGCATCGCCAAAGACTGCGGCCGGCTGATGGAGAGTCTCAACTGGCCCCATATCGAAGCCCTTAGCGAACGCATGGTCGAAGGCGGCCGGCGCTTCCACGCCAACATCATGCAAGGGCTCGATGACCTCGGCGTCGACATGGGCGATCCCATGCAGATCCTGCTCACCATCCGCCGCATGGGCGGCACCGCCATCGAGAACCGATGGGGTATCGGCGAGCTGCCGGTGGACGATACCGTGCTCTACCAGCCGGTGATTCCGACCGACACCTATCTCGATTTCGTCGAGCGGCGTAAAACGGTCAAATCGGTGTTTGCCTCGGCCGACATCGGCGGTAAGGAGAACGATGTCCGATTGGTTGTCGGCTCCACCGATATCCACGAATACGCCATGTTCCTCATTGTCGAGGGGCTGCAGGCCATGGGCATCGAGCCGGTCTTGGCCGGCACCAGCGTCGACCCCGACGAGTTCGCCGACCTCGCCCTCGAAGCCGGCGCCAACGCGATCCTGGTTTCGACCCACAACGGCATGGCGCTGACCTACGCCAAACACCTGCAGCGCGAGGTCGCCGCGCGCAAGCTTGACATCCCCATCGCCATGGGCGGCACCCTTAATCAGGATATCGAGGGCGAGCCGACCCCGGTTGACGTCAAGGACGACCTGACGGCCCTCGGTATCCATGTCTGCACCGATGTGAGTGATCTGTTGGCCGTTCTCCATGCCGCCAACTGAGGACCTGCCGGCCCTGGAAACGACACCCTGTCGACGAACTCGACAAAGGAGATTTGGCAGATGCAGACATTCGCGCGAGTCGTCGTCATCGGCGGCGGCAACATGGGCACCGGTATCCTGTACCATCTTGCCAAGGAAGGCTGGACCGACATCGCACTGACGTCGGCCGAACGATCCCGTTCGCTTATTTGGCACCAGACATTGTCGAGGCGATTTTCGACGGTCGCCATCCGGTGGAATTGACCGTGGCCCGCCTAAAGCGGGTGCGGGATCTGCCCTATAAATGGGACGATCAGTGCCGCCTCCTCGGATTTGCGCGATAAAACGATACGATTGGACCCTAAACTGTGGTCGAAAATACAGGCCCAAGAGACGGCGGGCATACTAGCGGCGAAAAGCCCAGAATCTCGCGTCTCTACAACACGATTTAAAGTCGGATAGGCTCGTAACCTACGGAAAATACGGCGTAATTACCGGCCTCTACTGTGGTCGCTTATATCACTGAAGGGTAATGGTGGTGGGAGCAGTCTCGAGCGAACCCGTCTCCAGCCAAATTCCCTGATAACCGCCGATTTACAGGGAAATCTTGCCAATTAGCAGCCCTTGTCGCCCAACAGCGCTTTGCCCTGGGGAAGCGCGTCAACCATGAGCGC
>CAZYDR010000183.1:0-3485 GCA_964645285.1 uncultured Alphaproteobacteria bacterium
GCGGCACCGGCGAGGTAACCGAGGTGCCGCCAGTGGACCCCGATGACGTGTTCCTTGGCCCACCACCAGCCGACGGGGGCTGGTAGAGCCTGGGTTGTTTCCTGGTGCGATCTGGGTGGCATGCCGGGCCATTGGGATGTCACTGCCAGTGGTTCTCCTATCCTCAAGGCTTATGAATGCCAGCCAGTCATCGGGAGGTGACGGAGAACGTCCCGCGTCGTTCGAGACCGGAGACCGGATCCGCATCGACGGAACTTCCGAATGGGTGACCGTCGCAGGGGCAGTCGAAACTCCTCAGGGCTGGGATCTATTCGTAGAGGATCACACGGGCGACCTGACCAGGCAGACCGTGACAACTAAGACGCACGTCGAATTCCTACGCGAAGACGGGACTGCCCCCTCTCCGGAGATACTCGCCGGCCTCTGGGCCGAATGGATGCGGTCGGCTTCGCAGCATGCGCCAGCCACCGCCATGGCGAGCAGTCCGCTGACCGCCTACCCACACCAGAACCGCGCCGTGTACGAAGCGATGCTGCCGCAGCCACTGCTGCGCTTCATGCTGGCCGACGAGCCAGGCACCGGGAAGACCATCATGGGAGGGCTCTGGCTCAAGGAATCCCAACGACTGGGCTTCGTGCGTCGAGCACTCGTCGTATGCCCAGCCCACCTCGTCTCGAAATGGCGTGACGACTGGTCTCGGTTGCTTGGAGGGGAACTGCGCACCATCACTGCAGAGTCGGTCCGCCATTCGGCGCTGGACCTCGACCACGACATGTGGATCGTCTCCCTCCACCTGGCCGCAGTGAATGCCCAAGTCCGTGAAGCCATCCACCCGGATTTGGCCGGCTGGGACGCAGTGGTGTTCGACGAAGCGCACAGGCTCACCCCCTCGGCGGAGACCTTCTACCGGGTAGCCGAGATGCTCACCAGGACGCCTCGGGCACTTTTCATGACCGCAACACCACACAGGGGCAGCGAGTGGCTGTTCCGGTCGCTCATGCACCTGGTCGACGCCGACGTATTCCCTGACGCCGGAGTTGCCGGGCAACAAGAGCCAGACCGGCGGTTGAAGCCCGGGCCGATCCATTTCCTCCGCCGCATGAAGGAGGAACTCGTCGACATAGACGGCAAGACTTCGCTGTTCAAGGAGCGAACCGCCTACAACATCAGGGCACCACTAAACGCCCTCGAACGCTCCCTCTATGACGATGCCTTGGGACTCGTTGACGACTACTTCCCCGCCAACGCGATCGGCCTCGCCAAGATGGTCTACGGCAAACGGGCCGCGTCGTCACTCTTTGGTCTGGCTGAGACGCTGCGGCGGCGCATCGAACGGATGGGTACCGCTGACCCGACAATCGTGGCAGTGGACGCCGACATCGAAGGCGACGATGCCGAAAGCGACCTGCAGAAGGTCATTCATCAGCAGTCCAGAGCGGAACGGGCAGAGAAGCGGGCGACCAACGAACTCAGGAATCGGGTCCTGGCCGCCCTCGGCGATGCGGACCTGGATGTCTCGAAATGGCCGCCACTGATAGAGGACATCTTCTCCGAACATGGAATCACGATCGAAAGCGACCAGCAGGCAGTCGTATTCACCGAGTTCACCGACACTGCGACGTGGCTTGTCGACCGATTCCGAGAATACGGCTACACCGCTGAGCAGTATTCGGGCCGTCTAACCCACGACCTGCGAGACGAGGTCCGTGCGGGATTCATGGGAGGCGAGTTCCAGATCCTGGTCAGTACGGACGCCGGAAACGAGGGCATCGACCTCCAAGCGGCGCACGTACTCGTCAACTGGGACATTCCCTGGTCGCTGGTAACCCTCGAACAGCGGATGGGCCGCATCCACCGGGTCGGCCAACACCGCGACGTGCATCTCTACAACCTGGTCGCCATTGGTACCCGCGAAGGTGAGGCCCATCACCGGCTCCTGGAGAACCTCGTCGCAGCGGCAAATGAACTCGGCGGGAAGATGTTCGACTCGCTTGAACTGGTGGGCGACATCATCCAGGGTGAAACCGGTGCCGACATCGACGACATCCTGAGGGCGACCTTTGTTGACGACGAAGAAAGAGACGAAGCGGAGGAAGCGATCACGGCGATCACCGCCGAACGGTTGCGGATCGCACACGCAGCGGCGATCTCATACGAGAACGACCTTGCAGCCAGGTTCGACGACAGCGAAATCAACGCGGCCCTCAACAGCCTGCAGTCTGAACAACTAGACCGGATCAACCCGCACATCGTCGAACGGTTCCTTAACCGCCTCGCAGCAGCCGGGTTCATCTCCGTTGAGCAGTCCGCCCTGGCCGATGACGGCCTCTGGCTGCTCGGTACCGGTTCGCTGAAGCCGTTGCCTGGCCAGTTGAGGGCAAATGCCGGCGACCGGACGCTCGTTGCCACCAGTGGCGGTGCAAAGCGGCAGGCCGTTCAGGCCGGTCAAAGCGCGGCCCAGCGTGCCATCAGCCTGGGGCCGTCCGAACGGCCCTTCAGAGACCTCGTCGCTGTGGCGTCCCAACGGTTGCGACCGTCGCTCTGGCAAGGCGGGCGGCTCGCCGATCCCACCTCGGTTACCGACTACAGCCTCTTGGCCTACGAAGTGCCGGTCACCGAAGGCAACCAGCGGACCCGTGGCATCTGGTCATATCTGGTACGTGTCGATGAGGTTGGAGCCCGTGAGGTCTCGTGGGAACTCCTCGCCAACCTTGAACCGGCCATTGACGGGGGCGGGGTTCAACTTCATCCCGCCCACACCGACGAAGCCGCAACAGAGGTCGCCCACCTCGTTGACCGTGATCGGAAGGATCGCGAAGCGGCCTTCAGTGAATGGCTGAGACGAGCCGCGCGGCAACTCGAACGCCTCCCAACCGAGTTGACCCAGGACATCACCGACCAGGAGGAGCGCCTAGAGACACGTGACCTACTCAAGGCGACCACAGGGCAGCGACTCGATACTCTCAAGCGTGCATGCACCCTCAACATTGGCGACCCCCGCCGCCTCGGTTGGACACGGGTTGCGGGCACGGCCGTTCCCGAAGATCCGACCGAGAAGGACTCCGAGACCATCGCGATGCAGCACGTGACCGAACTCCTCCGGTCCGACGGTTGGCTGGTGGCAGACCGCAGCAACGAACGCCCAGGCCCGGGGTTCGACCTCCACGCCAAACGTGGCGGCCAGCAGCGTTGCGTCGAAGTCAAAGGCGTCTGGGACGCGGCAAGCAGTCGCGGAGTGCGCCTCACCGGCAATGAGGTCGCCAAGGCCGGGATCCTCGGAGAGGACTACTGGCTCTACATCGTCGACAACTGCCACGACGGGTCCGGCACCTTGTTCTTCGCGTTCCAGGATCCCGCCAAGGTGTTCATCGACACCGCCCAGGACGTGGCCGTGATCCGGATAGCCGGCAGTGACCTCGTGCAGGCCAAGGAGGACCACGGCGCATGACCCGGCTGATCGAACGCTGGTTCCCCTGCGAGGACGT
>CAZYDR010000184.1:0-3462 GCA_964645285.1 uncultured Alphaproteobacteria bacterium
TGTATGCGCACATCGAGAGGGGGCTGGCTGATGATCCTGAATCCCGGAACAAACTGCTCAATCAGAACCCAAGTTATGCCCTGACCCTGTTTCACTCCGGCCCGGTAGACCGCGCCCGAGCCATCCTAGAGCAAGCCCACCAAGCCAAGCGCGGCGCCTTGGGGAATCAACATCCGGAGACAGCGGAGCTCGGGGCACTGTTGGCGATTACGGAGCAGGCTGCCGGCGAGCAGGAACAGGCGTTGCTCAACTTCCGGTTGACAGTACCAATCCTCCTCAGCCGCTCGCGCAGGTTCCTGGACGATGACACCCCGGGGACGGTGCACGAAGCCCGCCTGACCCTGATTCTGGAACATTATATCGGCCTGCTGGCCGATCTGTATGCCGAAAACCCCGCCGGAGCGACCGCGCAAGAGCACCTGTCTGAGGCTTTCCAATTGGCGGACCAAGCCCGCGGGCGGGCCGTGCAGGGGGCACTCGACAAGAGCAGCGCCCGGGCGGCGGCCAGGGACTCCGAGTTGGCGGCACTGATGCGCCGAGAACAGGATGCGATGCAGCAGATCGGCGCCTTGCGCGGGCTGTTGTCCGACCACCTGGCACAACCGACCGATGAACAGAATCGGGAGGTAGTCGAAAACTTGAAGACGAATATTGACCGCCTGGGTACCGCCCGTACGGTCGTGATGGAAGAGGTCGAGAAGCGCTTTTCCGATTACGCCGACCTGATCAATCCCAAACCCGCGCCCCTCGAAGCGGTGCAACAAGCGCTGCTCCCGGGGGAGGCGCTGATCGCGACCTATGTCGGCGAGGAGCGGACATACGTCTGGGCAGTTGCGCACGAAGGGAACGCCGCGTTTGCGGCGGCCGAAATCGGCCACGAGGACCTGGGCGACACGGTGGCGCTTCTACGTTCCGCCCTAGAGCCCAACGCCGCGACCCTCGGCGACATCCCCGACTTCGACCTGGCCGATGCTTACGGGCTATACAAGAAGCTCCTGAAACCCATCGAGGCGGGCTGGAAGGACGCCAAGAACTTGTTGGTGGTGGCGCACGGGCCGCTCGGGTATCTGCCGTTCTCGCTGCTGCCCACCGAAGCTGCCACGCTGCGGCCCGAACAAGGCGCCCTGTTTGCCAACTACCGTGAGGTACCCTGGCTGGTGCGGAGCCACGCGGTGACGGTCCTGCCCTCGGCGGCGTCGTTGAAGACACTCCGCGGCCTGCCGCCGGGGTCGGCGGATCGCAAAGCCTTCGCCGGCTTCGGCGATCCCTGGTTCAGCGAAGCTCAGGCGGCGGATGCCAAAGCGGAGGCAGAGAAATCGACCCAGGTGGCGGTGCTGACGAGCCGCGGTCTCAGGACCCAGGGGCTGCCGGTACGGCTCAGGGCGGTGCCAGGGACGGCCGAGATTGACAGCGCCGAACTGGCGCGGCTTCCGCGCCTTCCGGACACGGCGGACGAGGTGCTTAGCATCGCGCAGGCGCTAGGTGCCGATCTCACCACCGACGTGTTCCTCGGGCCAAGGGCCAACGAGGACGCGGTCAAGACCATAGACCTGTCGGGGGTCAAGGTGATCGCGTTTGCCACCCACGGGCTGGTGCCGGGAGATTTGAATGGGCTCACCCAGCCGGCTCTGGCGCTGTCGTCGCCGAAGGTGGTGGGAGGCAAGGGCGACGGGCTATTGACCATGGGCGAGATTCTGGGCCTCAAGCTCGACGCTGATTGGGTTATCCTGTCCGCGTGCAACACGGGCTCGGGCGAGGGCGCCGGGGCGGAGGCAGTCTCGGGCCTGGGCCGTGCCTTCTTCTATGCCGGAACGCGGGCGCTTCTGGTCAGCAATTGGCCGGTGGAGACGGCCTCGGCAAAGATTTTGACAACCGATCTATTCAAACGCCAAGCGGCGAACGACAACTTGAGCCGCGCCGAGGCGTTGCGCCAATCGATGTTGTCCTTGATCGACGGTCCTGGCTACGTCGACCCCAAAACAGGCAAGATGGTGTTCTCCTACGCCCATCCCATCTTTTGGTCGCCGTTCAGCCTGATCGGTGACGGCGGCCTCGGAGCTCACTGAACAGTATGAGACCAGCAGCGCCCTTGCGCCGGCGTAGCACGCCGGCCGCCCGGCCAACCAGGTCTCGCCGCTGACCTTTCCGCTCGCAGGCGACAACTAACAGGAGAAGTTTGCCATGACCACCGAGACCAAATCCGACGAGAATCCTAGCTGGTGGGGCATCTCCACCTTCTTCCGCTGCCCGATCGAGGAAGACCCGGCGACTATGGATGTCGCCCTGGTCGGCGTGCCCCATTCGAGTGGTAACGGCACCACGGAACGCGACCAGCACATGGGTCCCCGGGCGCTGCGCGACGTCTCCATGGGATACCGCCGCATTCACCGCGAATACGGTATCGATCCCTGGCACCTATGCCGAATACGCGAGGCCGGCGACACGCCACTGCCCAACGCCATGAACAACGACGTTACCATGAAGGACATCGCGGCGTGGTACCGGCGTTTCGACGAAGCCGGTGCCCGGCCCGTTTCGGTCGGCGGCGACCACTCGATCACGCTGCCGATCCTACGTGCTATCGCCGGGCCGGATTCGAACCTGGCGGGCGAGCCGGTGGCGGTTGTCCACTTCGACGCCCATTTTGACTCCTTCGGCGACGACGACCTGCCCAACTACCACGTGCTGGGCAATTACGAATGGGCCGGCGCCTGGGGCCGTATCATGCACGAAGAGGGCTTGGTCGACGGCGCCAGGGTCATCCAGATCGGTATGCGCGGACATCATTACGGCGCCGACGAGGACCGCTTCAGCCGCGAGGCCGGCTACCGCATCATCGACAAGGCCGAGTTCGACCAGATGACCATCGAGGCCGTTGTCGCCGAGATTCGCGAGCGCATCGGCGACACCCCGACCTACATTACCTTTGACCTCGACGTGCTCGATACCGCCGTGGCGCCGGGGGTCGCCAATCTCGAGCCGGGCTACAAGGGCATGGAGATGCCCGAGGCTATGGCCGTGCTCCACGGTATGCGCGGAATGAATATTATCGGCGCCGATGTGGTCTGCCTGATGCCGACCAAGGACAGCCCCAACAACATCACCTCGATCAACGGCGCGGTGATCATGTTCGAGCAGATCAGCCTGATCGCCGACTACCTGTCGCAGCGTGAAGGGTAAGGCGCTATGGCAGCGGAAGGGCAACGCCGCAACGTTGCCGCAACAGGCTTTTTCATGGCGTACGGCCGATGCGCGTAATCGTCACCGCATCGGCCCAGGGCATCGGCGAGGGCGTCGCGCGGATGCTCGCGGAAGACGGCCATACCCTGGTGCTCGCCGACATCTAGGAAGACAAGGTCGCGGGGTGGTGTCAGTCTAATGCGAACCAGTCTCCGAATCTCCAAATGATGCGGATCTCACGCCGCCAGCTGACGCCATTCGGCCAACGCGGCAGTGCGATTT
>CAZYDR010000185.1:0-3410 GCA_964645285.1 uncultured Alphaproteobacteria bacterium
CAGGTGACGACGGTCGAGGGGTTGGCCCGCGACGGCGCGCTGTCGGCCTTGCAGGAGGCCTTCCAGCGCGACGGCGCGGCCCAGTGCGGCATCTGCTCACCGGGCATGATGATGGCGGCTCACGGCCTGCTGGTGCGCAACCCCAACCCCGACGAAGACGCGGTGATGGATGCCCTCGGCGGCGTGCTGTGCCGCTGCACCGGTTACCGCAAGATCATCGACGCGGTGCTCGACACTGCCGGCAACGGCCTCGGCCAATTGCCAGCCGCCGGTTCCGCCGTGGGCGCGCCCATGGCCAAGGTCGATGGCGTCGCCAAACTCAAGGGCGAAGAAATCTTTGGCGCCGACGCCGCGCCCGAGGACGCCTTGTGGCTGCGCGCCGTGCGCTCGCCCCATGCCAGGGCGAGATTCACGCTCGGTGATCTGGCGCCCTTGCGGGCGGCCTATCCGGGGCTCACCGCCATCTTCACGGCCGCCGATGTGCCCGGCAGCAATATCTTCGGCGTCTTCCCCGTGGGCAAGGATCAGCCCTTGTTGGCCGACGGCGAGGTTCGCTTCCGGGGCGAGGCCGTGGCCCTGCTGGTCGGCGAGCGAGCGACAATCGAGGTGATCCGCGATGACGATCTGTCGATCGACTGGACGCTGCTCGATCCGATCAGCGACATCGTAGCGGCACTAGCCGAGGGCGCCGCCCTGGTTCAGGCGGAAAAGCCCGGCAATCTGCTGACCAAGGGTCGGGTCGCCAAGGGCGATACCGACGCGGGTTTCGCCACCGCTGACTTCATCGCCGAGGGCAATTTCGAGACCGGCTTTTGCGAGCACGCTTACATCGAATCGGAGGCGGGCTGGGCGCGCCGCGTGGGTGACCGCATCGAGATCGCGACCCCGACCCAGTCGCCCTATATGGACCGCGACGAATGCGCCCACGTGCTCGGCATCGACGAGACCCAGGTGCGGATTATTCCGACCGCCTGCGGTGGCGGCTTCGGCGGCAAACTGGGGGTCTCCATCGAGCCCCTGCTGGCGGTCGCCGCGTGGATCCTCGACCGGCCGGTGCGCGCCGCCTATACCCGGCCCGAAAGCATGGCGTCGACGACCAAACGCCATCCCTCGCGGGTTTACGCCCGCGCTGGCTGCGCCGTCGACGGCCGGCTTACGGCGTTCCAGTTCCACGGTGACTTTGACACCGGCGCCTACGCGTCTTTTGGTCCCGCCGTGGCGAGCCGGGTGCCGGTTCATGCCACCGGCCCCTACTTCGTGCCCCATGTGCTGAACACCGCCGCCGCCATCCACACCAACAACCCGCCGTCGGGCGCCTTTCGCGGCTTCGGCGTGCCGCAATGCGCTATCGCCCACGAGGCGCTCTACGATGAACTGGCGGCGAAGGTCGGCGTCGACCCGCTTGAGTTCCGCCTGATTAACGCCATCCGTAAGGGCCAGGAAACCGCCAGTGGCCAGCTCTTGGAGGCCAGCGCCGGCCTCGACCAGTGTCTTGAGGCGCTGCGGCCGGGCTGGCGCAAGGCGCGCGCCGCCGCTGCGGCGTTCAACGACTCTTCGGCAGTGCTCAAGCGCGGCGTCGGCATCGGCTGTATGTGGTACGGCTGCGGCAATACCTCGGTGTCGAACCCCTCGACCATGCATGTCGGCATCGATGGTCAAGGGCGTATCACGCTGTACAACGGCGCGGTCGATCTCGGTCAGGGTTCGAACACCATCATGGTGCAGATTTGCGCCGACGCTTTGGGTGTTGCCGCCGGCGGTATCGGTTATGTCATGGGCGACACCGATCTGACGGCCGATGCGGGTAAATCATCGGCATCACGGCAGACTTTCATCTCGGGACGCGCGGCGCAGCTTGCCGGCGAGAATTTGCGGGGACAAATTCTACGCCTCGCCAATGCCGGTTCCGACGCGACCATCGAGATCGGCGACAGGACGATCACGGTACGCGATGGGGACGCGACGCGACGGATTGATCTCGGTGGTATGGTGGCCGACGCCAACGGCGATGTGCTGCGCGGTGAAGGGATTTTCGACCCGCCGACCAGCCCGCCTGATGACGACGGCCAGGGCAGTCCTTACGCCACCTACGGCTTCGCGGCACAGTTTGCTGAGGTCGAGGTTGATTGCGAACTCGGCACCGTCCGGGTGCGGCGCATGGTCGCCGCCCACGACGTCGGCCGGGCGATCAATCCGACCCAACTCGAAGGCCAGATCCACGGCGGCGTTGCCCAGGGCCTCGGCATGGCGCTGATGGAGGAGTTCGTTCAGGGCGCCACCGAGAACCTGCACGACTACCAGATCCCGACCGTCGGCGACGTGCCGCCGATCGAGACCATACTGATCGAGGATCGCGAACCGCTCGGCCCCTTTGGCGCCAAGGGCATCGGCGAACCAGCGTTGATTCCCACCCCGCCGGCCATCTTCGGCGCGATCCACCATGCCACCGGCGTACGCGTGCGCCGCGCGCCGGCCACGCCGCACCGGCTGCGCGCGGCGATCCGGGCGGCGAAAAGATAAAGCACCGGCCGGGCTGAAGCCACGCTGTTAACGCGACAATGCTTTCTCGACGGCCGCCAATCGGCGGAATTGACCGCGGCCCGCCGGAAGCGGGTGCGCGATCTGCTGGTTTCATGGGACAATCAGCGCCGTCTCCTTGGATTTGCACGGAAATTCGGTGCGGTTGGGCTCTAAACTGTGGTCAAACAAGCGGGCCCGGGAGACGGTGGGCATAGTGGCGGGGAAATGTAAGAGGTCTCGCGTCTCTGAGCCACTAATTACAGCCTAGTAGAGGCGTAACCAACGGAAAACACGACGTAATTACCGATCCGTACTGTGGTTGTCAATTTTGCTGAAGAGGAGTGGTGGTGGACGCAGTCTGGAGCGAACCCGTCTCCAGCCAAATTCCCTGATAACCCCAGATTTACAGGGAAATAACGCGAAACAGCATGGAATCCGCGTCGGTACGTCTCGATTTGGGGCGCATGAGCCTCCGCGTCGCAAGGCACCGAATGTCCATCCTTACACTATACAGGCGGAGTGTATCCACGCTGCCCTGGAGGAGGCTGGCCTCAAGCCTGCTGACGTATGGACCACGTTCGTGGTGCACCCTATCACCCGCAGACCCAGGGTAAGACCGAGCGCTGGCACCAAACGTTGAAGAACCGGGTCTTGCTGGAAAACTACTATTTACAGGGCGATCTCGAAAACTAGATCGGCACCTTCGTCGACCATTACAACAATTACCGCTACCACGAGAGCATTGGAAACGTCACGCCATCCGATGTTTACTTCGGGCGTCATACCGCCATCATCGAAAGGAGGTAAAAGATCAAGAAACTGACCATCCAAAACCGCCGCTTGAACCACCAACGACAAGTGGCTTAACATCAGACCCAGATGAGCCAGAT
>CAZYDR010000186.1:0-3390 GCA_964645285.1 uncultured Alphaproteobacteria bacterium
GTTTTCCTGCTCGTGGTGTGCCGCGTCCATGTCCGGACGCGCCGTACAACACAGGGCAACCGCGCGGGCCGGGTCGTCGAGCGCAAGGGTCCAGCCTTCCAGCAAGCTGTCGACGACGGCCTGAGCACGGCCGGGATCGAACTCGATCCAGTCGCGCCGGGCAAGGACGCCATCCTTGAGCAGGTCCGCGCCGTAACGCGCCGCGCGCAACGGTATGACGTCGTCGGCGCGCCCTCCGGCAGCGAGAAATTCATGGTATTCGTGGTATACCGTCATTTGCGCACAGGCGACGTCGCCGCTCAGCAACGCCGCCACGGTATCGCCGGTCGGCACGCGCTCAACACTGTCGGGATCCAGCCCCGCCCTGGCCAGCATCCAGCGAAACTCCAGGTCCTCGCCACCGGGCCATACGGCTGTACGCTTGCCGGCGAGATCGCCAATGCCGCTAACGCCCATATCGCGCCGGGCCGGGTAGACAAGCGGACTCTCCTGCTGGAAGGCCAACAGCATAACCAGCGCCGATGGGTCCGTGCTTTCCAGGAGATGCGATGGGCTCGCAATACATAAATCGGCGTCGCCTGCAAGCACCGCAGCCACCGGTCCCTGGGCGAAATCCATGGGTTGGCATTGCAGTTCGATGCCCCGTCTTCGGGCGATACCCTGGTGCTGCGCTATCAGGGCGCCCGCGAACTGCGGTTGGGGATGCCAGAGAAGACGAAGGCGAACGGTATGCATGGTGGTGATCCGGAGCGCGAACGCCCCGAATCCTTCCAGACTCTAGAGGGTCAACCGCCGCAATTGACGGTCTTGTACTCGGCGGGAGCCGCCTTCCAGAACGCATTGGTAAAGCCCTCCTCCAGGTTGACGCCCTGCTCGATGAGGTTCGCGCCGAGCAACACCTTTTGAGAGGTCTCCCAATCGTCCATAACCGACATCCCGAACTTGCCGTCCACCGTCGGCCCGGCGCAGATCAGATCGCCCATCGCCTGGATCTGGCCGATCTGCTGGTTCAGCTCCAACTCGCCATTATACTTTAAGATGATCTTGGCGGCCGCTTCTGGATCGGCGATCGCCTCCTTCCAACCACGCATGGTGGCGTCGACCATCGCTTGAACTGCTTCCGGCTTTTCCGCGATCATCTTTTCGCTGGTAAAGACGCCCCCGGAAACGAGTGCCACGCCATAGTCGGTCGGATTGAGAAACGTGAGATCCTCGATTTTGAAGCCGTTGTCGTAGACCTGCAACAACTCGTTGAACAGGGTGACCTGCATGACCTCGTAATCGCCATTCAGCCAGCCGACGATGTCATAGCCTTGGCTAATAATCTTAACATCGCCTTGCTTGACGCCGGCGGCAGCCAGCATGGCCAGGAATTCATGCTCGTCACCACCGAACCAGAGGCCGACGCTATGTCCGACCATATCCTCGACCTTGTTGATGCCGGCTTCCTTTCGAGCGACGTAGGTCGTGGCGCTCTTTTGGCCAAACTGAAGAACCATCACCAATGGAACCTCGTTGGCGCGCGCGGCGATAACCTGGTTGGGATGACCGATGCCAAAGCTATCGCTCCCCTGCGCCACTGTGAGGGCGGGCTTGAGGTCGGGCCCGGCCGGCAGGAGTTTCATGTCGATGCCGGCCTCTTTGTAATAACCCTTGTCCATGGCGATGATTGGGCCGGCGAACTGTCCTTGGATGACCCACTCAAGGCGCATGGTTTCCTCCGCCTGCGCCAAGCCCGAGAGCAGTCCAAGACTCAGTAGAGCCGCTGCTATGACTCGCAGATTTTTGACGTTCCTCATGTTTCCATCTCCTTTTTCTGAGCATTTTCTCTAACCTTGCCGGTGATCCCGCATGGAGCTATGCCAAGGAATCAGCCAGCGCTCGATCAACGCCACCAAGGCGAAGAATAGAATTCCGATAATAGCAGACATCAGCATGGCCGCCCACAACCGCGGCATGTTAAGGGTGCGGTATGCGGTCATGATGACGAACCCCAGGCCTCGGTCGGCCTGAATGAACTCCGCGATGATCGCGCCGATGACAGAAAACGTGACGTTCAACTTCAGTCCGACAAACACGAAAGGCAAAGAGGAGGGCAAACGCATCTTCGCGAAGCGCTGAAAATTGCTTGCCGCAGCCACGTGAAAGACGTCCATGATCGTGTGGTCGTATGACTGTAGGCCCTTCATCATGTTCAGGGCCAGCGGAAAGAACGACAGAAACGCGGTCACCGCGATTTTCGATTCGATACCGTGGCCAAACCACAGGATTATAATCGGCGCGATCGCCACTACTGGGATTGTATTGGTGGCGATGACGTAGGGCAGTAAGCCGCGCGCCAGCAGCCGCGAGTAGGCGAACACGATGCCGAGCAAAGCGCCGAGAACAGAGCCAATGGTAAATCCCACTACGGCTTCGAAGAGGGTGATGCCCGTGTGGCCCAGAATCGAGCCGCCGTCCTTGATCAACGACGCCCAGATACGACTGGGCGCCGGCAGGATATAGGCCGGCAATTCGAGAGCCCGGACGGTAATTTCCCAGATACTGGCAATAATCACGAAGGCGGCCAGGGGTGGTAGAAGCACCGCCAACACCGTGTGCGATCGATTGGTTTTCAACATATTATCCATGGGCACTGTGGTCTCCGACCCGCTCGCTTCATTCATGACACTCGAAACCCCTGTTCCAACAGTTGAACACCGGCCCTCGCCATCCGCTCGAAGGCATCGGTCTCGCGAGATTGAAGGGTTCGCGGCCGTGGCAGATCGATATCGAGGACCTGGACGATGCGGCCGGGCCTCGGCGTCATCACGACAACACGATCGGACAAAAGAACGGCCTCGCGGATCGAATGCGTGACGAACAATACGGTCATCTGCTGGCGCTGCGAAAGCACCAGGAGCTCAAGGTTGAGACGGTCGCGGGTGATCTGGTCCAACGCCCCGAAGGGCTCATCCATCAGCATCACATTCGGGTTCGTAGACATCGCCCGCGCGATGGCCACGCGCTGTCGCATACCACCCGACAATTGGCGTGGGTACGCGTTCTCAAAGCCTTTCAGGCCTACTGTTTCGATCAGCTCGGCGGCGCGTGCGCGTCGTTCAGCGCGCGAAACACCCTGAATCTCGAGTGGTAGGGCGACATTCGCCATTACCTTGCGCCACTCCAGCAGCGCAGGATCCTGGAAAACGAACCCGACCTCGCGTTTGAGTCGCGCCGCGCGCGGGGTATCGCCGCCGATGTGCGCCGCTCCCGCCGTGGGACGGATAAGATCGGCCAAAACGCGTAGAAGCGTGCTCTTTCCACAGCCCGACGGTCCGATCAGAGATACGAACTCGTCTTTGG
Source organism: uncultured Alphaproteobacteria bacterium (assembly GCA_964645285.1). Lineage (GTDB taxonomy): Bacteria > Pseudomonadota > Alphaproteobacteria > JAAXGF01 > JAAXGF01 > JAYZAP01. The sequence continues at coordinate 3,346 of CAZYDR010000186.1, forward strand.
CCACCTTCAGGTCGATGTCCTGCAAGGCATGTATCGGCTCACCCC
>CAZYDR010000187.1:0-3335 GCA_964645285.1 uncultured Alphaproteobacteria bacterium
CGTCCGGTGGGCCTGGGCGACCGCCTGCTCTATGGGCTGGGCGACATCCTGGTCTTCGCGCCGCTACGCAATACCCTGGGGTTCAGCCGGGTCCGTCTGGCCTACACGGCGGGCGAGGCCATCGGCCCGGAAATTTTCGATTTCTACCGCTCGCTCGGCATGAACCTGAAGCAGCTCTACGGCCAGACCGAGGCCACCGTGTTCATCACCATGCACGCGGACGGCGACATCAAGGCCGATACCGTGGGGCCGCCGGGTCCCGGCATCGAAATCCGCATCGACGATCACGGCGAGGTGCTGTACCGCAGTCCGGGCGTGTTCCAGGGCTACTACAAGAACCCGGAGGCGACCAGCGAGACCAAGACCCCGGAAGGCTGGGTCCATACCGGCGATGCCGGCATCATCGACAGCGACGGCCATCTCAAGATTATCGATCGCGCCAAGGATGTGGGGCGCCTTAACGACGGCACGGTATTCGCCCCCAAGTACCTGGAAAACAAGCTGAAATTTTATTCCCACATCAAGGAGGTGGTGGCTTTCGGCGATGGCCGCGACCAGGTCGGCTGCATGATCTGCATCGACGTGGAAGCGGTTGGCAGTTGGGCCGAACGCCGGGGTATCGCTTACGCCAGTTATCAGGAACTCTCCGCCCATCCCGAGGTCTACGATCTGATCGAAGGCGAGATCGCCGAGGTCAACCGAGACCTCGCGAAGGATGCTCAACTCGCCGGCTCGCAAATCCATCGCTTCCTATTGCTCCACAAGGAACTCGACGCCGACGACGGCGAACTGACCCGCACCCGCAAGGTGCGCCGGAGTTTTATCGGGGAAAAATACGAGGCCGTGATCGCGGCGCTTTATTCATCCGCCGACCGCGCCCATATCGAGACCGAAGTGACCTACGAAGATGGCCGCAAAGGCACGACGGAAGCCGATCTTGCGATCCACGAGGCCGCCATCGTGGCGCGCCCCGCCGACCTCGACATGGCGAGCTGACATGGCGGCGGTTGAAGCGGTGGCGGCGGACAAGACCCTGGGCGATGTGCTTCTGAAGATCGAACAGATCAGCCTGTCGTTCGGCGGGGTGAATGCTCTGGCCGAGGTCAGCTTCGAAATCCGCGAGCATGAAATCCTCGCCATCATCGGGCCCAACGGCGCCGGCAAGAGTTCCATGCTCAACGTCATCAACGGCTTCTATCACCCGCAGTTGGGCGAGATTACCTACAAGGGCGTGACCCGGAACCGTATGAAGCCTCACGAGGCGGCATCCCAGGGTATCGCCCGAACGTTCCAGAACATCGCCCTGTTCCGCGGCATGTCGACGCTGGACAACATCATGACCGGGCGCAATCTCAAGATGCGCCGCGGACTATTGTGGCAGGCCCTGCACTGGGGCCCGGCCCGGGACGAGGAGATCGCCCACCGGGAGTTCGTCGAGCACGTCATCGATTTTCTCGAAATTCAGGCGATCCGCCGGACCCCGGTTGGCCGTCTGCCCTATGGCCTGCAGAAGCGCGTCGAGTTGGGACGCGCCCTGGCCGCCGAGCCCGATCTGTTGCTACTCGACGAACCCATGGCCGGCATGAACGTGGAGGAGAAGGAGGACATGTGCCGCTTCGTCCTCGACGTCAACGACGAATTCGGCACCACCATCGCCCTGATCGAGCACGACATGGGCGTGGTCATGGATATTTCCGACCGGGTCGTGGTGCTCGATTACGGCCGCAAGATCGCCGACGGCTCGCCCGACGACGTGCGCGCCGACCAGGATGTTATCGACGCCTATCTCGGCGTCAGCCACGATTGATGGGGGCCTAGCATGGAATTCATCAACATGGTCTTTATTGCGCCCTTCGTCGATATGGCGAGCTATCCGGTGTTCTTCGCCGAGGTGGTGATCAGCGGATTGCTGACCGGCATTATGTATTCCCTGGTGGCCCTCGGCTTCGTGCTCATCTTCAAGGCGTCCGGGGTGTTCAACTTTGCCCAGGGCGCCATGGTGCTGTTCGCCGCCCTGACCCTGGTCGGCCTCATGGAGCACGGCGTGCCGGTGTGGGCGGCGCTGCTGCTCTCGGTGGTGGTGATGATCATCCTGGCCTTCATGATCGAGCGCTTTATGCTGCGCTACCTGATCAATCAGGACGGCATCATCCTGTTCATGGCGACCATCGGCCTGACCTTCGTGCTGCAGGGCTCCGGCGAGATGATGTGGGGCAGCAACGTCAAGCCGCTCGATGTCGGCATTCCCAACGCCTCGTTCGAGGTCGGCGGTGTCCTGCTCAACGAGTTCGACCTGTTCGCCGCCGCCTCCGGGGCGGTGCTGGTCACCGTGCTGGCGGTGTTCTTCCACTACACCCGCATCGGCCGGGCGCTGCGCGCCGTGGCCGACGATCATCAGGCGGCCATGGCCGTGGGCATTCCGCTCAAGACCATCTGGGTCATCGTGTGGTCGGTGGCGGGCTTCGTCGGCCTGGTCGCCGGCATCATGTGGGGGGCCAAGAGCGGCGTCCAGTTCTCGCTCTCGCTGATCGCCCTCAAGGCGCTGCCGGTGCTGATCCTCGGCGGCTTCACCTCGGTGCCCGGCGCCATCGTCGGCGGCCTGATTATCGGCGTCGGCGAGAAGGTCGCGGAAATTTACTGGGGGCCGTTGGTCGGCGGCGCCATCGAAAACTGGTTCGCCTACATGCTGGCCCTGACCTTCCTGGTGTTCAGGCCTCAGGGCCTGTTCGGCGAACGTATTATCGAGCGGGTGTAGGTAGGATGCTGTATCGCGAAGCCGGACAATTCAAGACGAGCTATGGCGCCGATCAGTCGGTATTCCCCATCGTTCAGGACCGCTGGTTCGTCGCTGCGGTGCTGGCCGTTTCCTTCTTCGTCGTGCCCATGATGGCTAGCGAGTACCTGCTCCAGGCGGTGATGATCCCGCTGCTGATCTTCTCGTTGGCGGCCGTCGGCCTCAACCTGCTGGTCGGCTACGCCGGTCAGTTGTCGCTGGGTACCGGTGGGTTCATGGCCGTGGGCGGCTACATGGCTTACAAGCTGACCACCGGCTTTCCCGACCTCAACATCATCGTCGTCTTCATGCTCTCGGGGCTGATAGCCGCCGGCGTCGGCCTGGTGTTCGGCATTCCCAGCCTGCGCATCAAGGGATTCTACCTGGCGGTCGCCACCCTGGCGGCTCAGTTCTTTCTCGGCTGGATGTTCAACAAGGTGGCGTGGTTCTACAACTACAACCCGTCGGGCACGATTACCGCGCCGCCGCGCGAGATGTTCGGCATTGTCGTCACCGGGCCGACCGCCACCGCCGAGGTGCGATATTTCGTGGCGCTGACCAT
>CAZYDR010000188.1:0-2930 GCA_964645285.1 uncultured Alphaproteobacteria bacterium
CCAACCCGCATCAGCTTCCAGGTGACCTCCAAGATCGACAGCCGCACGATTCTCGGCGAAGCCGGCGCCGAACAATTGCTCGGCCAGGGCGATATGCTCTATCTCGAAGGCGGCGGCCGCCTCACCCGCGTGCACGGCCCGCTGGTGAGCGACGCCGAAGTTGAGGCTGTGACGGATGCACTGCGCGCCCAGGGCCGGCCCGACTATATCGCCGCGGTCACCGAAGAGCCGGATTCGGAGCTGCCCTCGACCGCCGATGCCGCCGCCGACGATCCCCTCTATGACCGCGCAGTCGAGCTGGTGACGCGCGAAGGCAAGGCATCGACGAGCTTCGTTCAGCGCCATTTGCAGATCGGCTATAACCGCGCGGCGCGCATCGTCGAGCGAATGGAATCGCAGGGCGTCATCAGCCAGGCCAATCACGCGGGCAAGCGCGAAGTGCTGGCCGGCGAAGTTGGCTCGTTTCAAATGTAGCCGGGGTCCCGGCCCGCAAACGCGCAAGTAATGTTGTCGTTGGACGTAGAAGCGCCTACATAATATCGGCATGAAATTTCCCGCGCACGCCCGCCGGACGGCAAGCCTCCTCCTGGTGCTAACGCTATGTGCGTTCCTGGCCCTCGCGCCAGCGCGCGCCGAAGAGCCGACGGCGGATGAAATCGCCCAGGCGATGGCGACGCCGGCGGTGCTCAATGCGGAACAGAGCGGCTGGGTGCAGCGAGCGGAAAAATATTTCGCCTCGGTCGATTCGATCCGCGCCTCGTTTTTCCAGACCTCGGCGGAAGGCGGCACGGCGGAAGGCGTGTTTTATCTACGCCGGCCGGGGCGCTTGCGCATCGAATATTTGCCGCCAACGCCGGTGCTGATTGTCGGCGACGGATTGCTGCTGCATTTTCACGATACCGAGCTCGGCCAGGTCAGCGACTGGCCGATCTTCGATACGCCGCTCGGCGCGCTCAGCTCCGGCGATGTCAGCTTCAATGACGATCTGATCGTCACCGGCTTCCGCCGCCGCTCGGGCGCCATCGCCATTACCCTGGTCAAGGCTGAGGATCCGGGCCTCGGCAGCCTGACGCTTTATTTCAGCGAAGCGCCGATGGAGCTCAAGCAGTGGAAGGTGATCGATGCGCAAGGGCTGGTAACGACCGTTGCCCTGTTTAACGCCGAGACCAATATCAACCTTGATGCCAAGCTGTTCGTGTTCGACGATCCGCGCGAAAACCGTGAGCAGCGCTGAGCGGCGGCTGGTCCGATGGCTGCACAAGAACCCGCTAAACCACTAATCGCGCTGTCCGCCTGCGTGCGCGAAATCGGCATTCATCCGTTTCACGTCGTCGGCGAGAAATATATCACCGCGATCAATGACGGCGCCGGCGGATTGGCGATGATCCTGCCCTCCCTCGCCGATGCCCATGCGCTGGATGAGGTCCTGGCGCGCATCGACGGCTTGCTGTTTACCGGCAGCCCGTCCAATGTCGAGCCGCATATATATGGCGGTCCGCCGAGCGCCGAGGGCACACATCATGACGCCCAGCGCGACGCCCACACCTTGCCGCTGATCCGCGCTGCCGTAGCCGCCGGCGTGCCGATCTTTTGCATCTGCCGCGGTTTTCAGGAGCTGAACGCGGCGCTCGGCGGCACGCTGCACCAGGCGGTGCAGGAAATTCCGGGCCGGCTCGACCACCGCGAGGACAAAGAACAGCCGCGCGCGGCGCAATACGCTCCGGTTCATGGCCTTTCCATTACACCGGGCGGTGTCCTCGCGCGGCTCTGGGAGCTGGCAAAGCAAGATGAGGTCGCGGTTAATTCCCTGCATGCCCAGGGGGTCGATAAACCGGCGCCGGGATTGCGCGTCGAGGCGCTGGCGCCGGACGGCCAGATCGAGGCCCTGAGCGGCGCCGGAACCGCCGGCTTCTGCCTCGGTGTGCAATGGCATCCGGAATGGCTGGTCACTGAAAATCCGCTATCCATGGCCCTCTTCACGGCGTTTGGCGACGCCGCCCGGGCACACGCGATGGGGCGGCTGAAGCGTTAATCTGTTATTAATATAACGCGGAGCAAAAATTATTTTGCTATGTGTAATACGCATAGCAACAGTACCATCTTGGCGCTTGTGAGATTTCCTGAAAACGCCATATTACCCCCCAGACGCCGGACACAACGGACCATCATTTGGCCCGCCAAAGCCACGGTGAGCCGGCCGGAAAGAAAGTTCCGGGATTTTATTAAACAGCCTATCCAGGAGATACCGAGATGATTGCACAACCCATTATTAATGCCTCCCGTTCGTGGCACAAGCGCAGCCGCGTCAGCCATGAACTCAGCAACATGAATGACCGCCAGCTTGCCGATATCGGCATCGCGCGCGGCGATATCGGTGCCGTGGTCCATGGCCGCTTCGTGCGCCAGGGGCGTCACTACTCCTAAGCGCCCGGCGCCCATTCCAATCATCACAAATTGTTGATTTGTCCGGGCGCCGTGCCAACGCCACATCCATACTAACGGCCAGTCCATGGCTCGGGCCGCCTTTGGCCCCCCCAAACAGCCTCGCGGCTTTAGACATGGACCTCTTACCCTACTCAGGGTCCCCTCTTACTGGCGGATCGGCGCATTGCCGATCCGCCTTTTCTTTTGCCGCCGTTTCATCGCCCGTCCTTCCGTGAAATACTCGACGCGGAAAAAACCGGGGGAGCATATGTCCTATCGTTTGGGCGTCGATGTCGGCGGAACCTTTACCGACCTGTTATTGATCAACGAGGCGGATAGTTCTTTCCACATCGCCAAGGTACCCTCGACCCCGGCCGATCCCTCGATCGGTGTGCTAAACGGCACCGACCGGGTGTGCGAGCTGGCCGGCATTGCGCCCGGCCAGATCGAACATGTCATGCATGGCAGCACCATCGCCACCAACGCCATTCTCACCGGCCAGGGCG
>CAZYDR010000189.1:0-2900 GCA_964645285.1 uncultured Alphaproteobacteria bacterium
TTTTCCGACAGTTGCTGGGCGCGGGCCAGCTCACGCTCGGCATACTCGTACTCGTGCTCGACCGTCTCGACTAAGGCCTGGGCGGCGGTGAGCCTCGCCCGCTCGCTTTTGATACGGCTTCGCGTCTGGCCATCGACCATGGCGATTTCGGCCACCAGTTCGGCCCGCTTGGCCTCGATACGATTGATCTCCGCCTGTAATTCCGCGAGGCGTGCCTGGGCGTCACGGGGATCGATCACCGCCAGCACACCACCCTTCGCGACCTCGCTACCCATGCCGACCTTGCGCTCAACCACCCAACCGGCAACCCGGCTGCTGACAGACACCATGTCGGCACTGATACGCGCGTCGGTCTCGTGGATGTAGAGCAGTGCGCTGCGGGTCCAATCGGCCGCCCATACGGCGAGCCCCGCCACCATCATGGTCAAGAGACCAATACGGGCGAGCTGCGCGCCGCGCCGCCAGGGCGGGGCCTCGGCCAACACGGCAGCATCGCCACCGCCCGCGGATTTTGACGCCTGGTAGTTCACGACACCGCCGCCTCGGCAAGTTCCGGGCCAAAGGCGCGGGCCTCTACTGAAACGTGGCCGAATACACGAATGCAGATATCCAGTTCCTCGCCGCTCAGGTCGGCAAGCAAGACGTCACGCAGCTCGTGCAGTTTGACCTCCGCAAGGCGCAAAATTTCGATGCCTGCATCGGTCAAGTGGACCGTGTTCGCGCGCCGGTCATGGGCGGCAACGCGACGCTTGACCAGATCCCTTTCAACCAGACGATCGAGCACGCCAACCATAGTCGGCCCTTCCATACCGACCGCGGCCGCCAAATCCTTCTGCACCAAATATTCGTCGGCTCTAGCCAACTGAGTAAGGGTTTGCCACTGCAAAAAACTAAGATCCAGAGGTCGCAAATGACGATCGATCTGCCCTCGCCACAGGCGCGCCAATTCGCCGAGTTTGACGGCGAATTCGAAACGCTGCGCGATCTGTTCAGTGGTCGGCGGCGGTCGGGCGACGATGTCATCCATGGGCACAAGGCCCCTCTTCAAGAAAATTGTTGCATCTGCAATTTAGTGGACTACAAAATAGATTACTACCATAATTATATTCTTTCTGAATTGTATGATCGAATGACCCGCACGGCCAATTGCTATATCCAAGGTTTACCCCACGCGTAGCGGCCACCAAACGATGGCGAGCGAATCCGGAAGAGGCCCATGGCGACACCGACAATTCCTGAAATTCAGCAACTGGCCCTCAATGTCTTTAGCCGCCGCCTGACTGCCGCCGAAGTCAGATCGCTGGGCCGCGGTGTCGAGGCCATGGCCAATACGGTTCGGGTGCTGGAAGCCTATCTCGACAAGTCCGATAACGGCGAGCCAACCACCGTACCCCACATGACGGCCTTGGGCGACGACCATGACTGACAACCTCGCCTACGCAACTATTTCTACGCTGGCGCCCCGTATCGCAGCGCGCGAAATTTCGCCAGTTGAGGTTACCGAGGCGGCCCTGGCCCGCATCGAGGCTCTCGATCAAGGTCTCAATTCCTTCATCACCGTTACAGCCGAGCAGGCTCTCGACAGCGCCGCTAAGGCGGAACAATCGATAGCCGCCGGCGACTACCGGGGACCGCTGCACGGCATTCCAGTGGCCGCAAAGGACCTTTTCGCTACTAGAGGCGTGCGCACGACCGCCGGCTCGAAACTCTACACCGACTGGCGGCCCGATCATGATGCCAGTGCCGTGGCGCGTCTGGCCGATGCCGGCGCCGTGCTCCTGGGCAAGACCAACATGCACGAGTTAGCCTACGGCACCAAAAGCAATAACCCCCACTATGGGCCGGTGCGCAATCCGTGGGACCGGGTCTGCCATCCGGGCGGCTCAAGCGGTGGTTCGGCGGCGGCGGTCGCGGCCGGGCTGGCCATGGGCGCCCTGGGCAGCGATACCGGCGCCTCGATCCGCCAGCCGGCCTCGTGCTGCGGTATTGTCGGCCTCAAACCGACATACGGTAGGGTTAGCAAATTTGGCGCCGTACCTCTGGCCTGGAGTATGGATCACGCCGGCCCCATGACCCGAAGCGTCAAGGATGCGGCGCTCATGTTGCAGGTTCTGGCCGGCCACGATCCGCTCGACCCGACAACCGTCGACCATCCGGTGCCCGATTACACGGCGATCATTGATCAGGGTATCGGGGGCGGGCGTATCGGCGTCGCCCGATCCTATTTCTTCGACGATTGCGGCCCCGGCGTAGCCCATGCCATGGAAGCCGCCATCGACACGCTGAGCGGCCTCGGCGCCACCATCGAAGACGTGGAAATCGCCGGCATGGCGGAAAGCCGGGCGGCGAGCACACTGATTATTTCAGTCGAGGCGGCGGCGCGGTTCGGCCGCGAGGTTCGCGAACAGCCTGAGGGCTTCAGCGACGAGCTGCGCGAAGCCATAACCATTGGCGCCTTTTTCACCGCCGAGCAATATCTGCTGGCGCAACGGACGCGGCGCCGGCTAAGTGACGGCACCCGGCGCCTGTTCACCGGCTACGACGGCGTCATCATGCCGACCCAGGCCGTCACCGCCGGCCCTATCGACGACGATCCGCCGAAGCACGGCCTGCTGCGGTGGCGCAATACGGAGCATTTCGATCTGACCGGCCTGCCCGCCATCTCAATACCCTGCGGCTTCGCCGGCGACGGCCTGCCGGTGGGCCTGCAGATCGCCGGCAAGGCTTTCGACGAGGCCGGTATCCTGCGCATCGCCCAGGCCTACGAGCAAGCCACCGAATGGCACCGCAAGCATCCGGCCATAGATTAAACTTGTAAAGCCCCCTATCTATGTACCATTTTCTAATAGAGTCTCGGGCACCGGTGGACGCATGTTCAGAGCCTGATGGGGGCGAATGTG
>CAZYDR010000190.1:0-2760 GCA_964645285.1 uncultured Alphaproteobacteria bacterium
TCACCTGGTCCGGATTACCCGCCTGGCCCGCCAGGGCCGCGAAGATACGATTGAATGACGTGATCGCCTTTATCGGCAACTGTGGCTTCGAATGTGCAGAGGACTACAACGGTTTGCCCGATTACATTGCCGTCGAACTCGAATTCATGCAGGAGATCACCGACCGCGAAGCTGGCGCCTGGCGCGCCGGCGAGGTAGCCGAAGCGCGGCGCCTTATGACGATTGAGCGCGACTTCATGAAAAAAACACCTGGGCCGATGGGCGCCGATGTTCTATGACAAGGTGGTTGATCGGGCGGAATTGTTCTTCTACCGCGAAATGGCCAACCTCGCCCGCAGCTTCATCGAGAATGATAGCGAGGAAATCACCAGAATCTTGGCCTGACGAGCAACGCGGGCTTGGCTGCACGGCGTGGCGTGATAAACTCTGTCCGTAACAACGGAGTGGGGTTTCGTCGCAAGGCGTCACCGTTGCTAATTTCATGACAACGCGCGCGACTATCGAAGCTGGTAACCGGCCCCAGGCCGGTGACCTGCGGCGTGTCGGGCTGGGGGAGCTAGAGTAATGGCCAATGTGGTCGTCGTCGGTGCCCAATGGGGCGACGAGGGTAAGGGTAAGATTGTTGATTGGTTGTCGGAACGCGCCGATGTGGTGGCGCGGTATCAGGGCGGCCACAACGCCGGCCATACCCTGGTAGTCAACGGCGAGGTTTTCAAACTGAGCCTGCTGCCGTCGGGCGTGGTACGCCCCGGCAAGCTGTCGGTCATCGGCAATGGCGTGGTGATCGATCCCTGGGCGCTGCTCAAGGAGATCGACGCCATCGCCGGTCAGGGTGTGGTACTGACGCCGGAGAACTTCATTATTTCCGAGACTGCAGCATTGATTCTGCCGTTGCACGGGCGTCTCGATCGGGCCCGGGACGGACGCATCGGCACCACTGGCCGTGGCATCGGGCCGGCCTATGAAGACAAGGTGGCGCGGCGCGGGTTGCGGGTATGCGATCTCGACGACCTAGCCGGGCTGTCGGCCAAGATCGACGAGTTGCTGACGCATCACAACGCCCTGTTGCGTGGTCTGGGCCTGCCCGAGGAAGATAAGGACGAACTGCTCAACGCCCTGAATGAGGTAGCGCCGCGGGTTCTATCCTATGCGGCGCCGGTCTGGGAGATCCTCGACGAAGCTCGGCGCAAGGGCCGGCGCATTCTGTTCGAAGGCGCCCAGGGCATCATGCTCGACATTGACCATGGCACTTATCCCTTCGTCACGTCGTCCAATACAGTGGCGGGCCAGGCGGCGGCCGGCACCGGCATGGGCGCTGGCGCCATCGACTATGTGCTGGGCATCACCAAGGCCTACACCACGCGAGTTGGCGCCGGGCCGTTCCCGACCGAGCTTGAGGACGACATCGGCCGCGGCCTGGGCGAACGGGGCCATGAGTTCGGCACGGTGACAGGGCGCCCCCGGCGCTGCGGCTGGTTCGACGTGGTCATGGTGCGCCAGGCCATCCGGATCAGCGGCATCGACGGCATCGCCCTGACCAAGCTCGACGTTCTCGATGGGATCGAAGAATTGGCCGTGTGCACCGGCTATCGCTATCGCGGCGAGACCATTTCCCGCTTGCCGGCATCCATGACTGCCCAGGCGGAAGTCGAGCCCATCTACGAACAACACGAAGGCTGGAGCGAAAGCACACGCGGCGCCCGGTCCTGGGCCGAATTGCCGGCCAGCGCGGTAAAATATATCCGCCGTATCGAAGAACTTATCGACGCGCCGGTAGCCATGTTGTCGACCAGTCCCGAGCGTAACGACACGATCCTGGTGCGAGATCCGTTCCACGACTGAGTTAACTCTGGGTCCAGGCGCCAAAACGCGAGGAATCAAGCGGCTTACGCTTCACTGCGTTAACACTATTTTACAGCTTTGAAGGCTATATCCTGAGCCATGATGGCACTCCGCCGATTGGTATCAGGAGTTAAGCAATGAACGCCCAGGCAGCGGCGTTGGCCGAGGCCGAGCAGGACGACGTTCTGAGCTCGCCTGAAGACATGATACTCAACAGTCGCTACCGTATTGTCCGGAGCGCCCCCTTGCCGTCATATGGCACCAGCGCCACTCAGGCATACCGTGTCGAGGACGAGCAGCACGGGCCGCTCGACCTGTACGCGCTGGTTGGCGACCAGACGTTGTCGCCGCGTAGCGAAGAAACTGCCATGTTGATCGGCTTTGATCACCGTCATCTGGTGCGCCTTGTGGATGCCGGAACCGTACCGTTTGGCGGACCCGGCACCGCCCACCGAACAATTATTCTGGAATTCCCGACCGGTGGTCATGTAATGTCGCCACAGGGTGCCCATGCCATGACCGAGAACGAAGTGAAACGGCGTATCATGGGGCCCGTGATCGAGGCTCTGTCGGCGCTTCACACACAGTCTATCGTTCATTGCGCGGTTCATCCTCACAACCTGTTCTACGCCGACGAATTGGGCCGCCAGGTGGTCTTGGGTGACGGTGTCTCAAGTGTTCCCGGTCAGTGCCAGCCGTCCGCTTTCGAGCCCCTCGAACGAGCCAGCGTCGCGCCGTTGGGTCGTGGCCAGGGGGGCGTGAGGCCTATGTTCATGCTTTCGGTGCGACGATCCTGGCATTGTTGATGGGGCGTATGCCAGGCGCCGATGTCCCGACCCCCGACTTGGTCGACGCCCGAATGGAGCATTCGTCGATCATTACAATCACCGGAGATACCACGAGAGCATCAACAACCTC
>CAZYDR010000191.1:0-2640 GCA_964645285.1 uncultured Alphaproteobacteria bacterium
AAACTATTTCAGAAATTCCGGATATGCTTCAATCTAAATGCAGAATGCTCTAATGCCGAAGAGAAGGTGAAAGTTGTCCAGGCTACTGGGTTCTCGGCGTCCAAGGGCCGGATCACTGATCCCGGCGATCCGGGGCAAAGGTACCGGCAGGAGATATCAGAATTTCTCGGCCAATTGGCGGACCAGGGAGCCGGACCAGGGCTGCTGGTTATAAACAAGGCGGCGGAGGAAGGGATTAAACTACCTGATGCCGTGGGCGAGGAGGACGGGAACCCGCTCTGGGTTTCGGAACATTTTCAAAACTTCCGGGGACGGGACAATCACAAGGACCGCGACGTGGCCCTGGTCGTCGGCAGCACCCTCCCGCCATGCCATGCGGTTGAACACACTGCCAGAGCGCTGTTCTACGACCGAGAGACACCGCTTGAACTGATCGGCGAGTATGAACGGCGCGTCGTCGGCTGGCCCCTGAAGGGGCGTCGCGACCAGCCCGGTGAAGGTGTTCTCACCTGGCGTCATCCTGATCCGATTTGCGAGGCGGTGCGGCGCACAATTTGCGATGCGGAAATTATTCAGGCTGTGGGGCGTTTACGACTAGTCCACCGAGAAAACCCGGCGACGGTTTACCTGATCAACGCCTTCCCGACTTTGCCGGCAGACGAGTTAGTTCCCTACCGACGATTGGTCGGGCGAGCCGGCAAGGGGGGAGCTGGAGGGCGTGATCGGCTGGGCGAGGCGTTTGGCCGGTCGGACGGCATCCTCCCGCTCGACCCTAAGTGGCTCAGCCGAAATTTTCCGGACATATTCAAGGATGTTCCGGCCGCTAAACGGGCCATTCTGGACAGGAAGGTTATAGGTCGGATTCCCTATAAGGATACCTATAAGGATTGCGACCTAAAACTCCGCACCTACCGGTTCCGTCGACGGGGTCAGCGGGGCCCCACGCCCACGCGCTGCCTTTCCAATCGTCCAGCCGACGATGTTCGCTCGTTCCTGGAACATGAGATCGGGCCTCTGGCCCTGTTTCGCATCGACGTATAACGCCCTACCCCCAACTGTCGCCCCTAAGTGTTGTCTTCCGCAGGTTGCGTACTGAGGGGTAGGGAAGCCCTTACGGGCCCTAGATGGGTTCCAGTAGCGGCTCTTCCCACACATGCAGTAGCGGCTACGTACGGGGTCGGCTCGTCCGGCATGCTCAGGGTGGGCTGGTGAGGTCGGGACGAGGAATGGAGCCGGACGTTGGCATCGTATTTCATTCTTTATTTTACAAAATTTATTTGTATAATTAGTCCATGCCCACCACGTCCAATAACGCGCCGAAAACCCGTGGCCGCCCCTTCGAGCCTAGCAACAAGTTCGGCCGCCGCATCGCCGGCTTTCATGTTGGAGACCCCGATGCCGTAGATGAAGTCGTCGTCATAGAGGCCGCCCAGGGGGTCGACCGTCCAGCCGTCGGTGGCGGGATTGGTATCGAGATGGCCGTTGAACAAGAGACTGGAGCCGCCGCCGGCACCGGGCCAGCGTCCGATCGCGTTGAGACGTCCCGGCTCGACCTCCGTCAGGTCGGCGGTCATTCCCAACTCGCCGATCGCCCCAGCCATGAAACGGGCCAGCTCGCCCTCGCCGGCGGTGCCGCTGTAGGTCTTGATGCGCACCATCGAGGCCAGGAACTCGAGCGCGTGTTGATCGTCAATCCTGTCGAGAAGCGATCCCGGTGTCATCGATAGGCCTCCCTTGAACAGGTTTTCATCCTTGCTGATCAGCGACGATCGCCACCGCAATAGCCTTCCAGTTGACGCTCGAAGCGAAGCGGTCGTATTATATAATAGAACGCGTCCCACATTATGGAACTGATGAGCTCGCTCGAAACCGGCATCGACATCCTTCAGTGCTTTTCGTCCGAGCGTCCGGAATTGGGCGTTTCGGAAGTGGCGCGCCGCCTGAACGTCCCGAAAAGCACCATCTCGCGACTCCTGCGCGAAATGATGCTCCACGGCCTTGTCGAGCGCGACGAGGGGACGCGGCGGTATCGACCGGGGCCCCTGGCATTCAGACTGGGCACCCTTTATCAGGCCCATCTCGGCATCCTGGATCTGGTCGACGAGGCCGTCGATTCCCTGGTCGAAGAGTTCGGGTTGACCGGCTATATCGGCGTCCTCAACGGCGCCGATCTCGTCGTTTTGCGGGTTCGTCAGGGTTCTTATCCGGTTCGCTTCGTGCTCGAGCCCGGCTATCGGGTGCCGGCCTTCACGACGGCGATCGGCACGGCCCTGCTGGCCCGCCTCGATGACGAAACGGTGCGGGCCATGCACGCGCCGGGTCTGCATTACCCGGTGACCGACTTCAGGATGACCGTCGAGGAACTGTTGGAACGATTGCGCCAGGCGCGCCACCGGCGATGGACCATGGCCGAAGGGACGACCTTCCCCGGCTTCGGCGCCGTCGGCGTCGCCGTTGGCGGCATGAATGGCCAACAGGCGACGGCATTCTGTTTGTCCTATCCGACCGGCACTGACTTCGCGGAACAGACCGACGACATGATCCGACGCCTGACCGCCCACGCCGCCCACATCGGCCGGCGGTCCGGCGACCCGTTCTGGGCCGGGTTCGTGGGAACGTGCGGATCGGGCCCGACGGGCC
>CAZYDR010000192.1:0-2637 GCA_964645285.1 uncultured Alphaproteobacteria bacterium
TAAAGGCGCCGGGGCCGAATTCCTCGGCGAAATCGAGGCCGTGATAGCCGTCATAGGGCTCGCTCAAAGTGGGAAATTTGCCCGACGCTTCCCAATCAAACGTGCCGCCATCGACGATCACCCCACCGATGGCAACGCCATGCCCGCCGAGAAACTTGGTCGCAGAATGCATGATCAGGTCGGCGCCATACTCGAACGGGCGGAACAGATAGGGGGTGGCGAAAGTGTTGTCGATCATCAGCGGCAGGCCCTTCGAATGGGCGATCCCGGCGATACGCGGCATGTCCATCACATCGAGGCCTGGATTGCCCAGCGTCTCGCCGAACAAGAGCCGCGTATTGGGCTGGATCGCGTTCGCGAAAGCCTCCGGGTCGCGCGCATCGACGAAGCTCGTCTCGATGCCGAAGCGTGGCAGGGTATGGGCGAACAGATTGTGGCTGCCGCCATAGAGCGAAGCCGAGGAGACGATATGAGAGCCGGCGTCCATCAGCGTCGCCACGCCGAGATGGAGCGCCGCCTGGCCGCTTGCCGTGCAGACCGCGCCGACACCGCCCTCAAGCGCCGAAATGCGCTCTTCCAGCACCGCCACGGTGGGGTTGGAGATGCGCGAATAGATATGCCCGGCACGCTCGAGATTAAACAGCGACGCGGCATGTTCGGTGCTTTCGAATACATAGGACGTGGTCTGATAAATCGGCGTGGCGCGCGCGCCGGTTACCGGATCGGGGCGTTGCCCGGCGTGCAGGCTGAGCGTGTCGGGCCCGAGATATTTTGGATCTACTGCCATGGTAAAAGTTCCTTTTCGGCGTTTGGCCGTATCCTAAGCGGGCGCGGCGGTTTGTCCAGGCAAGTTGATCGAATTGCGGAAAATGGTTTTTAAGCCGCGCCCGCAAGGGCTAAGATCGCCACGAAGGCACAAATAGGGAGACGGTCGATGCTCAAGATCACCGGCTATTCGGACCGTGTCAGCGCGCGTCCCGGCGAGACGATCAAATTCATGGTCAATTGCGAGCTCGGCCAATACCGCGCCGATATCGTCAAGCTGATCTGCGGCGACAGCTCGCCCGACGGGCCCGACTTCAAGGAAAAGCTGATCCGCACCCCGGCCAACAAGCGCTACAAGGGGCGCAAACAAAAGATTTATGCCGGCTCCTACGCCATCGTCGAGAGCAATCCGGCGCTGGAAGGCCTGAAAAGCTTCACCGTCCAGGCGATGATCTGGCCGACCACGCCGGAGCGCGGCCAACAGGCCATTCTCGGCAAATGGAACGAGCGCAACAAAAGCGGCTTCGCCATGGTCATCGCCGCGGATGGTTCGCTCGGCTTGATGCTCGGCAATGGCAAGGGCAAAGCGCAAACAGTCTCGCTCGGCAAGGCATTGCTGTCGCGCCACTGGTATATGGTGGCGGCCAGTTGGGATGCCGAGAAGAAGGAAGTGCGGCTCTATCAGGAACCGGCGCGCGACTATGTCGGCGTGAAGCATGGCGGCACGGCGCGCAAAAAGGTGAGCCTGGCCAAAGTAGCGGGCAACAAATCGCCGCTCACAATTGCCGCGCTTTATGACAAGAAAGCCGGCAGCCGTGTGGTGTGCAGCAATTTCTACAATGGCAAGATCGATGGGCCGAGAATTTCCGACCGGGCGCTCAGCCGTACCGAGATCGAATCCTTAAAGGGCAACAGCATCCCGCGCGGCCTCACCACCTCGGTGCTCGCCGCCTGGGATTTTTCGCGCGACATCAGCTCGATCAAAATCAGCGATATCAGCAGCCGCCAAATGGATGGCGAGATCGTCAACCTGCCGGCGCGCGGCATGACCGGCGCCAATTGGAGCGGTGCCGAACTGTGCTGGCGCCACGCCGAGGATGAATATGGCGCCATACATTTTCACGATGACGATCTTTATGACGCCGGCTGGGATGTGGATTTCGAGCTGACCGTGCCGAAGGGCCTGAAAAGCGGCATCTACGCCGCCCGCCTCAGAGCCGGCGGGGCTGAGGAATATATCCCCTTTGCCGTCCGCCCGGAACGCGGCAAGGGTGCGCGCATCGCCTTCATCCTGCCGACCATTCACTATATGGCCTATGCCAACGAGCATCTCGCCTTCAACGGGCCGATCGCAGAAGTGCTGACGGGGCAAGTCTCGGTCTTGCACGACGCCCATATGTTCCTCAATGAGCACCGCGAATATGGCGCCTCGCTTTACGATACCCATTCCGACGGCTCCGGCGTGTGCTATTCCTCGCGCCTCAGGCCGATCATGAACATGCGGCCGAAATACCAAACCCAGTGGTCGTGCTTCGGCGTCAACGACACCAATTTGCGCGAATTTAACCTCGATCTCTATTTCATCGATTGGATGGAGCGTTTCGGTTTCGACTATGACGTCGTGACCGACGAAGACATCCACTATGAGGGCACCGACGCGATCGAGCCGCATACCGTCATCATCACCGGCGGCCATCCGGAATATTATTCCAAGCAGATGCGCGATGCGGTGTTCGACTTCACCCAGAAGGGCGGCCGCCTGATGTATATGGGCGGCAACGGTTTCTACTGGCGCGTGGCGCTGCATGGCGAAGTGCCGGGCGTGATCGAGGTCAGGCGCTGCGAGGCGGCGATCAAGACCTGGGGCGCCGA
>CAZYDR010000193.1:0-2588 GCA_964645285.1 uncultured Alphaproteobacteria bacterium
CTCGGCCCAAAATCCTCTCTCTAGATTTGGACCGGTTTAAGGGGGCAAGGTCAATGATGGCGTGGATGATCGGCCATGCGGCCGGTCGCGCCGACAGCGAAGAAGAGATATCGTGATGCAAATCATCGACAAAGGAAAGGAGGGCCCATGAACTGCGACACTCATATTGCGATTCAAGTCTACGACGCTGGAATTCGTGTGCACGAAGTGATGCACTACTCTGCTCGGCGGAGTGATGTCGAAGTCAGGGAGCGGATGATCCGAGACATTCGTGCCGGTCTTGGAGGGCTTCAATGAGTAAGCAGACGCCGATGACTCGATGGTACTGGCGACAGGTGGGAGGAACGCTTTGCGAGGGGTTCCTGGCCGGCGGAAAGAAAAACGGTGGCAACGCCTCCTGGACGGCATGGCCCTGCCGAGGTCCCAGCTGAGATCGTTCGGGTTCTTTCTCTCGCATCTCCCAAGTAAAGGAGCAACGATAGGATCTTCATCGAATCGAGCCACTTCTATCTATGGTGATCCCAGACATCCTCGGCCAACTGTCACCCGCTGAGCTGATTCCCACGCCAGACCACTTCACCCACGCCAGCAAGATCCATGGACAGGCGCATGTGGCGCGTGTGATGGTTCATGCATTCCGGCTGCTCGAGGCGACCGGCTTCGGTGATGAAGCGCCGCGCTTGTGGGCATGCGTCTACCTCCACGACCTGGCCCGGAGGCACGATGGTCGGTGTTATCGACACGGCGCAGACGCCTGGAGGAAGCTCGCCACGATGCCGGATACCCAGGACCTACTGACCCGAGGCGGTGTCAGGACCGAGGACATGGCCAGCATCGAAACCGCTGTGAGCCACCATTGCCAACCTGAGGAACTTGCGCGCGAGAACGAGTACTGGCGGTTGACCTGGTTGCTCAAGGACGCCGATGGCCTCGACCGAGTGCGTCTGGGTGATCTGGACCCTCGGCGCCTGCGTTTCCCTGAGTCGCCTGGCATGGTCAGATTCGCGCAACGGTTGCACGATGAGACGAACTGGAGCCTCACCCCTGGGCCGGATTACTTCAAGAGTCTATGGCGGGACGCGCTGGCGCTTGAGCCTGTCGTGGAGCCCACGTTGAAGCTGACAAAGCCTTGACGCCCTGAACCTGCCAGTCCTGCAGTAAGCCTCGGCCTCCGAGGCCTGTGATCATCGACCACATTGGCCGAGCGTCGCGGTCATCGGCCTCTTAGGCCTGTGACCATCGACCGTGACGGTCGAGGGGCTGGCCTCGGCTCAGCAGACTAGTGATAATCGACCACGTCGGTCGAGGGTCTGACGTCGGCTAGACAAGCCGACGTCCTCCTGGGCGTTAACGATACATCCGGCCGGGCGGATTTCCAGTGGAACACTTCAGGTGGGCCGCTCAGAAGACAGTTCCGTAAGACGCAGACAGGATGGAAAGGCGACCTCCCCAAGAACCCCGGCCTTCCGAGGCGAACACCCGGTCAGGATTTCGGAGTTTTATTGGTGCAGGTCTAAGGGCGAGTTCTTGCCGTTCCGGCATCGAGCGACCGTCTTACGAGTCCATGCTGAGCGCACGGGCCGCCGTCAACGTATGACGTGCTTGGTGTAGTACCGAATATTGCTTCTTGCGATTGCATGCTTGAGCGTCAAAGAGTGCTTCTTCCCGTTGATCTTGAGTGTGCGCTCGTTCACGAAACGCGGGACGGCCAGGTCAAACAGTGCGTGATGATTGGGGCATAGTACGAGCATGTTGGATTCGGCATCAGGGCCATCGTGTGGGCGACCCAAAGGACGAAGGTGATGCGCTTCAACGTAGTGCTGACCGTCACCGTGCGGCAAGGTGAGGCCACATACTTGGCACTTGAAACGGTACTTGGCCTTCAAAGCCCTTGCTGCAGCCGTATCACGAATGAAGCGTGAAACGACAGACTCGATTCGTTCCGGTGGGTCTTGCGTGTCGTAGGCTAGCGGGGGGTTCTTGATTAGCTGCCAGAATTCCTCGCTGAGATCGTGCGGCACAGTTGTGTAGATACGAGCGTAGCCAGCCCAGGCCCAGTCAGGGAACGCTTGACGAATCAGCGCGATTGGCACTGACGGCACAATCGCGTGAACGTCTTTGACCTCAGCGAAGTAGCGAGGACTGTCGCCCCAGCTTCCAAGCTTCGGCTCGCCAGCAATCGACCCGTATGCGCGAAGGTCGCCGTGCATCGACGGGATGAGGAACACAACGCGATCACCAACCTTCGCCGATTTCTTGACAGGCCACTCACCTACAGACCCCGTCGTCTTGGCTCTCTCCAGGTATTCACTGAAATCGACGTTGGCCCCGATGGTCACATGCGTTGCTGTCATGTCAATTTCCCAAGACATCTCCACGACGCACCTTCTTGAACTGATCGCTCACTGAAAATGGATTGGCAGCGAGATTCTCGCTCTTGCGGTAGAAGAAGTAGTGCTTCATGCTGTTCGCCTTTCGGCGAATGCGCCTACCCTACAGTTTGGACTCGGAAATGGCCACATCGTAAGGTCCAGAACCGAACGAATCGCCACGAAGTAGTGACCTGCCCCCAATGATGGTCCACTTAT
>CAZYDR010000194.1:0-2555 GCA_964645285.1 uncultured Alphaproteobacteria bacterium
GTGCGGAATCCGGGGACGAAGTCCACACCCCGGAGGGAGCACCGTGGTTCCACAACCGGTCCGGCGAACGCAAGAGCACCGGCAGCTACTTCACCAAACCATTCGCCGTCGAACACCTCCTCAAAACCGCCCTTGCACCAGCACTTGATGGCCACCTTGACGAGGTCTTAGTTCTCCTCGGTGGCGGTGACGAGGCAGGCGCTGCCAAGCGGCTGTTCGAGTTCCGGTGCGCGGACCTCGCCATGGGATCTGGACACTTTCTTGTCGCGGCCATCGACCACCTCGAAGCAGCGTTCTCCAAGTTCCTCGTCGAGAACCCGATCGGCCCCGTCAACGCCGAACTCGTGGCGCTCCGGACGGCGGCCATAAACCAGCTCGGTGACCTGTCCGATAGCTATCGGATCGATGACACCCAGATCCTGCGACGCCTGATCGCCCGCCGATGCGTGTTCGGATGCGACCTCAACCCGGTCGCCGTCGAACTCGCCCGACTGTCGATCTGGATCCACACCTTCGTCGCTGGCCTTCCCCTCGGGTTCCTCGACCACAACCTACGGATCGGCAACTCCCTAACCGGGATCGGCACGATCGACGAGGTCGACGACTTCCTTGGGCAAGATAACTTCCTCACCCACCAGATCGCCGACCAACTCTCTGAAGCCAGCCGGCAACTTCAACGACTGGCCACGGTCAACGACGCCAAGATCACCGACATCGAAGCCGCCCGCCAAGCCGTTGACGAGGCCCAAGAAGCGCTCAACCCGATGAGGCGACTACTCGACCTGATCGTGCTCAAGCGCGCCGGCTTCATCGATGTCGAACCCATGGCACTAGCCGAAACCTCGGTGGTCGACGCCCGTCACTCGGCAAAGCAAGTTCAGGAACTACTTGCGACTCTACGGCCCATCCACTTCCCACTCGAATTACCGGAGGTCTTCTCCGGGACGAACCCCGGGTTCAACTGCATCGTCGGCAATCCACCCTGGGAAGAGGTAACCGTCGAAGAACTCGGCTATTGGACGACTCATCATCCAGGCCTCCAGGGCAAGCCCGTAGCAGAGCAGAACCGCATCATTGATGGGTTGAGGGAGCAACGGCCGGAACTCGTCGAAGAACTCGAACGCGCCTTGGCCGACGCCACGGTAATCCGAACCGCACTGACGGCACCCCGATCTGCAGAGAAACGCGCTGAACCAGTGTTCCCAGGGATGGGGACAGGCGATCCTGACCTCTACAAAGCCTTCTGTTGGCGGTTCTGGACACAACTTGCAGAAGGCGGAACCGTGGGCGTCGTCCTGCCTCGAAGTGCCTTGTCGACGAAAGGAAGTTCGGCTTGGCGTGAACACGTCCTGGATCACGGCGACTTTCAGGAAGTCTCGATTGGTCAGAATCGGGGTGGCTGGCTATTCGAGGACGTGGGAGATCTGATCACGATCGCCTTGGTATCAATTAGGAAGACCGGTACTCCCGACGATGAGGTGGCCATCCGCGGCCCCTTCAAGTCGCTGAACCAATACATCGAAGGTAGAGCTAGACCTCCGATCGTGCTAAAGGCTTCGAGCCTTAGGCAATGGAGCGAAGGTGCCGCCTTCCCGCTGATCCCCACCCCCGAGGCTGGCGACGTGTTCGCCAAGGTCCGCGCCCACCCGAACTTCGACGACCAAGACCTCCGGCCATGGGCCTGTCGACCTGTCAGCGAGTTCCATGCAACGAATGACAAGATCACGAAAAATAACCCGGATCGCTTCTTCCATGCAGATCTCGACACCGAACCCCCCGCCGCACTACCCGTCTTCGGCGGTGCCTCGTTCGACCTCTGGAAGCCAGACACCGGTAAGCGAAAAGGGTGGGCGGATCCGGACGTGGCCCTCACCGAACTGCAGCGACGACGGGAATTCGGTGCGACTAAGAAGAACAGCGTCTTCTACGGCTTCGACGACGACTGGATCAACGACGAGTCAAGGCTGCCCGCACAGAACTGCAGGATCGCGTTCCGTGACATCGTTCGAGCAACAGATGGCCGAACGGTTATCGCTTCACTTATCTCGCCCAACGTGACTCTCAACAACAAGGCTCCATACATTCTCTGGAAAAGGGGAGAGCCGACCGACGAGGCCTACCTGCTCGGAGTACTCAGTTCGGTGCCGTTGGACTGGTATGCCAGACGGGTCGTTGAACTGGGTTTGAACTTCTTTATCTTCAACCGGTTCCCGATCCCGAACCCGGACCAAACCGACGACCGGTACCTACGTACCGTCGAAATCGCTGGGCGGCTCGCCGCCGTGGACGACCGGTACGCCTCGTGGGCTGAAGCGGTCGGCGTACCCGTTGGTTCGGTGACCACCCAGGCCGACAAGAACGACCTGGTCGCCGAGCTCGACGCTGTCGTCGCCCACCTCTACGGGCTCGACGCCGAAGACCTGGAGGTCATCTGGGACACGTTCCACACGACCGTGGACCATCTTCCGTCTCTGGACAAGGTGCTTGGCTACCACGAGGATTGGGCCCGATGACCGAGTCGCAGCCGACGATCGCCACGAACCGAGACGACGAAC
>CAZYDR010000195.1:0-2535 GCA_964645285.1 uncultured Alphaproteobacteria bacterium
GGTCATATCATCCTCGCGGTGGCCAACGATGGGCAGTTTCAGCGTCTGTGCGATTTCGCTGGCATTCCGGAACTGGCCACGGATGAGCGCTACAGCACCAATGCGGAGCGGGTGCGGCGCCGCGAGGAAGTCGTCGCCCGGCTCGAACCGGTGTTCGCGGCCCAGCCCTCGCAGCACTGGCTGGCGGGGCTCGAAGCCTGCAATGTGAGCTGCGGGCCGATCAACAATCTCGACCAGGTATTCGACGACCCTCAGGTTAAAGCCCGTGGTATGGAAATCGCGATGGACCATACGTTGACGCCGGACCCTGTCCATCTCATCGCCTCGCCCATTAGAATGTCGGCGACACCGACGTCGTACGACCATTCACCGCCGACCCTGGGTCAGCACACCGACGAAATTCTCGGTGATCTGCTCGAATTGTCTGACGGTGATCTGGCAGGCTTGCGCAAGCGCGGCGTAATTTGAAATAACCCCATGGTATCGTGACGTCATGACGCCCGGCCCGATGGCGGCGGCACGAGAGGCCGCCTTTACCACCGAGGGACTGACCAAGACCTATCGCACCGGCGATGTGGTGGTCGAGGTCCTGCGCGGCGTTGATCTGACCATTTTTCAGGGCGAGGTGGTGGTCCTGCTCGGCCCGTCGGGCAGCGGCAAATCGACCTTGCTCAATATTCTCGGTGGCCTCGACGCGCCGACCAGGGGGCGGGTGTTTTTCCGCGATACGGAATTGACCGCTCTCAGTGACCGGCGGCTGACCCTGTTTCGCCGCGACCATGTGGGTTTCGTCTTTCAGTTCTACAATCTCATTCCCGGCCTCACCGCCCGGGAGAACGTCGCCCTGGTTACCGAGATCGCCCGCGATCCGCTCGACCCTGTTAACGCTCTGGCGATGGTCGGCCTGGCCGACCGGATCGATCATTTTCCGGCCCAGCTTTCCGGCGGCGAGCAACAGCGGGTGGCCATTGCCCGAGCCATTGCCAAGCGGCCGGATGTGCTGCTGTGCGACGAGCCCACCGGCGCTCTCGATAGCGAAACCGGAATCGTCGTGCTTCAGGCTATCGAGAGCGTCAACCGGGAACTCGGCACCACCACGGCGCTGATCACCCACAACGCAGTAATTGCCGGCATGGCGGATCGGGTGCTGTCCTTTGCCAACGGCCAGATCGTCAATGTCGCCGCCCACGCCGAGCGGGTCGCGGCGGCGGACTTGAGCTGGTAACGCAATGAAAGCCCTCGACCGCAAGCTGCTACGGGATCTTTGGCGCATCAAGGGCCAGACCCTGGCAATTGCCCTGGTCATCGGCGGCGGCGTGGCGACCTTCGTCACCTGGATGGGGACCCTGGAATCTCTCGATCAGACCCGGGCGGCGTATTATGAGCGCTACCGCTTCGCCGACGTCTTCGCGGTGGTCAAACGGGCGCCCGAACGGCTCGCTGTGTCGATCGCCAGGATTCCTGGGGTCAAGGCGGTGGACACCCGCATCGTCAGGGACGTCACCCTCGATATTGCCGGCCTCGACGAACCCGCCGTCGGTCGCCTGATTTCGATTCCCGAACGCGGCTCGCCGGGGCTCAACACCTTGGCGATGCGGGCTGGGCGCTCGGTCTCGCCCGGCCGCCCGGACGAGGTGGTGATTTCCGAGGCTTTCGCTGACGCCCACGACTTCACCCCGGGTGATCATTTCCGCGCTACCATCAACGGTCACCGGCGCCAGCTTGACATCGTCGGCGTGGCGTTGTCGCCGGAGTATGTTTATTCCCTGTCGCCCGGCGCGCTGCTGCCCGACGACAAACGCTACGGCGTCATGTGGATGGGTCACGAGGCGTTGGCCGCGTCCTTCGATCTCGTGGGGGCTTTCAACGACGTATCCTTGACCCTGTTGCGCAACGCCTCCTTGACCGAGGTCATTGCCCGGCTCGACGACCTGCTGGAACCTTACGGCGGAACCGGCGCCTACGGCCGTGACAATCAGCTGTCGAACTGGTTCCTGTCCGGCGAGATCGAACAGCTGGGCATCATGGCGACGATCATGCCGTCGATCTTCATAGCAGTGTCGGCGTTCCTTTTGAACATGGTGGTATCGCGGATGATCGCCATCGAACGTGAACAGATCGGCTTGCTCAAGGCTTTCGGCTACGGCACCTGGGCGATCGGCTGGCATTACGCCAAGTTGGTGCTGGTGCTGACCGGCGGCGGCGTGTTGTTGGGCTTCGCCGCCGGCGCCTGGCTGGGCCGCGACATCACCGAGCTCTATACTCAGTTCTACCGCTTCCCATTTCTCTATTACCGGCCCAGTGGCAGCATTTTCGCCATCGCCGCCGTGGCCAGTATTGCCGCCGCGCTGTTGGGTACCGCCGGCGCCCTGCGCGGCGCCATGACCCTGCCGCCGGCCGGTGCCATGGTGCCGCCCAGCCCGCCGCTCTATCGCCGTGGCGTATTCGACCGCCTGCGACTGACTACCGTGCTCGACCAGCCGAGCCTGATGGTCCTGCGTCACATCACCCGCTGGCCGCTGCGCTCGGCCATGA